>JAGWAG010000006.1:25482-47489 GCA_021296535.1 Acidobacteriota bacterium | reverse complement strand
CCCAGGGCCAGGAAGTTCTTGCACCGGTCCTTGGAGCGGACGTCGAGCGGGCTGTCCTCCAGGGCGCGCCGCGTCATCGTCGTCAGGCCGACCTGATAGAGCCGGAACGCGTTCAGGCTGTCGTCCTCGAGTGGATTCGCCTCGTAGCCGGCCCGCTTCACGTTGCGTGGCGTGAACTCGTCCGTGTTGACGATGATCACCCCGTTGTCCTTGAGGTCGCGCAGGTTCGCCTTGAGGGCCGCCGGGTTCATCGCGATCAGCACGTCCGGGGCGTCGCCGGGAGTATGGATGTCGTGGTCGGCGATGCGGACCTGGAAGCCGGAAACGCCAGCCAGGGTGCCGGCGGGCGCCCGGATTTCGGCCGGGAAGTCCGGCAACGTCGACAGGTCGTTGCCGATCAGCGCGGAGGTGTTCGTGAACTGCGTGCCGGTAAGCTGCATCCCGTCGCCGGAGTCACCGGCGAAGCGGATGACGACATCGGAGACGGTTGCTTCGGTGGCTCTACCGGCGGCCGTCTGCCCTGCGATCGGGAGGGTCATGTTCGTCTCTTGCGATGTGGACGGGCGCTGTTGAACGCGGATCTAAACCGCCGCCACGCAGCGCGGGCGGTCCGGCCTCCGTCCGCGGGGTGGTGAGGCCGCGAATAGTACCATGACGCTGCCCCGCGCGTTGGCGAGAGACTTGAGTGCCTAGTCGCGAGAACAGACCGAATCCAAGGAGGCCATGGCGCCGAGGCGCCTGGTCGTTGGGGCTGCTTCTCGCCCTGGCTGGCTCGATCACCGTCCTCTCGCTGGACTCGCCGCTGGTTCTGGACCTGCTGGCCGGCACCGTCGTCACCGTGGTGGGGGCCGTGTTCGCGTGGGTGGCTTTCGTCTGGCTGCAGCGCCGGATTCTGTGGCGCGTCGGCCGTCGCCTGGCCTTCAGTTACGTCCTGCTGGGCCTGCTGCCCTTCCTGCTCAGCCTGGTGCTGGTGACCGTCTCCGCCTATCTGCTGTCCGGGTTTTTCCTCGGTCACCTGTACCGCGACGCGGCGATCGGCCTCCACGAGGAACTCGAGGCGGTCTCCGCCTTCCTCATCCAGCCTCTCGAGATGGGCCTCTTCGATCCCTCCGGCCTGCCGACCACGCAGGACGGCGCGGCGCTGGCCTACTACCAGGGAGGCGCACTGGCGGCCGGGGACCCGAGGGCGCCGGCCACCTTCCCGGAGTGGTTGGAATCCGACAGCGAGTTCGACCGCCAGCAACGCCGTAGCAAGGTCCCTGAGCTGGTCGTGCTGCCCGACGGTTCGGCAACCCTGGCGGCGGGCTTTCGACGCGGGACGTCGGCGGTGCTGGCCTTCTACGATCCCGAAGTCGGGGGCCTGCTGGAACGGGAGTTGAGCCGCCGGAGCGATGTCTGGACGCGGCTCCGGCGCCAGGGGGAGACGGACGGCACGGAATGGACGGTTCAGATCCCGAATGCCCAGTTCGTGCTCCAGCCGCTGGCGCGGACCCGCGGCGGTGAGGAACGCGAGGCCTTCTTCGAGTCCCTGGGCGCCAGCTCGCCGTTCACCATCGTCGGCGTCGAAATGGCCGGACCGCTGCACGCCTTCGCCAGCGGCGAACCGGTCTCGCCGCCGGTATCGGCATCGCTCGCCGCCACCCAGCGGATCGTGTTTCGACACCTTTTCTCCTCATCCGGCCAGGTCGACAGTCTCGGCTGGATCGCGTTCGGCATCGCCACCTTCCTGCTGTTCGACGTCTTCATCGCGGCGACGGTCATGGCCATGTTCATGATTCTCGGGCTCAGTCGCGCGGTGAACCGGCTGAGTGCGGCGACCGGGAAGCTGCAGGCGGGTGACTTCTCTGCCCGCATCCCAGTGCGCCGCCGGGACCAGATCGGCGCCCTGCAGACCTCGTTCAACGAGATGGCGGAGAGCCTGGAGGGCCTGGTCGCCGAGCGAGCCGCGAAGCACGCCCTGGAGCAGGAACTCGAGATCGCCCGCGAAGTCCAGAAGAGCCTGATTCCGGGCCGCAGCCTGCAGGCCGAAGGCGTGGAGTTCGCCACCTACTTCGAGCCCTCGGCGGCGATCGGCGGCGACTACTTCGACATCGTTCGGCTACCCGCGGAGGACGGCGGCGAGAGCGATCGACTGGCGGTTGTCATCGCGGATGTCGCTGGTCACGGTCTCTCGGCGGGTCTGCGCATGGCGATGCTCAAGGCGGGGCTTCTGACCCTGGTCGAGGAGGGCAAGCCGCCGCGGGAGATCCTGTCGGCACTCGATCGACTCGTACGTTCCGGCGGCGACCGCACCTTCGTGACCTCGAGTCTGTCGCTCATCGATCTGTCCGCGGGCGTCGTCGACATGACGAATGCAGGGCATCCTCCGGCCTACCTGCTGCGGCGGAACGAAGTGGAGGAGATCCTGCTGCCGGGCACGCCGCTCGGGGCACTGGGCGAGGACTACGGCTTCCGGCGCATCGAGCTGCAGGCGGGAGATGTCCTCGTCTGGCTGTCGGACGGTTTCATCGAGGCTCCTGGCGGCGACGGCGAACCGTTCGGCTACGACCGGACGAGAGACTCGCTCAAGGGATCAGCCGGCAGCGCCAAGGAGGTGTGCGACCGGATTCTCGCGAAGATGAGGCGGCATACCGACGGCGCGGGGGCCCAGGACGATCTGACCCTGGTCGTGATGCGCTATCAACCGGAAGCCGGAGCGATGGAGAGTCCCGCTGCGCCAGAGTTCATGACCGCGGCCGGCGCCTGACCGGGGGGCGCGTGAGGGCGGGCTCGCGGGTCGCTGCGGCGGCCGTTGTCCTGGTCCTGTGCACCTCCGCGGCCGGAGCGGAACTGGCCGTTCTGACCAACGGCTACCGCTACCGCGTGACCGCGTGGGAACTCCTCGACGAGCCGGGCACGAACGCCGAGCGCATCCGGCTGACGCTGGAGAAGGGCGGTTCGGTCACCCTGCCCTTGATGCAGGTCGAGCGCATCGTCGACGACGAGATCGTCGAGGAGCCGCCGCCACCCGAGCCGCCACCGGAGGCCGGCTTCTCGCTCGGCTACCGGCCCGGACAGACCGCGCCGGCCGTCCCCTACGGCGAACTGTTCCTCGAGATCGGTCGCGAGCATGAGTTGAACCCCGATCTGCTGGCCGCGATGGCGCGGGCGGAGTCAGCCTACGATCCCGGCGCGGTGTCGTCGAAGGGCGCCCGGGGCCTGCTCCAGCTCATGCCCGCGACCGCCGAGCGCTTCGGCGTTCCGGCGCGGGAGCTGTACGAACCTGCGCGCAACGTGCTCGCCGCGGCCCGGTACCTGACCTGGCTGCGTCGCCGGTTCGAGGACGACCTGCCCCGCGTGCTGGCGGGCTACAACGCGGGCGAGGGGGCCGTCGATGCCCACGACGGGGTACCGCCCTACCGGGAGACGGTGAACTTCATCGGCCGCGTCCGGCCTCGGGCTTTGACCCCTGGGGGCGCCGGCCGGCCATCCGTGCCCCCGCGGCCGGGCCCACGGACTGGTGCACGGGGGGCGCGGAGCGCGCCACCCGGGTTCTGGCCGGCATTCCGGGTCACGCCGCCAGCCCGAGTCATGCCGCCCCTACCGCGCCCGCGGGTGATACCTGTCGTACAGCGACCGCAGCCGGTGCTCGTGGATGTGGGTGTAGATCTGCGTCGTCGTGATGTTCGCGTGGCCGAGCATGACCTGGACCGCGCGCAGGTCGGCGCCGTGCTCCAGCAGGTGGGTGGCGAAACTGTGACGCAGCACATGGGGCGACAGGTCGGGGATGCCGGCGCCCCGGCCGTAGTTTCTGAGCAGCTTCCAGAACCCCTGCCGGGTCAGTCCGCTGCCGCGATAGCTGACGAAGACGACATCGTGGCGGCCTTTCGCCATCACCGGCCGCACCTCCCCCAGGTAGCGGTTGAGCCAGGTCTCGGCCGACTCGCCCACCGGCACGACCCGTTCCTTGGCCCCCTTGCCGAACGCGATCAGGAAGCCCGCGTCGAGCTGGAGCTGGCTCCGTTCGAGGCCGACCATCTCGCTGACCCGCAGGCCGGTGGCGTAGAGCAGCTCGATCATCGCCCGGTCGCGGACCCCCGGCGGCCGGCCGGTGTCGGGAGCGCGGAGCAGAGCCTCGACCTGCTCCTGGCTCAGCACTTTGGGCAAACGTCGTGGCAGGCGCGGCGGGTAGAGATTGACCGCCGGGTTGTCGTCGCGGTCGCCTTCGCCCACCAGGAACGCGTAGAACCGGCGCATCGAAACGAGGGCGCGGCTGATCGAGCGCGGCGACAGCCCCTCCCGGCGCAGTCGCCTGAGGTGACGGCCGAGCTGGTTCACGTCCGCGATCAACAGGTCGCCGCCGTCATCCTCCAGGTTGCTCGTCAGCCGGCGAAGGTCGCGCCGGTAGGCGTCCACCGTGTGCTGGGAGAGGCCCCGCTCGACCAGCAGACCATCCAGATAGCGGTCCAGTGTCCGCTCACTCTCGGACACCGCGGCCGGCCGGCTCAAGGTCTTCGTCGCGGGCATGTCGTATAGCCAACAATCTATCAGTTGGCGCGTTACGATTCCCGAATGACCAAACGATCTCTCGCATTTGCGTTTTCTGTTCTCTTCTGCGTCCTCGGCGCCTGCAGCGCACCCGCTCCGGCCCCCGATACCGCAACCCAACTCGACACCTGGATCGCCGACCTGGCCGACGACGCGATGGAAGGCCGCGGCCCCGGCACGGCCGGCGACGTGATGGCGCGCCAGTACATCGCCGACGTGATGGCCGGCATGGGTCTCGAACCCGCGGCCGCCGACGGTAGCTGGGAGCAGCCCTTCGACATCGTCGGCATCGACGCGGCGGTGCCCGAGACCTGGACGTTCCACTCCAGCGGCGGCGACAGCGTGGAGTTCGCGTTCTGGGACGAGTTCATCGCCCACAGCGGCGTCCAGTCGGAACAGGCCGCGATCGAGAACGCCGAGCTCGTGTTCGTCGGCTACGGCATCCAGGCGCCCGAGTACGGCTGGGACGACTACGGCGACGCGGATCTCGCCGGCAAGGTGCTCGTCATGATGAACAACGATCCGGACTGGGATCCGGACCTGTTCGAGGGCGACCGCCGCCTCTACTACGGCCGCTGGACCTACAAGTACGAGAGCGCGGCGGCTCAGGGCGCGGTCGGTGCGATCATCATCCACACGACCCCTTCGGCCGGCTACCCGTTCCAGGTCGTGCAGACCTCCTGGACCGGCCCACAGTTCGAGCTCCCCGCGGAAGGCGAGCCTCGCACCCAGATCAACGCCTGGCTGACGGAGGAGGCTTCCCGGCGGCTCTTCGCGCTGGCCGGCGTCGATTACGACGCGACCCTGGAATCCGCCCGCAGCGCCGACTTCGTGCCGGTGCCGCTGGGCCTGTCCACCAGCCTTTCGCTGACGAACACGGTGACCAGCGAGCAGACCGCCAACGTGCTCGGCGCCCTGCCCGGCAGCGACCCGGAACTCGCCGACGAGTGGATCGTCTTCACCGCCCACCACGACCACATCGGAATCTCGCCGGACGAGAGTCTCGAGGACCGGATCTACAACGGCGCCCTGGACAACGCGGCCGGCGTCGCCCAGGTGCTCGCGATCGCCGGCGAGCTGGCAGCGCAGAAGCCCGGACCGAGCCGCTCCATGCTGTTCGCCCTGGTCGGCGCCGAGGAGCAGGGCCTGCTCGGATCCGAGTATTACGCCGCTCACCCCACGGTGCCGCCCGGCAAGATGGCCGCGAATATCAACTACGACGGCGGCAACCAGTGGGGCCGCACCCGCGACGTGACCTACATCGGCTACGGCAAGTCCAGCCTCGACGCCGTCGTCGAAGCGGCCGCGGCCGAACAGGGCCGCAGCGTGCTGCCCGACCAGTTCCCGGACCGCGGCTTCTTCTACCGCTCCGACCAGTTGAACTTCGCCCGCATCGGCGTGCCGGCGATCTACCTGGACAACGGCACCGACTTCATCGACCGCCCCGAAGGCTGGGGCCACGAGCAGTTGGAGGCCTGGACCGAGAACATCTACCACCAGGTCTCCGACGAGTACAGCGGGGACTGGAACCTCGAAGGCATGGTCGACGACGTCGAACTCGGCCTCGCCTGCGCCCGCGCGATTTCCGAGAATCCCGAACTCCCGGCGTGGAACCCCGGTGACGAGTTCGAGGCGGCACGGCTGGCGGCGTTGGCCGCCGTGGCGGGCGAGTAGGTGGGCACCGTGGGCAGGGGACTTGCGTGTGGTTTGGCGGTCGCCAGTCTGTGGGCGGCGTCGCCTCTTCCGGCCCAGGAGCCCGGCAGGCTCACTCTGGTCCCGGCGCCGCAGATGGCTGCGCTGGTCGAGAGCCAGAACAGGATCACGGTGCTCGTGGGCCAGGCGCGTGGTGAGTTGGCAATCGCTCCGCGTGTCGGGGAACGAAGCCTTGGACCGCTTCTGACCAACATCGAGACTGCCTCCGCTCGATCACGCTCTCTTTCGGAGAGCTTCGCGGCGGTCGCGGTGGCCGACGGCCTCTCCCTCCCCCTGGCGGCGCTTTGCGCCGAGGTCGCTGGCGCTCCGCTGTCGGAGGAGGACCGTGCCGCCGTGGCCCTGGCGCGGCACCAGGTGGAGGCGCTGTCGCAAGCCCTGGCCGCGTTCCGGCTGGAACCAGCTCATGGGACGGTGGAAGCGATGATCTCCAGCCTGAATGCGGACTCTCCTGGCAAGAGCAGGGGCAAGGGCAAGGACAGGGACGAGTTGCGACAGAGCCTGACCCTGGCGCGGCAACGGCTCGCCGAGGCCCTCGACCTGTACAGCCGCAGGGTGTTGCTTCCCTTTGCCGACGCCATCGTCAAGGCGCGAGGCAGCGTGACGGATCCGGCCGAGGCGGAGCGAAACTGCGCGTCTTCCGCGCCAGTCTCAGCCACGGCGGCGCCGGTCAACGCAGAAGAGGCTCCGCAGGGAGGCGGCCTCGGCCGCGTTGAGGAACGCGCTCGAGGTTGTTCAGGCAGTGACGGTCCCGCCGGCCGAGTTGGACGGCGTTCCGAGGTTCATCGACGGCGACGTGATCGCGCCACGCAAGCTCAAGGAGGTGAAGCCGCGCTACACGAGACGCGCGCAGAAGGCCTGTATCGAAGGGAGCACGATCCTCCAGGCCGTGATCTCGAAGGAGGGACGCGTGGTGGACATCGCCGTGCTCAGGCCGCTGCCAGGCCTGACCGACGCCGCTGTCGACGCGGTGAGTCGATGGAGATTCGAGCCGGCCACGCTCCGCGGCCGGCCCGTCGAGGTCAACTATTCGTCTGGGGTCGGCCGAGTGTGCCAACAGAGTCCGGCGGCCGGAGGATCCGTGGCAGTGACCGGAATCCGGCGGCGGGCCGGAAGGACTGGCCTGGCTTGGTTCGTGTTCGTGGCGGCCGGCCTCTCGACCGTCTCCGCCACGGCCCGGCAACCGGCAGATCCGCCGAGGATGGTCCTCGTGCCTGCGGACCTCATCCGCAGCATGGAGGCGAGCCAGCGGAACGTCACGGGACTGCTCAGGATCGCCTTCGAGGATGTCGACGCGGCCGATGGCCTGCTCGGGAGAAAGAGTGATCTGGAGCCGGTGCTTGACGCGATCGCGCACGCCGGCCGGATATCCAACGACCTTGCGATGCCATCGCGGGAAACCACCGAAGGCCTGAGTGTCCCGCTCATCGGCTTCTGTGGCGAGGACCCCGAGACTGCGTGGACGGAGAAGACCGTCAGGTCCGGGCACAGTGCCGGCAGCAGGATTCGTCGAATCGTCGGCTTGGTCGAGTCGTTCAACCCGGACGAGGCGCGCGAGGCGGTTGCCTCGGCTCGGCAGGAGCTGGAAGCGGTCGAGGGAGTGCTGCCAGAGGCCGAGGCGCTGCTGGCGCGTGCCGAGACTCAACTGCTTCAGGCGGCGCGGGTCTACCAAGCCGGCGTCGTGGGCCCGTTCGCCGAGTCTCTCGCCGAAGGTACGGCCAAGCTGAAGGACCCGTCTGTCGTGAGCGAGCTGTGCCGCGTGCAGGCGAGTGAATCACCGGCGGCGGATGAAAATGGTCATACCGGTCGTCGGGGCGGTGTGGAAACGCCGGACTTGGACCTGGCTCAGGCCACGCGGGTGGGAGCGCTGAGTGCGATCCAGGCGAGTCTGGCCGCGATGGATGCGGTTGTCCTTCCCGAGGGCCTGAGGGCGCTCGACGTCGCTCGGGCCTTTGAGGGACCCGTGCAGACGAAGTCCGTGGCACCCGTCTACTCCGACTTTGCCCGCCGGGCTTGTATCGAGGGTGCGGTTCATCTGGAGCTGGATATCGACCGAAACGGGAACCCGCGCCGGGTCCACGTTCTCCAGGGCTTGCCCGAACTATCGGAGTCCGCCGTTGCCGCGGCAGAACAGTGGAGGTTTCGGCCGGCCGCCCTCGGTGGAGAACGGGTCGCGTTCGACTACAGGCTGACCGTCAATTTCGACCTCGAGGGCGGTGAAGCTCGTCGTTGCCGGCGGCTGCGTGCGGGGTCTGTTCAGACTCGGAATTGAGGAGCAAGCGCGATGAGTGAAGCCCGTATCGCAGACCGTGTGCCCGCCAAGATCGAACTGGAGGCCGGGACCTACTGGTGGTGCCGCTGCGGCGAGTCGCAGAACCAGCCCTTCTGCGACGGCTCCCACCGGGATACGGAGTTCGAACCGATTCGCTTGACCCTGGAGGAGGACGGCAGGGTCGCGCTCTGCCAATGCAAGCGGAGCGACAAGATGCCGCACTGCGACGGCAGCCACCGGTTCCTGGACTGAGTCGTTTCCGATTGACCGGGACGCGCCAGCATGCGAGACTGTCTCGCAGATGCGATACGGGAAGCTCGAATGACGACGGAGAGTTCGATGTTGCACGTCCGGATGGACACCGAGATGAAGCAGAAGGCGACGGCAGCGCTCGCAGCGATGGGACTGACGGCTTCGGAGGCCGTGCGGCTGTTGTTCCACCGCATCGCCGTCGATCAGGCCTTCCCGCTCGAGCTCAAGGTGCCGAACGCGCGGACCCGCCACGCCATGGCCGAGGTGGACGAGATGGTGGAGAAGCGCAGCGCGCGGTTCGCCAGCGCGGACGAGGTGTTTGCGGAGCTTGAAGAAGCCGGCGGCCAGTAAACGGGCCAAGCTGCCGCGCCGAGCCGACTATGCCCGACAGTTCCTGCGGGCGACTAGGTGGGCTCAGTTGCCGCAGGCGTTCATGACCGCGAGTAGCCGATGGCACGAGGCCAGCGTTCCCGGAGTCGCACGGCCGCCGGCTCGGCGCCTGGTGGCGCTCGTCAGGCTGTCGTTCAGGTAGCCCAGTCTCCGGTACTCCGCGCGGAGGTCGCGCCACGGTACCGGTGTCGCGGGCAGGCCGTGTTTCCGGGCGGTCCGGGCGAGAAGTCGAGCTTTCGACGGGGCGTCCCAGGCCAGAACGACGCCGGCGGCCTCGAGCGTTTGGACGAGAGGGTCGTGGACCTCGGACCAGGGCAGGGCGTTGGCGCCCCCGGGCAGGTTGTCGGCTGGGCCGTGGGCGGTTGCGACTTCCGCTGTACTTGTTCCGGCGCCGGCGACCGCGACACGAGGCAGCAGCCCTCCAATGGCCGCGAACCTCGCCGCAAACCGAGCCGCGCCGGTCGTGTCGATCAGCGCGATCAGGACCGTGGCGGAGCGGCCGGCTGCCCGTGTCTGCGCGATGTCAAGGATCAGGGCGTCGCGGCGGTTCAGCAGGTCGCGCCAGCGCAGGTTCGCAACCTGGGCTTGGCGGCCACTGGAAACGGTTGACGGCCGCCAGAACCGCCGCCAGCGGCCGGGTTGGCTAGCTGTCGCGTGCAGGCTCATGATCGTTGTGCAGTGCAGTCGTCAGGTCGTTGTTGGTGGCCGGGTCGTCCGGGATCCGACACGGTGACCAGTCTACTGTCAAGATGACGGTGACCGATGCAGGGTGGTCGGGTCGTGACGGGAGCGACCCCTGTTCCGGTACCCTGTACCGTCTCCTTCCTCCCCCTGACAAAGGAGCCACGCCGATGACCGAACCCCGCATCGCGGCCCGAGTGCCCGCCAAGATCGAACTGGAGGCCGGGACTTACTGGTGGTGCCGGTGCGGCCGGTCGGAGAATCAGCCGTTCTGCGACGGCTCTCACCGCGGCACGGAGTTCGAGCCGATGCGCCTCACGTTGGAGGAGGACCGCCGGGTCGCGCTCTGCCAGTGCAAGCGGAGCGACAAGATGCCGCACTGTGACGGCAGCCACCGGTTCCTGGACTGAGAGATCAACCCTCAACGATCTCCGCATCATGCCCGCACCAAACCAGCCCTGACACGAGCTTCGGCAGAAACCGGGTCGACTTCGGCGGTAGCAGGTCGCCGTCCTCGGTGGCCAGCGCGAACTGCTTCGGCGTCATCGGCGGCAGGAAGACGCCGGCGGTGACGGCGCCGCTCTCAAGCAGGGCGATGATGTCGTCCGGGTCGGCTTCGTAGGCGATGCTGCCGTCGGTGGCGGACTCGATCGGCACGCCGGCGGTCTTCAGCAGGTGGTGGTGGAGCAGGGAGGCCGGCAGGTCGGCCTTGCGGCCGGGCATGTCGGCGGGCGCGGCCGGGGCGTCGAGGGTCCACAGTTCGGGCGACGGATCGCCCTGGAACCAGACGGCGAGGGCGGGTTGCGTCGCGGCAGCGACGCGGGCGGCGATGTCCTTGCCGGCGGTCGCTTCCAGGGTCTCGCGGCGCGCCGGCAACGCGGACATCGCCTCGCGGTCGACCGGGACGCGGATGGCGCGGTGGACCGGGTCGATCCGCAGGTTCGCGGAGGCCAGGCTGGTGAGGACGACCATCTTGCAGGCCGCGGCGGTGCCGCCCTTTGCCCCCTCCTCGGCGGCGTAGGTCTGGGCGACCTGGGTGCGGTGGTGGCCGTCGGCGATCGCGGCGCGGGCACCCTTGAGCGTCGCGGCGTTCGGTGATCCGGAAGAGGCTGTGGATGTCGCCGGTCCACGGGTCGGTGTGACGGACCAGGGCGTCGCCCGCGGCGCCGCTGCAGTCTTCGCTCAGCAGGCGTTCCAGGGTGCCGTCGTCCTCGGCGAGGTAGAACACGGGTTCGATGTCGATCTGCGTGAGCCGGAGCAGGGCCAGGCGCTCGGCGATCGACTTGGCGACCGTCTGTTCGTGGGGCCAGAGGTCCCTCTCGCGTCCCGGCTCGACGCCGACGAGGGCGCACAGGCCGAGACGGCTCGAGCCGTCGGGTTGGGTGATCGCGTACGGGTAGAGCGAGGGAGTCTCATCGCGCTCGACGACGCCGTTCCCCAGCCACTCCCGGTGGAGCGCGGCCGAGTGCTCGTGCGGTGTCTCGCCGTCACGCGCCACGGGCTTCGTCACCCGGGAGAACTGGTGCGGCGACTGGGCGTGCAGGCGGTCGCGCAGGGCCTCGTCGATCTGGTCGAACGGCGGCGCCGCCTGAGGTGCGGCATCGAGCCTGGCGGAGTTGTAGCGGTAGCCCTGAAAGGCGTAGAGCTTCATTGCGGCTCCTGGTCGGTGTTGGCGTCGGCCCGCCCAGTCTGGAGGATTGCGGCGGGAGTTGCGGCGGGGTTGGAGTGGGTTCAGGCGGCGCGGTTGCCGTCGCTCGCGGCTTCGGCCGAGGCGGACGCGGACTCGGTTCGGATCGAGAGGCTACCGCCTTCGACGTCGATCACGACCCGGTCTCCCGCGCCGATGTCGCCGCCGACCAGGGCGCGTCCCAGCCGGGTTTCGACCTCGCGCTGGAGGTAGCGCTTGAGCGGCCGGGCGCCGTAGACGGGGTCGTATCCGGCGCGGGCCGTGAACTCGCGGGCCGCCGGGGTCAGTTCGAGCCCGATCCCCTGGTCGGCGAGGCGCTTCTCGAGGTCGGCCGTCAGCAGGCCGACGATCTGCTCGATCTCCGACACGGTGAGCGGCGAGAACAGGACGACCTCGTCGATCCGGTTGAGGAACTCGGGCCGGAAGCTGTGGCGCAGCTCGGTCATCACGGCGTCCCGGGCCGCGTCCGTGATTTCGCCAGCGGTCGTGACGCCTTCCAGCAGGTGGGGCGAACCCAGGTTGGAGGTCATGATGACGACGGTGTTCTTGAAGTTGACGGTGCGTCCCTGGGAGTCGGTGATCCGGCCGTCGTCGAGGATCTGCAGGAGCACATTGAACACGTCGCGGTGCGCCTTCTCGATCTCGTCGAACAGGACGACCGCGTACGGCTTGCGCCGCACCGCCTCGGTCAACTGGCCGCCGTCCTCGTGGCCGACGTAGCCGGGCGGGGCTCCGACCAGCCGTGAGGTGGTGTGCCGCTCCATGTACTCGCTCATGTCGATGCGGACGATGTTGTCCTCGGTGTCGAAGAGCGCCTCCGCCAGCGTCTTGGCGAGTTCCGTCTTGCCGACGCCGGTGGGGCCGAGGAAGAGGAAGGAGCCGATCGGGCGGCGTGGGTCCTTGATTCCCGAGCGGGCGCGGATCACCGCGTCGGCCACCTGGCCGATCACCCTCCGGTGCAGGATCTCGTCCAGGCGCAGCAGCTTCTCGCGCTCGCCCTCGACCAGGCGGGTGACAGGGACGCCGGTCCACTTGGAGACGATCTCCGCGATCTCGTTGTCGGTCACCTCTTCCCGCAGCAGCCGGCCCGAGGCGTCGGCCGCGCCTTCCGCCTGCTCCTGGCTCTCGAGCTTCGCCGTCAGGTCGGGGAGGACGCCGTGCCGCAGCTCGGCGGCGCGGTTCAGGTCGTAGTTGCGTTCGGCGACCTCGATCTCGCGCCGCACCTGTTCGATTTGCTCGCGCACCTTCCGTTCGTCGTCGATCGCCGCTTTCTCGCTCTCCCACTGGCTGCGCATCGCCGCGTCGCGGGTCCGCAGGTCCGCGAGTTCACGTCTGAGCGTCTGCAGGCGCGCCTGGCTCGACTTGTCGGTCTCCTTGGTCAGCGCCGCCTCCTCGATCTCGAGCCGCATCACGCGGCGGGTCACTTCGTCGAGTTCAGCGGGCAGGGAGTCGATCTCCGTGCGGATCAGGGCGCAGGCCTCGTCGACCAGGTCGATCGCCTTGTCGGGAAGGAACCGGTCGGAGATGTAGCGGTCGGAGAGGGTGGCCGCGGCGACCAGAGCGTTGTCCTGGATCCGCACGCCGTGGTGAACCTCGAAGCGCTCGCGCAGGCCGCGCAGGATGGACACCGTGTCCTCGACCGACGGCGCGTCGACGAGGATCGGCTGGAACCGCCGCTCGAGGGCCGCGTCCTTCTCGACGTACTTGCGGTACTCGTCCAGGGTGGTCGCGCCGATGCAATGGAGTTCGCCCCGCGCGAGCATCGGCTTGAGCAGGTTGCCGGCGTCGGTGGAGCCCTCCGTGCGGCCGGCGCCGACGATGTTGTGAACCTCGTCGATGAACAGCAGGATGCGTCCCTCGCTCTGGGCGATCTCGGTCAGCACGGCCTTCAACCGCTCCTCGAACTCGCCGCGGTACTTGGCGCCGGCGAGCAGGGCTCCGAGGTCGAGCGAGAAGACGCTGCGATCCTTGAGCCATTCCGGCACGTCGCCGCGGACGATGCGCTGGGCCAGTCCCTCGACGATCGCCGTCTTGCCGACCCCCGGTTCGCCGATCAGCACCGGGTTGTTTTTCGTCTTGCGGGACAGGATCCGGATGGCCCGGCGGATCTCCGAGTCGCGGCCGATGACCGGATCCATCTTGCCGGCCCGCGCCTGGGCGACCAGGTCGACGCCGTACTTCTCGAGCGCCTCGTAGGACGTCTCCGGGTTGTTGCTCGTCACGCGCTGTGCTCCGCGCAGGGCCTTGAGCGCCTCCAGGAGCTGCGGCCGGGAGAGGCCGGCCTCGGCCAGCGCCCTGGCGGCGCCGTCCTTGCCTTCGGCTGCCGCGAGCAGCAGGTGTTCGACCGACACGTAGTCGTCGCTGAGCGACCTGGCCTCGTCCTCGGCCCGGAGCAGGAGCTGCTCCAGGTCGGTCGTGACGTAGATCTTGCCGAGTTCACCGGCGCCGCTGGTGACCTTCGGCTTGCGCTCGAGGTCGGCCTGGACTCCGGCGCTGAGCGCGGCCGGGTCGATGTCGAGGCGCTGGAGCAGCCGTGGCGCCAGACCGTCGTGCTGGTCGAGCAGCGCGAGCAGCAGATGCTCGCTGCCGACCTGCTGGTGGCCGAGACGCCGCGCCCGATCCTGGGCGCCGGTCAGGGCTTCCTGGGACTTGATCGTCAGCTTGTTCGGGTCCATATCGTTGCCATTCTCCTGTTGCTTTCAGAGGCTCCTGTCGTTCTCAGAGTGGTCAGCGTTCTCCGTCGCCGGTGCCGGAGGCGTCACCGGATGGTTCGAATTCGGAGGTCTCCCGGAGTTGCTCGAAGAGCGCCTGTTCCTCCTCCGTGAGCACCTTGGGCACGACGACCTGGACTTCCGCCAGCAGATCGCCGTTCGGGCCCTTGGGATCGGGCAGTCCGCGACCGCGCAGGCGCATCTTCCGGCCGGTCGACGAGCCGGGCGGGAGCTGTGCCTCCGCGTGCCCGGCGAGGGTCGGAATTCGCACCTTCCCGCCCAGCGCCGCGGTCCAGGGCGCCACCGGCACGTCGCAGTGAAGGTCGCGCCCGCGACGGCGGAAGATCGGGTGCGGCAGGGCTTCGACCTTGAGCAGAAGATCGCCGTCCGGCGCGCCCAACCCCTTTCCACCCTGGCCGCTGAGCCGGATCGATTGCCCGGGAAGTACGCCCTCCGGAACATTCACCTCCAGGTGCCGGGTCCGGCCGGTCGAACGGTCCAGGAACTCGATCGCTCGCGGACCGCCCTCGGCCAAGTTCTCGAGGCTGAGCGGCAGCGCGACCTCGTGGTTGCGGCCGCGACGGGGCCGGCTCCAGCTTCCGGGGCGACCTCCGCCGGGAAACCCCTGCGGGCCGGCGCCGCCGAAGAGCATGTCGAAGAAGGAACTGAAGCCGGAGGCGTCACCAGAGACGCGGCCGCCGAAGCCGCCTCCGTCACCGCCGAAGTTGAAGCGGAAGTCCTCCCATCCGGGCGGGGGAGCGCCTTCGGACTGAACTCGCTGCCAGGCGGCGCCGTACTGGTCGTACTTGCTGCGCTTCTCCTCGTCCTTGAGCACCTCGTACGCCTCGCCGATGTCCTTGAAGCGGCCCTCGGCGCCCGGGTCCTTGTTCACGTCCGGGTGGAACTGGCGGGCGAGCTTTCGATAGGCCCGCTGGATATCCGGCGCCGAGGCGTCCTTCGCGACGCCCAGCGTCTTGTAGTAGTCCTTGTATTCCACCTGTTCTCCGTTCCGTGGGTCTGAGCGCTAGCGACCCAGGTTCGGCAGATAGTTTAGTCGATCACACTCAACTTTGCCACCAGATGCACGAAGGGCGCGACTTGCGTCGCGCCCCTTTCGCCAGTCGCTGATCCCGGCCGTCTACGGCGGGTCGAAGCCGAAGATCGTGTAGTTCAGAGCGATGTACTTCTCCTGGCCCTCCGGGACCTCCTCGAGCGGCAGGATCGCCTGCACCGGACACGCATCGACGCACAGCCCGCAGTCGATGCACTCCTCGGGGTGGATGTAGAGCATGTCCCAGTCGTCATCGTCGTAGATGCAGTCGACCGGGCAGACGTCAACGCACGACGTGTCCTTCACGCCGACGCAGGGTTCAAAAATGATGTGGGTCATCGGACGCTTCCTCGTGCGGACCAGTAGGTGCCGGAATCTCCGGTTTCCGGCGGATTCAGGGTGCGGCAGACAGTACCAGAGTCCCTATCGGGGGAGAACCCGCCGCGTCCGTCATCGGGCTGGCTGGTGAAACCGTCCCGGTTGCATCGCGGCGGGGACCGGCGCGGTTGAGTCCGGGGCTTGGCCGAGGACCATCGGGGTGATCATTCTGGCGGTCAGCGGTGCCAGCAGGATGCCGTTGCGGAAGTGCCCGGTGGCGATGTAGAGGCGGTCGGTAAGCGCGCCGACGAGAGGCCATCCGTCGGGTGTTCCCGGGCGAAGCCCAGCCCAGTGTTCGACCGGTCGGCGGTCGCGCAGTGCGGGCAGCAGTTCGGCCGCCCCGCTGGCGAGACCGTTGCCGACCTCGTCGCTCAGGCTGAGGTCGAAGCCGGTGTGCTCGACCGAGGCGCCGATCAGCAGGCGGCCGCCGGCACGGCGGACGGCGTAGAAGGACGGAGTTCGAATGGCGCCGGAAAAGGGCCAGTCGACCCGGTCGAAGCCGATCATCTGGCCCTTGACGGGACGGATGGGCAGGGTGGGGAGACCGTGGATCTCCGGTGTCCAGGCACCGCCGCAAACGACGACGGCGTCCGCGGCGGCCGCGAAACCGGCCCCCGTGACGGAGACGCCGCCGGGCTCCTCGACCACGCTGTCGATCGTGGCCCGGTGGAGGATCACGCCCTGCCGGCGCAGGGCCGCCGCCGCCGCCTCGGCGGCGAGCCGGTTGTCGACGCGGTGTTCGCCCGGCAGCGCCAGCGCCGTCTCGATCCCCGGACGAAGGTCCGGCACCAGTCGGAGCAGCTCGGCGCGGTCGAGCTCGGCGGTCGGTTCGCCAAGGTCTTCGGCCTGTTCCCGGATACCGGCCAGCACCTTGCGGCCGGTCTCGTCGAGAACCGGCAGGATGGCGCCGGCGCGGTCGTAGTCGATCGAAGTTTCGCTTTCCTGCTCGAGGGCCGGAGCCAGCTCGGTCCAGAGATCGCGCGACACGAGGGCCATCTTCGCGAAGGCGATATCGGCGCTGCTCTCCGCGATCGGCGCGATCATTCCAGCCGCGTTGGGTGAGGCGGCGCCGGCGCGGAGGTCGTCGACGACCTCGACCCGGGCGCCGGCGTGGATCAGCTCACGGGCGATCAACAGGCCGATCAGGCCACCGCCGACGACCAGGACATCGGGCCGCGGCCCGCCAACAGCTTGCGCGGCAGAGACTGGGTGCGCCGGCCTCCTGGCCGGCATCAGTTGTCCGCCAGGGCTTCGGCCTGCAGGCGCGCCCGCGGGGCCAGCTTCGGCCCGGCGTCGGACTCAAGCCGTCCGCGTTCCGCGGTGGCGAGGGCCTCGAACACGGCCCGCGCGCGCGCCCGGTACTCGTCCTGGCCCTCGTCGCTGAGCATCCGCAGCGCGAGGCCGACCGTGTACTGGACCGTCTCCCGGCCCAGTCCTGACCGTCCGGGAGCGTCGATCGTGCGCAGGCTGCGGATGGCCGCCGGGGCGTCGCCGCCCGCCAGGAGCAGGTTGGCGAGATTGAACTCGAGCAGCCAGCGCGGGATGTCGCCGCTCCGCTCCAGCTCCTGGAGCAGCCGGGCGGCGGCGGCGGAGGGCAACAGGTCGGGGTCCCTGACGTCGAGCCGGGTCCAGCCCCACTCGGGCTCGACGGTCAGAACCAGGACGGCGTCCCGATCCTGGATCTCGAGTTCGACCACGCCGCCGGGCTCCAGGTCCTCGAGAACCGATGTCAACTGCAGGGTCGAGGACATGGCCGTTCCGTCGATGGCGATGACTTCCATCCCGGGCACAAGTCCCGCTTCCTCCGCGGGTCCGCCGGGTTCGACCGTGGCCACGATGGGCACGCCCGCGCTCAGCGAATCGATCAGGACGGCGCCGAACCGCGGCGTCTGACGTCCGAGGTCCGGATCGAGCGCCTGGGCAAGGCTCACGAGCGGTCCGCGCTCGAGGCGGCCGCCGTCGATTGGCACCGTCCGAACGTCGGGCCGCGCCGGGCCGGGGGCGGCCGGCCACCACCACAGGTCGACCGCGTCGGCGACCAGGTCGTCGTTCAGGACGGCGAGGAAGTAGAGCGCCGCCGGCAGTCTGGTCTGGACGTGTTCCTGGATCGCGTTCCAGTCCAGCTCCCGGCGGGCGGTTTCACGGTCGCGCAGTGTCTCCGCGTCGAGGCCCACCTCGGCGAGGGCGGCGGCCCCTTCGCCGGCGCGCCCGAGCACGCTGTAGGCGCCGGTGCCGCGGAACGACTCGAGCGCTGACTCCAACGCCCGGACGCCGGCCGGATCGTCGCCCAGAACGCCGAGGTAGACGAGCGCGGGGCGGAGTTCGATCTCGATGTCGATCCGCCGCCGGTCTTCGGCGACCACGGAGGTCTCGAAGTAACCGAGGGTGCCGTGGGTCACCGAGAGGTCGTAGGCGCCGGGAGGCAGGCGGACCTGCGGCGGTGACTTCGACCGGTCGGGGCGCAGGACCCGGCCGTTGCCCAGCACCGTCGCGCCTTCGGCCAGGCCCGCCAGACCGATCACCGCTTCCTCGCGCTCGAGAACGATCGGCGGCAGGTCGTAGTCCCGGAGGTCGGGCAGTTGCAGGCTGGTCTCGACGCTCCGGAAGCCGTCCTTCTCGATCTTGATCCGGTAGCGGCCCGGTGCCAGGTCCTCGATCCAGAGCTCCTGCGAGAAGTCTTCGGGCGGATGTTCCGAGGCCGCGCCGTCCGGCAGGAACCAGGGTTCCGCCTGGCCGGTCGTTTGGCCGCGCTCGATGCCGTCGACGAGGACCGTGGCGCCGGTCGGCGCGGTACGCAACCGGACGACCGCGCTGTCGCGCTCCATTTCGACTTCGACTTCGAGATCGCGCCCGCCGGCGATCGCGAACGCTGCCGTCGTAGGCAGGAAGCCCGGACGGGAAACGAAGGCCAGGTAGTCACCGACCAGCATGGGACTCGGCTCGGGTGGTTCGAACGGTTCCGGTTCCGGCTCCGCGTCCGCCACTCCGCCGGAGTCAGGCGCTCCGTCGTCGTCGGGCGCGTCTTCGCCGTTCCCGTCCTCGCCTTCTTCGCCGCCTTCTTCGGTGGGAAGAGTCTCCGGAGGCGTCGCGTTTTCGAACTCCACGCCACCGACCAGAATGCGGGCGTCCCGTGGCAGGACAAGGAAGGAGACCCGGCCGACGAGTTCGTCCTTGCGGCGCTCCAGACGATCGGTCAACTGGTCGCCTGCCGTTTCCGCCTCCAGTTCGAACAGGGGATCGAGGCGGACGATCCGGTCGAGGGCCTCGTCGGCTGCGTCCCGTTCGCTCAGCGTCCAGTGGGCGGCGGCCAGGTAGAGCCAGGCCGTGCGCAGGGTCTCGAACAGTCGTTGGTCGTTGGCGGCGAGTTCCCGCGTGTCGCCGCTGGCGGCGGCGAGTGGCTCCAGCGTGTCGATCACGCTCCGCAGGACGGGAATCGCCCCCTCGGAGTCGCCTTCCGCGTAGAGATCGCCGGCCTCGGCGAGCGCGGCCGTCGTTTGCGGCGGCAGCCGGCTTGAGCGCTCGATCTCGAGATCGCTGCGGCCGATCTCCTGGACGCCGAAGCGCTGCGCATGCAGGGGGCCGGAGAGCGCGAGGGCCGCCGTCAGCAATCCCCCGGCAATCGCGAACTGGCGGCACGCACCCATCGTTACTCCACGACCAGGACGGTGCCGAGCCGGCTGTCGGCGATGAAGATGCGCGCCCGGGCGTCGACCGCGACGTCCTCCGGCGCCCGCAGCTCCTGGGCGCTCGGGAGGATGGGGCCGATCGTGGCGATGGGCGTTGCGAACGGGTCGTAGACCAGGACCTGGAGCGTGCCGGCGTCGAGCACGTACCGGTTGCCGAACGGGTCGACATCGAGCGCCACCGGCCGTTTCCATCCGGCGCGGAACGACTCCTCGAACCTGCCGTCGGCGTTGAAGCGATGGACGGACGGTGCCTGCGAGCGGGAACCGGCGTCCAGGACGTGGATCGCGCCGTCTTCGCCTACGGCCAGGTCGATCGGCTGAGTCATCGTGCCGATCCGGAGAGTCTCGAGCAGTCTGCCGGCCGGGTCGTAGCGGAGCACTTCCGCCGTGCGTCGTGAGAGGACCGTCCAGTTGCCGAACCCGTCCTGGTGGGCGCCACCCTGAGGGCGGGTGAAGGAGACCGTCGCCAGCCCCGCGAGCCGGGTTACTCCGTCGGCTGTGATCACGGCCGCGTCTTCTCCGGCCGAATGGCTGGGGCGGACGACGCCGCGGAGGTCGCGGGCCGAGGACGGCATGCCGGCGGCATCGAGAGTTGCCGCCCGGTTCGGCTCGGTGACCAGGAGCTCGCCGTCCAAGCCGGCGGCGACGCCTCGGGGCTTCCCGATTCCGGCCTGTTCGGGCAGGTAGGGCCGGGAACGGCGCCAGGGCGCCTGCCCTTCGAGTGGCCGCAGGATCAGGCGGTGGATCAGGGTCATCCGTTTCGGCGAGGTGGGACGGCGACTCGCCATCGGCGGCGGCGCGACGGAGCCAGCCCTCGCGCGCCAGGCGCAGATGGTCGGCCGCTTCTTCCCAGTCCCCCTGGCCCAGAAGCAGTTCGCCCAGTTCGAAGTGGGCCCGCGGCGTCCACTCCCCCTGGGCCTCACGCTCGAGCACCCTCAGCAACTCGCCGGCGGCTTCCGCCACATCGCCAGTGCGGCGGCCGAGCGCGGCTGCCTCGACCAGGGCGCGGCCCCGGATCGCCGACCTGGGGTGCGCGCTCTGCGGAAAGCGCCGGACCAGCGCACGCAACTGCTCGCGTGCCTCGACCAGCTCGTCGGCGCTTCGGGCGGTCTGTACGGCGGCGAGAATCGTGTCCACGGCCGCGGTCGCCTCCCGCTCGGCGGTCTCTTGCCGGGCCGGCAGCGCCGCGGCGAGGAAGACTACGCCGGCGCCGAGCCACAGTCCGATGCAGCGACCGCGGCTCGAGGGACAGAGCACCGCTCCCGGCCTCAGGCCGGTCGGGCCGCTACGCGTCGAGGTGCTCGTCGAGCCGCTCGTCACTGATCCGTTGGGCGCTTGGCGAGTGGGGAGCATGAGTGAGGATCTGGTTGGCGCGCGCAATCGCTTTCGCCGCATCGCCGAGATCCTGGTAGGTGAGCATCTCCTTGTAGAGCGTGTCCGCAAGCCGGTTCAACTGCTCCTCGACCTCGCCCGCGTAGGGGCCGTCCGGGAAGCGCTCGAGGTACTCCGATCCGCTTGTGATGTCGTCGTAGTCGCGGACCAGGTTTCCCAGCCGATCCGCGGCCCGCTGCCCGAGTTCGGGGTCACGTTCCTGTAGGGCCAGGTGCTGGAGCGAGCCCAGGCGGGTGAGCACCGGCGCCAGGTTGCGCAGCCCTCGCTGCGCGGCGGCCGCGGGACTGTCGCCGTCTTCCGCGATGGACTCCGCCGGTTCCGATTCCCAGGCCTTGAGGAAGTGCTCCACCGCGTCCGTTTCGCGGCCGAGCCGGCTGTACGAGATCCCCAGCAGCAGGGCCACCCTGGGCGTCCGCGGAGAATCGGGATAGTTGGAGAGGAAGGCCTCGAGGAAGGGAGTCTCGAACACGCCCCGGTCGAGGATCCGGATCGACTGGCCGTAGAACTCTTCCGACTGGCGGCGCAAGTCGGCAAGCTCGTTGCTGAGCACCGCCAGGAAGGGCGAGTCGGGGGTCAGGGATCGGACGTTCTCCATCTGCCGCTGGTAGGCCGCGGTCAGGCGGCCATAGTCCCGCGAAGTCGCCAGTCGCTCGAGCTCGCTGTCGCGCAGCCGGTGCAGCTTCTCGAGCCGCAAGGACTCGGCAGCGGCGCCCGAGGGCCACGCGTTGAGAGCCAGATCCTTCAGCAGTCCGAGTTCGGGCGACACGGGTGGCGGTTCCCGCGGTTCCCGCGGGGCGGCTCGGGTCTTCGACTTCGTTTCGCGTTCCCCGTACTCGAGCAGGACCGTCCGCGTGTCCGTGCGAAACGCGTCGACCTCTTCGGGGGGCGCGGGCTCCAGGGTCGCCAGGTAGCGACCGCGGGCCTCCGCGGCGTGGACCCGCGAGTCGAAGAAGGGGTGGGTCTGCCAGTAGCCGAGCAGCTTCGTCTGCGAGATGCGTTCGCCCATCCTCTCCATCAACTGCGCCAGCCCCGACGGATCGAAACCGGCGGCAGCGGCGTAACGCTGACCCTCCTCGTCACTCTGGTCCTCGTGCTCGCGCGAGTAGCTGCGCATGAGCAGTTCGGTGAGCACCATGCCTCCGGTCAGAGCTGCCTGGGCGGCGGCGGCGGTCGACCCCTGGTCGCGGGTGTAGCCGTAGGGTCCGACGTAGCCGTCGTCCCGGTCGGCCGCGCTGGCCGCGATCAGGCCCACGGACAGCAGGGAACTCGC
>JAGWAG010000006.1:0-25349 GCA_021296535.1 Acidobacteriota bacterium | reverse complement strand
GCGTTCGGAAGCGGGGTGTCGACGACGGCGAAGGTGAGCGGGTACTGGTCGAAGTCCGCGTGGTACGCGACCTGGTAGCCGATGTGGTTGACTCGTTCCTGGACCTCCGGGTCGTCGATCAGGCCGTACTGCCTCACCGCCTGAGCAGCGGCTGCCAGACTCTTCTTGAACAGTCCGGGATTCGAGATTTCGACGCCGGGCGCTGCCGTGGAGCTCGCGAGACTCCAGGCCAGGGCAACGGCGGTTACGGACCGTGCGGAGATCTTGCGGCGGTTTGTTCTCTGGGCCGGGATCATGGGGGCCGGGATCATGGGTGGGGGAACGGTGGCCTGCTATTGAAGGATTCCGGCTACATGGGAGCGTGTGCCGCCGGAAGATCGGCGTCGCTCATGTTCTGCCGCACGCGCTCATAGGATAGCGCTGTGGCGGCCTCACAGGCGCGGGAGGCATTGGCAATGGCGGCACGCAGCGGCCGCGGCCATGAGCCCTGGGTGTTCTATCCGCAGGGTGGCCGCTGGCAGTGGTGGTCGTTCAGGCGCGGCTGGACGGAGATCGAGCGCTGGCAGGCAGTGCTCGAGCGCGGTGTGCGTCCGTGTGTGGACCAGGCTCCCGCACCTCAGTCCTCCCCGCAGGCGCTGTGCTCCCACCTGGCGGCGGCCCCGATGGAGGGTGGCACCGCGCGGGTCTTCGACGGGTTGCTGGCGCCCGGGCGGCTGGCGCGCGAGATCGTCGTCGTCACCCCTCCCGTGGCGGCGTCGGCGGCCGAGGTGGACCGTCTGGCGGTGCCGTGGCTGCACTGGTGCTGCGCGAACCTGGCCGTCCTGGTGCTCGAACCGAGCCGCGAGGCGCTGGTCGGTTCCGTGCTCTGGTGCCGGCCGACGGTGCTTCTCGCCGGTCGCGAACAGGAACGATCGCTGGCGACGGCGGTACGGGAACGCAGCCGCGACCGCGACCGCCGGGCGGCGGCCCTGGTCGACCGGCTCCGCGTTCTCCTGGTGGCGGCCGGAGACTGGGAGGTCGCGAGCGAGGCCCCGGAATCGACCCTCCTCTGGCGCTCCTGGGGCGTTGAGCGGCGCCTGGTTTGCCGGGAGGACACCGATCCGTCCGACTCTCCGCCGAGGTCGGCCCGTTGATACAGTGCCGACTCCTGATCACTGCGGGTCGGTGTGTCGCGGATCGCGACTCCGGCCGGGAGCCAAGGAGGCCCAGGATGCCAGGGAGGCCCAGGACGATCGTCCGGAAACGCCAGCGGGCTCCGTTCATCCGGTTCTCGCTTCTGCTGGCGTTGCTCCTGGTTGCTGTGGCGGCCGCGCCGGCCGGGGCGGCGGGTTTCACGATCAAGATGGCGACGTTGTCCCCCGACGGTTCGCCCTGGGATGGGTTCTTCGAGAGCATGGGCCAGGACTGGGAGAAGGGGACCGATGGCCGGGTCAGCCTGACCATCTATCCCGGCGGCGTGGCCGGGGACGAGCCGGACATCCTGCGCAAGATGAAGATCGGCCAGTACCACGCGGCCGCCCTGTCGGTCAGCGGTCTGGCCGACATCTCCAAGGACTTCACCGTCTTCGAGATACCTCTGTTCTTCCGCTCGGAGCAGGAGATGTTCCACGTCCTTGGGGAACTGACTCCCGGCCTGCGGGCGAAGCTGGACGAGAAGGGCTTCGTTCTCCTGGGCTGGGGCTACGTGGGGCAGGTCCACTTCTTCACGAATCGGCGGGCGCGCACCGTCGAGGAGATGCAGCGGCTCAAGATCTTCACGTGGGCCGGCGACGAGGCGATGACGGACTGGTGGCGGCAGGGCGGCTTCAAGCCCGTCGCGCTGGCCGCGACCGACATCGTCACCGGTTTGCAGACCGGCATGATCGACGCTCTCGCGGTGCCGCCCATCTACGCCATGTCGGTCCAGTTCTTCAAGCGGGCGAAGTACTTCGCCGATATTCCGCTGATCCCCATGATGGGCGCCATCGTGGTCACCAAACGGGCCTGGAACCGCGTCTCGGAGGCGGATCGGAAGGTGCTGGTCGAGGGCGGTCGGCGGGCCGAGAACCGGATCTTCGAGACGATCCCGACCATCGAGCAGGCGACGATCAAGCTGATGGCAAGCCAGGGGCTGGAAGTCGTTCCGATCGTGGGCACGGAGGTGGAGGAGGACTGGAAGCGCATCGCCAATGACTTCGCCGAGGACATGCGCGGGAAGACCGTCCCGGAGGCGATCTTCGACCGGGCGACGGCAGTGCGGGACGCGTACCGCGAGCAGCAGGAAGCCGAAGCGGCCGCGCCTGCCGCCTCGGACAGCGGCCGGTAGCGCCGCTCTTGACTGAGCGCGGCGCCGTAGCCCCATTCCGGGCGCTCGTACGCCTCCTGCATCGCGTCGAGGACGGCCTCTCGAGTGTGCTCCTGGCCGCCATGGTGCTGTTGCCCCTGGCGGAGATCGTCGTCCGTCAGACCGGCACCGGCATTCCGGGCGCGCTTCCCTTCGAACAGCATCTGACCCTGTGGATCGCCTTCCTGGGCGCGGCCCTGGCGGCGCGCGAGGGGCGCCTGCTGGCCCTGGCCACCGGGAACTTCCTGCCCGAAGGCCGGTTCCGGGCGATCGCCGCGGTCTTCACCGGCGGCGTCAGCGCGATGGTTACGACCTTGCTGGGCAGGGCCAGTCTGGACCTGGTGCAGATCGAGCGCGAGGGCGGCATCGAGATGGCGGCCGGCGTACCCGTCTGGGTGGGGCAGGCCGTCATGCCGGTTGGCTTTGCGGTCCTGGCCCTGCGGCTGGCCTGGAAATCGTCGGAACTCTGGGCGGGACGCGCCCTGGCAGCGTTCGGCATCGTGCTGGGGCTGTGGATCGGCGGTAGCGCCGAGGCCTTCGGCGAGCTTCCGGCGACGCCATGGCTGGTCCTGATCCTGGCGTCGACCCTGCTCGGCGGGCCGATCTTCGCCGCGCTCGGCGGAGCGGCGGTGTTTCTGTTCCTGTCCGACTTCGTGCCGCTCGCCGCGATTCCGGCGGAGAGCTACCGGCTCGCGGTCTCGCCCACCCTGGCGGCGATCCCGCTGTTCACGCTGACCGGCTTCCTGCTCGCCGAGGGCGGGGCGTCGGAGAGGCTGCTCAGGGTGTTCCGCGCCCTGTTCGGCTGGGCGCCGGGCAGCACCGCCGTCGTGTGCGCCGTCGTCTGCGCGTTCTTCACCGTCTTCACGGGCGGTTCCGGCGTCACGATCCTGGCACTGGGCGGCGTGCTCTTCGCCGCCCTTTCGGCCGATGGCTACCGTGAACGCTTCTCGCTCGGTCTGCTTACGTCGTCGGGTTCGCTCGGCCTCCTGTTGCCGCCGGCCCTACCGCTGATCCTCTTCGGCATCGTCGCCGAAGTACCGATCGAGGACCTGTTCATCGGGGGGATCCTGCCGGGCCTGCTCCTGATTGCGCTGATTGCTGCGTGGGGCGTCAGGGAGGGGTTGCGCGCCGGCGCTGGCGGGACCTCGATCTCCGGGAAGGAAGAGGGGGGCGCCACCGGCCCCGGCGACTGGGAAGGGTTGCCGCCCGTTTTGAGGCGATTGCTGCCGCCCGGCGTCATCGAGATGGTGTCGGCTGTTTGGGTCGGCAAGTGGGAGCTGCTGCTGCCTGTAGTCGTCCTGGGTGCGTTCTTCAGCGGCTACGCGACCCTGGTCGAAACGGCCGCGCTGGCGGCTCTCTACGCCTTCGTCGTCCAGTGCCTGATCCACCGGGACGTGAAGCTGGGCAAGCCCCTGCTGGCCGTCTTCCGGCAGTGCACCGTGCTGGTCGGTGGCGTGCTGATCATCCTGGTCGTGGCAATGGGACTCACGAGTTGGCTGGTCGATGTCCAGGCGGCTCAGGGCCTGGTCGAACTGGTGCAGAACAACATCGAATCGAAGATCCTCTTCCTGTTGCTGCTGAACGTCTTTCTGCTCCTCGTCGGCTGCCTGATGGACATCTTCTCGGCCACGGTGGTCGTCGTCCCCCTGATCATCCCGCTCGGTCTGGCCTTCGGCGTCGATCCGATCCACCTCGGGATCATCTTCGTCGCCAACCTGGAACTGGGCTACCTGACGCCGCCGGTCGGCCTCAACCTCTTCCTGGCGTCCTACCGTTTCGAGCGGCCGCTGCTCGAGATCTACCGGGCCGCGGTGCCGGCACTCGTCATACTCGGCGTCGGCGTGCTGCTGATCACCTACGTGCCGGTTCTGACCCTGGGCCTGCTTGACCTGTTGGGAAGATCGTGAACCCTTTCTTCTTCTGGTTCCGGCCGCGGCCGCGTCGTGAACCCGCACCTCGTGTGCCTGAACTTGGAAGGCGGAGTGGTATGAGCTCTAGGACGGCTACGACGCACTGGAAGCGCCTGCAGTCGGTCGCCGTCATATGGTCCACGGTCTTCGTGGTCGCCGCCATCCTGACCCTGGTGGGTCTTCAGGTCGTGCCGAGGGGCGTGCCGGGTCTGGTCGTGGCGTTGCATGCCCTCGTCGCGGCGGTCGGCTTCTTCAGCGGCGTCGCGGCGACCCGGCGCAGGGCGGAGATCGAGGCGGAACGATGGGAGCGCGTCGAGGACGCGAACCTCACGTCGAGCGAGCGGGAGCATGCCCACCGGGAGGCCGAATCGGAACTGAAGCGGGCGAGCGCCCAGTTCCTGCTCGCCGGCGTGACCCTGGGAGGCTGGCTCGCCTACCAGTTGCGCGCCGAGCGGCCGGATGCCGGCGCCGCGGTCACGGAGCTTCTCGGCGGCGAGGCGCCCGGGGTTCCCGTTCGCGCCGTGTCCGCGAGCGAGACCGAGACCCTCGCTTCGGAGCCCGTGTACAGCGTGAGCGCTTCCGACCTGCTCATCGCGACGCCGCTGATCGCGTTCGGCCTCGGCATGCTGTGGGCGCGCCGGGGCTCCGCCCGGCCGGCGCCCTACGAGGGCTGAGCGGGACCGCCGCTAGCGCAGCCGAGCCACGGTGGCGCCCCATCCGCCGCCGCCGGGACCGCCGCTCCTGAACGACACGACCCGCGGGTCGCGCTCCAGCACCTTGCGGACGGTCTGGCGCTGCACGCCGATCCCCCGGCCATGGATGATGCGGACCTCCCGGAAGCCCTTCTCGTAGGCGGCGTCGAGGTAGCTCTCTACCACGTCCTTCACCTCCCGGGGCTGGAAGGGATGCAGGTCGATCTCATCGCCGATGGGCACCTCGACGACTTCGTTCATGTCCGGAGCGAAGTCGTCTTCGGGGGCCATGGCAACTCCTAGAACAGCTTGAGGACGGCGATGAAGGCGCTCCAGCCGTCGTCGGGTCCGGCGAGCGCGGTGCCGATGTCCATTCTGACCACCGTGCCCCAGGGGCCGATGAAGGTGCCGACGATGCCGGCGCCGGCGAGCAGTTCGTTGTCCAGGCCGGATGCCATGTCGGTCGCCCAGGCGGCGTCGCCGACCAGGTCGATGCGGAAGAGCTGGCCGAGTTCGAAGCCGTACGTGAGGTGGGTGGCCGCCGCGCTCTCGGCGCGCACCTTGTCGCTCTGGTAGCCGTGGACGGTGACGTCGGAGAAGAACCCGAACTCGTACTTGCTGAAACGGTCGAGGTCGGCGCCGTCCAGGTACTCGAAGGACAGGCCGATCTTCTGGAACTTCGGCAGGTGCCAGGTCTTCGCGACGCCCACGTTCCAGAGCGTGTAGGTGTCCGGGGTCACGTTGGCGCCGCCCTGACCCCAGGGGCCCCAGTCGTCTCGCCGGTTCCAGGTGCCGCCGAGTACCAGCCGGTAGCCGGAACGCGTGTAGCGGAGGGTGGTCCCCAGGCTGTGACTCAGGTGATCCGCGGGCAGGACGAAGTCCTCACCGGTCTCGTCGGCCCGCTGAAAGTTGTTCCAGGACAGCTCGTAGCGGAAGTCGAGCTTGGTGTAGCTGCCAAGCGGCCGGCCGAGGCTGAAGTCCATGTTCGGACGCAGCCGTTTCACGTTCTCTTCCGGCGACTCCCGGCCATCGCGATATAGGGTGTCCTCGCCCGCGAACGCCAGCGCGAAGACGTCGACGCCGGCATCCCAGCGCGAGCCGAACAGGCTTGGGTTCGCGACGTCGGCGAGGATCAGCGGACCGGCGATGAACAGGTCGGCCTGCATTCCCGTTCCCCGCCAGTCGAAGGCGAGCCAGTTCACGCCGCCCAGCGGCAGAGGGCCGTCCTGGGCCTCGTCGTAGAAGGCGCCGCCGAGGATGAACATCCGGGTCTTGTCGTCCTCCTTGACCGTCCGTTCGCCGGTTTCGCTGTCGATGGCGAGGTAGCGAAGCCCCACTTCCGTGTCGCGCACCATCGTCGCCTCGGAGGCCAGGACCGCCTGCCGGCGGGTTTCGAAGTCGTTGGGATTGATCTCGATGCCGGTGAGTTCGGTCAACCCCTCGACGACCGTCGTCGCGTTCAGCAGCGAGAACAGCCGCTGGCTGACGACGCGGGCCGGCAGCCAGTACGACGACCGCTCCCACGCCGCTGATTCGCCTTGCTCGTCAACCGGGGTGTAGAACGTCGTTTCGTCGTTCGAGAGGACATCGCCGGTTAGACCGAGCTGGACCGCGCGGGTCTTCACCCGGGCGTAGAGCTCGCGGTCCACCCACACCGTGCCGCGGAACAGGCTGCGGCCCTCGGCCAGCGCAGCCGCCGGCTCGAAGTCCACGACCCAGGTGTCCCGGCCCTCGACGGTCGCAGTGCCACGCAGCCGGTAGCGGTACTCCTTCGTGAAGGTGATTGCGGCAGGCATCGCGGCCGCCTTTTCCGGCTGGATCAGGGGGATCTCGGGGATCTTCTTGCGCCGCCAGCGGATGCCGTTGACAAAGAAGTTGTCCCAGGCCCAGTCGAAACCCGCTTTGCATGAAACAGGCCTTTTCCCGTCCGCCAGCGCGGCGCAGACGCCGCGACTGGATTCCTGGCGGAAGAAGAAGGGGCCCTGGAAGGTCACGTCGACCGTCTGGATGCCGGTACCGAGTTGGAAGCGCAGCGAGGTCGTGTTCGTCGCGCTGTAGTTCGCGATCCGCCTCGACTGATCGTCCTCGAAGGCCTGCAGCCGCCTCAAGATCTCGCCGACCGGCACCTGGCGCGTGTCGGCGACCGTCAACGCCTCTTCGATGCTCTCCGCCCCGTCCAGGTTGACCGCCAGATCTCGCTCGAGCCGGAAGACGAAGGGACCCTCCGTTTCGGCCAGTTCGAGTTGATAGCCGCTTCGGGTGCGCCGGCCGCCGAACAGCAGGTCGGTCTCGCCGGTCGCGAGGTCGAAGCGGGCGGCCGAGCCGAGCTGCCGGTCGCTGAAGCGGAGCGTGACCGGCGCGCCCGCCGGTGGCGACACGACGATTCTCAGGCTCAGGTCCTCGCCGTGGACGAAGCTCCAGGCCGTAGCACCCGAGGGCGTCGAGTAGGGATCGAAGGCGACATCCCCCGAGAACTCCTGAGCGATCAGGCGGGCGGCTTGAACGGCCGCTCGGTCGGCGTCCCCGTCGCCGGCGAGGGTGAACAGGGACAGGGTGGCGCCGGCCTCCGCCTCGGCCGCGGCGCGCACGAGCAGGTCGCCGCCGGCTTCCCCGGCCGCCGCCGGGCCGCGCTCGACCGCCATCAGGGCGTCCGGATCCAGGTCGCGGAGCAATCGCCTGAGCGCGGCCAGGTCGATCTCGCCGGCCGCTCCGTCGACGCTGAACGAGACGCCGTCCAGATAGGCGTCGAGTTCCTGCCTGTAGAGGCTGCGAATCAGACCGTCATCGGCGGGAAACGACTGGGAGACGACGAGGGCATCGGGCTGTGCGCCGGAGACCGCCACCGCGGCACGCTTCAGGGCGAGGGCGTACTCCTGGACTTGTACGGGTTCGTCCTGAAGCGCCACCGGCCAGATGATCTGGAAGAAGGCGCCGGGCGACGCGGTCCGCGCGAGGTCGGCGAGCCGCTCCAGCTCCGTCGCCAGTTCGTCGCCGCGGTCGGCCGTCGGCGGGGGCTCGGCGAAGCGAACCGCGTACCACGGCACGGCGCCGCTGTCGCGCAACCGCGTCGCCGCCTCGGCCGCCGCATCAATCCCGGCCTCATCCACGAGATCGACCGGCCACTTGACCACCAGAAGTGCCTCCTCCGGCACCTCCGGCAAGGTGTCCAGGGCTTCGGCCACCCCATCAGGATCGTCGGTGGCCACGCCGACGCATGGGTTGCAAGGCAACTGCCCGGCCACTGGCAGGGCGCCAGCAAGCAGGAAGACTGAGGCAAGAAGAGCTTGTTTCGTCATATTTTTCTGTCAGTTCCAGCCCAAGTGTCGAACCCTAGCCCGGATAACACTGAAAGGCGGCCCAGATTCCGGGTACCAGCCCTCTCGGCGCCGACTTACAGCCCAGTCGAGGAAAAGAAAGACTGAGTAGCGGGACTGACCCGGATGCCGCCTGCGGCGGATGCGGACCAGAAGGTCCGCGCACCCAGAGAACGGCCTCAGGTGTGGCGGAGTTCTCTACATGCAGATGAAGTGATGTCGCTCAGGCGCCGCGAACCAGAGGGAATCACCCCAGAGTCAGGTCGGTGCCGAGCTTGGCACTCGGCACCGCCGTCCAGCCCAGTCGGGGTCAGGAGGGGTCAGCTCCCAGGTGCCTCTGAACGAGCGACGCCCGACGTCCTCCCAGCAACCGACACCCAACCGGAGCGAGTGAAGCGGAGTGAGCGCTACTCCCTCCCATCTCCTCTGAAGCGCTCACGTCACCTGGGAGCTGACCCCTCCTGACCCCAAGACGGGCGGGTGCGTCCTCCGCCGCAGCCGTGCGGCAGCCGTCCGGCGGCCGTCCGGCGGCCGTCCGCCGCGGCCGTGCTGCAGCCGTCCGCCCGGCGACGGCGGCTAGCTGGCAGCCGCCGCCCGGTCGCCGGACTCGGCGGCGACGACAATCGGCGGCAGTCCCATTTCGGAGCGCAGGTGGGCTTCGATCTCGTCGGCGAGGTCCGCGTTGTCGCGGAGGAACTGCTTCGCGTTCTCGCGGCCCTGGCCGAGCCGGACGTCGCCGGCCGAGAACCAGGCGCCGCTCTTCAGGACGCGCTTGTGCTGGATGCCGAGGTCGATCAGCTCGCCGACCCGGGAGATGCCCTCGCCGTAGTCGATGTCGAACTCGGCGAGGCGGAACGGCGGCGCGACCTTGTTCTTGACCACCTTGATCCGCACCCGGGAGCCGACCACCTGGTCGCCGTCTTTCAGCGCGCCGATGCGCCGGATGTCGATGCGGACGGAAGAGTAGAACTTGAGCGCCCGGCCCCCCGTCGTCGTCTCGGGCGAGCCGAACATGACGCCGATCTTCTCGCGGATCTGGTTGATGAACACGACGGTCGTCCGCGACCTGGCGATGATCGCGGTCAGCTTGCGGAGCGCCTGGGACATGAGACGGGCCTGGAGGCCGACATGGGAATCCCCCATCTCGCCTTCCAGTTCGGCGCGCGGCACGAGGGCGGCAACCGAGTCGATCACCACGATGTCGAGCGCGTTCGAACGGACCAGCATTTCGGCGATCTCCAGCGCCTGCTCGCCGCTGTCCGGCTGGGACACCAGGAGGTCGTCGATGTTCACGCCGATCTTCTCGGCGTACTCGGCATCCAGCGCGTGCTCCGCGTCGATGAAGGCGGCGGCGCCTCCGGTGCGCTGGGCCTGTCCGACGACGGACAGGGCCAGGGTCGTCTTGCCGCTCGATTCCGGACCGTAGACCTCGACGACGCGGCCGCGCGGGAAGCCGCCGGTGCCGATGGCGGAGTCGACGGCCAGCGAACCGGTCGAGATCGATTCGACACCGAGGTTTTCCTGTTCGCCGAGGCGCATGATCGCGCCCTTGCCGAACTGGCGTTCGATCTGGGTGAGTGCGCCCTCGATGTCTTCCTTTCGGGCTTCCTTGCGGCCGACTGGCTTCGTGCGCGCCTTCGCGCGGGTGGGAGTCATGGGTTCTCGTTCCTCGTTTCTTGCTGCGGCGCGTTGGCGGTGTTCCGGCTGGGTTCGGGCTGTGATCGGCGGCCTTCGAGGGGCGTTGACGCGGTCCCGTCGGCGTTTGCCGCAGGATGTGCGTGGCTATACTTCCGCGCGACCGATGCGGCGCTCTCCTGGATCGTCAGACGGTTGAACAGAAGGCGGGGACTGGCCGCTACGGACGCTCGGCGACGTGGCGTAGAACAACGTGACAGCCGACATCGACAAGGGCGCAGTCAGCGTATTGCAGCCCCCCTTGGGCGTCAACCGCGCGGCCCGGAAGCGGCTCTCGTCGACCGCCGGCGTCCTGGTTCGCGAGGCCGTCCCGCTGGCGTCCGCGACGACGCTGCGGATCGGCGGTCCGGCGGAGGTCTTCGTCCGGGTGGATTCCGAGGCGGCGCTCAGCGAGGTGATGACGGTCGCCCGGGAGTGCCGGGTTTCTCTCCATCTGCACGGCCACGGCTCGAACGTCCTGTTCCCCGATGCCGGGGTGCGCGGCATCGTCTGCAGGCTTCGAGGTGAACTCGAGCGGGTCGAACTGGAAGGCGAAACGGTGCGTGCCGGCGCCGGCGTCACGCTCGCCCGACTGGCGCGGGATACGGCGAAGCAGGGCCTGCTTGGACTCGAGGCCCTGTCCGGTTTCCCTTCGACCGTGGGCGGCGCCGTCGTGATGAACGCCGGCTGCTACGGCACGGAGATGCGGGACGTGCTCACCGAGGTTCGCGTGGGGCGGCCGGGACGGCCGGTCGAGGCGGTGCGCTTCGACCTGCTCGAGCCCGGCTACCGGACGACCAGCCTGCAGGGCACCGACGCGGTCGTCACCGGGGCGGAGTTCCGGCTCCGGCGCGGTGACGGCGCCGCGGCGCTCGCGCGAATCGACGAGTTGAACAGGTGCCGCTGGCAGAGCCTGCCTTCCGGCAAGCCGAACGCCGGTTCCGTGTTCCGCAACCCGGACGACGACTTCGCCGGCCGGCTGATCGAGGCCTGCGGCCTGAAGGGGCTGAGGCGCGGCGGCGCGGAGATCAGCGGGCGTCACGCGAACGTGATCGTCAACCGGGAGCAGGCGCGCGCCGCCGACGTGCTCGATCTGATGGTGGCCGCCCACCGGGCGGTGCGTGACCGGTTCGGTGTCGAGCTGCGGCCCGAGATCGTGCTGGCGGGTGGCCTCGCGGAGGAGTTCTGGGGCCGCGTCCGCGCAGGGTGACGGCAGCCGTAGCGTGGCTCGACAGGCTATCCTCAGGGGCGGACCGGAGACGAGGGCTGACGGAAGGAAAGGGAGACACGATGAAGGGGACTCTGAATCGGACAGCGTGGGGACGGCAGGACGTGGCGTTGGCACTCATCGCGGCCGTCGCGCTGCTTGCGTTGGCCTGCGGTGGCGGTGGCGGTGTGGCCGAGACTCGCGCCGGCTACATCGCGCAGATCCAGTCGTTCGCGGTGCAGGCGCCGGGCGGCGACGAGGCGATGGCAGCGGACGAGCCCGGCGCCGACGCGGAAGCCGACGTCGAAGGGGAAGGGGAAGGCGAAGGCGACATGCCGGCTGAGCCGGCCCTGGTCAACGTCATGCTCGACATCCTGGTTCACAACGAGGGATCCGGCACGCTCGACGGCATTACCGTCGACCTGACGATCGCCGATCCGGACGGCATGGAGAAGGAACGGCGACTGCTCTGGATCGAGACCGCGGGTCTCATCAAGGGATCCCAGTCGCAGGTCGTCCACGAACTGGGCGATGTCGCCTACACCGAGGGAGATGGCTTCCACGTCGAGGTCCGCCACCCGATCCCGATGGAAGAGCGTGGCGACTACCGGGAGTTCGACGCGGAGGAGTAGGCCGGCGCACCCAGTCGTTTAGTACGCGTTCTTGGTCACGCCCCGGCGCAGGGTCAGCCAGAGGATCTGGAAGTCGAGGCGGAGGCTCCAGTTCTCGATGTAGTAGAGGTCGTACTGGATGCGCTTGCGGATCGAGGTGTTGCCCCGCCAGCCGTGGACCTGGGCCCAGCCCGTCAGTCCCGACTTCACTCGGTGGCGCAGCATGTAGTTCGGAATCTCGTCGCGGAACTTGCGGACGAACGCGGGGCGCTCGGGCCGGGGGCCGACGATCGACATGTCGCCGCAAAAGATGTTCCAGAGCTGGGGTAACTCGTCGATCGACCAGCGCCGCAGGAAGGCGCCGATCCGGGTGCGGCGGGGATCGTCTTCGACCGCCCAGACGGGCCCTGTGGCGGACTCGGCGCCCATCCGCATCGAGCGCAACTTGAGGATCATGAAGGAGCGGCCGTCGAGCCCCATCCGCTCCTGCCGGTAGAACAGCGGTCCCCGATCCTCGAGCTTGATCAGCACCATCACGATGGGGAGCAGGGGCAACAGCACGGCCATGGCCGCGAGGGAGATGCCGATGTCCAACGCCCGCTTCGCCAGGCTCGACCAGCCCTCCATCGGCACGTGGGAGAGGTTGATCACCGGGGTGCCGTCGACATCCTCCATGTCGGCGCGGAGCGTCGCGTACTGCAGGACGTTCGGCACCAGGCGGATCTCGATCAACTCGTTGCCGATGCGGTCGAGCAGGTTGAGGATCTTCCGGTGCGCCTCAAACGGCAGGGCGATCATGACCTGATCGACCTGATGCTCTTCGATGACGACCTCCAGGTCGTCGAGGGTGCCGATCACGCGGGCGCCGCTGACCGGCTCGCTGGAGAGCTTGTCCGGGTCGTCGTCCAGGAAGCCCACGACCTCGTAGCCGAGTTCCCGGTGGCGGACGAGTTTGGATGCGATCTCTTCGCCGCTGTCGCCGGCGCCGACGATCAGAATGCTGCGCACGTTGTGCCCGCGCCGCCGGACGACGCGCAGGAACGCGCGCGTGGTGAAGCGCAGCATGGCGACCAGGAAGACGTCGCTGGCGGCGAACAGGGCGAAGAAGGCGCGGCTGTAGGAGAAGGGATCGTCGCTGCCGGCCTGGGTTACCCGGTCGAAGGTCAGGACCGCGGTCAGAATGACGAGCGCCAGCCCGGTCGCGACGACGATGCTGATCAACTCGTCCACGCGGCTGTGGCCACGGCGGATGCGGTAAAGGCCGTGGAAGTAGTAGACGGTGGGCCAGATCAGCAGGATGAACGGCAGCATCCTGAGATACGGCTCGAAGTCCGGAACCGACTTCGTCACTTCGACGACCGGCTGCACGAAGCGCAGGTACCAGGCCAGGAAGAAGGCGCCGACCGTGGCGACGACATCGCCGGCGATGTTCAGCGTGGCGGTAACGCGGAGTCGCTTCTGGAGCACGGTTCTGGAATCGTGAGATGGGGCGCCCGACTCAGCGGAGCGCCGGATGTTAGCAATCCGTCAAGGGTGTTCCGGCGCGTGACGGCGTTCAATGTATCCGGTCTCCCCGAGAGCATCGCGGTAGATCGCAAGGGTGCTTTCGGCGGTGGTCTGCCACTGGAATCCGGCGGCGCGGGAGGCGGCGCGGTCGGCGAGTCGCCGGGCGTGGTCCCGGTCCTTCATGCAGAGCTCGATCGCCGTGGCGATCTCCTCCACTTCGAGCGGATTGACGAGTTCGGCGTAGCCGCTCGCGATCTCGTTGAGCGACGACGTGTTCGACGTGATGACCGGTGTCCGTGAGGCCATCGCCTCGACCACGGGCAGCCCGAAACCCTCGTACAGCGTCGGGTAGAGGAACAGGCTCGCGCCCTGATAGAGGGCGGGAAGGGCACCTGCCGGCACATGGCCGACGAGCTGAACGTGGTCGCCGACCCCGAGGTGGCGGGCGCGTCGTTCGAGCTTGAAGTCGCTGCCGGGCCGCGCGCCGACGCAAACGAGCGGCGCATCGAAGCCGGCCCGTGAACGGGCCCTGGCGTACGCCTTGATCACCCGGTCCAGGTTCTTGTGGGGCTTCGGGTTGCCGACGAACAGCAGGTACGGCTGCCGGACGCCCACCTCTTCCAGGCGAGCGGCAAGGTCTTTCGCGCTGAGCAGGTCCCGGAAACGGTCCTCGACGCCGTTGTAGACGACCTGGATCTTCTCCGCCGGAACTTCGAAGTAGTCGAGAACATCGCTGCTCGTGTTCTGGGACACGGCGATGATCCGGTCGGCTCGACCGACGCTGTGGCGGAACATGCGCTGGGCGTAGAGGGACGCCACGCGGCTCGGCAGGAAGCCCGGGTAGAGCAGGTGGATGATGTCGTGGATCGTGACCACCGTTGGACACGGCACGACCGCCGGCAGGACGTAGTGGGTGGCGTGGTAGAGGTCCAGGCGCGACCGCGAGATGCGCCAGGTCATCATCCCGATCTCGCGCAGCGAGTAGACCGGCGACCGTTCCACGACGCAACGGAAGTTCGCCGGCAGGTCGACGGCGAAGTCGCGATCCTCGGGACGGACGAAGAGGACGTACTCATTGGCGCCCGCCTCCTGTTCGGCCTCGAGCCGGGCGAGACCGTGGATCAGGTTCGAGACGTACACGCCGATCCCGAAGTCGCGGACCTTTCGGGCATCGATGCCGATTCGGGCCACGGTGCAAGCCTAACCGGGCGCCTCACGCCGTGAGTTCGGCGTCGACCTTGCCGGCTCCCCTATCGACCGTTGCCGGCTCCTGCATTGACAGTTGCCGTAACGATTCGTAGCCTCTCGTGTTGCGCGGTTGCACCTGAGCCGGATTGCGCGGCGGCCCGAGTTCGCGACCTCTTGGTGAATGAGATGCACCTGCAGCTCGATCAGGCCCGCAATGGCCCCCTGAACTGGCGTGACGACGTTGCCGTGTCGGCTGCCGACTTAGGGACCGAAGGGCCCCTCGTGCTCGGCTGCGTGGACTGCAAGGGCAGCCTCACGTTCGTCGGGCCGGACTTTCTGCTGGAGGCGAGGCTTCGCTATCGGCAGAGGCTGTACTGCGGCCGCTGCCTGACTGCCTACGACGAGGAAGTCGAACTGCCGCTCGCTTTCGTTGTGACCTGTCGTGCCGAAGAGTCGTTCCCGGCAGAGGATGGGGCCGGCGCGCATGAACTCGAGCCGGAGGATCTCTCGACGCTCGTCGCGGCCGAGGGAGAGATCGATCTGGCCGTTCTGGTCCGGGAGCAGGTGGAGTTGAACGTGCCGATGAAGCCGATCTGCGATCCTGGGTGCCGCGGACTGTGCCCGCAGTGCGGGGTGAACCGGCAACAGCAGGCCTGCACCTGCGGCAGCGAGCAGTTCGACCCGCGCTGGTCCGGGCTGGAAGCGATCCGCGAACGACTTGGCGGCGATCTGAACCAGGACAACCAGCCCCGGACCACTCGGCAACCAACCTGAACCACTCGGCAACCAAACCTGAATCACTCAGCAACCAATCTGGACTACTCGGAAAGGAACTCCTGGAATGCCAAATCCCAAACGACGGCACTCGAAGGCGCGGCGCGACCGGCGTCGGTCGCACGACCACTTGCAGCGGCCGGCCGCCTCACTGTGCCCGAACTGCGGCGAAACCAAGCTGCCGCACCGCGCCTGCAACCACTGCGGTCACTACCGTGGCCGCGACGTGGTCGAGATGGAGGACGTGCTGTAGCAGCGTTGCTCAGGCGTTACACTGGTGGTTTCTGACTCGGAGCAGACCCTGAATTGACGGATCGAGGTTCAGCGCGAACCCCAACCGTGATCGCCGTCGACGCGATGGGCGGGGACCATGCTCCTCGAACGGTGGTAGAGGGTGCGCTGCTGGCGGCCCGGCAACGGGCGCTGCGGCTCCTTCTCGTTGGGCGCCGGTCGGTCCTGGAGCAGGAAATCGAGAACTTCGAGCCTGGTTCCGGCGCCCGCGGCCGAGTCGAGGTCGTGCATGCCGACCAGGTCGTCGGCATGGATGAGTCCGCGCTCGCGGTGCGTCGCAAGCGCGACTCCTCGGTGCGCGTCTGCGCCCGCCTGGTCAAGGATGGCCGGGCCCAGGCCATGGTGACCGCCGGCAATACCGGCGCCGCCCTGGTCGCCGGCAAGATGGTGATCGGCGTGGCGCCCGGGGTCGATCGACCGGCCCTCGCGGTGACCATGCCGCGGCGCGGCGGTCGAACCATCCTGCTCGACGCGGGCGCCAACGTCGACTCGAAACCTCACCAACTCCGCCAGTTCGCGGTCATGGGCCACTACCTGGCGCAGCAACTGCTGCGGTTGCACTCGCCGCGCATCGGCCTTCTGTCGATCGGCGAGGAGGCCGGGAAGGGCACCGATCTGGTGCGCGAGGTGTTCAAGTCGCTCGACGCGACGGGGCTCAACTTCATCGGCAACGTCGAGGGCCGGGACGTGTTCAGCGGCGCGGCCGATGTCGTGGTGTGCGACGGCTTCGTCGGCAACGCGATCCTGAAGAGCGCCGAAGCGCTTGCGGAGTTCGTGGGCGGCCAGTTACGCGAGGAGTTGGGCCGCACTCTCCGGTCGCGGCTTGGCTATCTGCTGGCACGGCCTGCCTTCGACCGTTTCAGGAGCCGGATCGACTACAGCGAGTACGGTGGTGCGCCGCTGCTTGGTCTGCGCGGCGGCTGCTTCGTCGCTCACGGGCGCTCGTCCGCTCACGCCATCAGCAGCGCGGTACAACGCGCGGTGGAGTTTTGCGAAGCGGATACTCACGTGAAGGTCAGCGCCAAGCTCTCCGAGGTCGCCTTCGAAGCGGCGCCAAAGGCGGCAGCGGGATGACAAACGGGCCAATGAGGAACGGACTGCGGGGAGCTGCCACCAACCACGCACGGCGGGTGCGGATCGCCGGCACCGGCAAGGCGGTGCCGGACACGGTGCTCACGAACGCCGACTTCGAACGGATCGTGGACACCTCGAACGAGTGGATCGTCGCGCGGACCGGCATTCACGAACGACGGGTCGCCACCGACGACGAGTACACCTCGGTCTTCGCCGTGCGGGCCGCTCGCGAGGCGCTGGAGATGGCGGGTGTGGAACCCGGTGACGTGGATCTCGTCCTGATCTCAACGGTGACGCCGGACATGCCCTTTCCGTCCACTGCCTGCCTCGTGCAGGAAGAACTCGGTGCGAAGGACGCGACGTCCTTCGATCTGAACGCGGGCTGCACCGGTTTCATCTACGGCCTTTCCGTGGGGCACCAGTACGTCGCCAGCGGCGCCGCCTCGACGGCTCTCGTGATCGGCGCCGAGTCGCTGACGAAGTACACGGACTACGAGGACCGCTCGACGTGTGTTCTCTTCGGCGACGGCGCCGGTGCGGTCGTGCTGCGCGGTGAAGACCCTCCGGCGCCGAACTCGGCGAACGGGCTGCCGGGCGTCCTCTCGGTGGCGATCCACAGTGACGGTTCGCTGGCCCACCTCCTCGAGATGCCGGGCGGCGGCAGCCGCAATCCTCCGAACCGTCCGGAGACCCTGGAAGAGCGGCTGCCCTTCATCCGAATGCTCGGCAACGAGACCTTCAAGGTCGCTGTCCGTACCCTGGCCGAGGTTTCCGGCGAAGTGCTGGCCGATGCCGGTCAGGCGCCGGAAGACGTCAAGTGGCTCATTCCCCACCAGGCGAACCGCCGGATCATCGACGCCGTGGGTCGCCGGATCGAGGTCCCAGCCGACCGCGTGTACGTCAACGTCGATCGCTACGGCAACACATCGGCCGCGTCCATCCCGATCGCGCTCGACGAACTGAACCGCGACGGCCGGATCGACTCCGGGGACCTGATCCTGATGGCGGCTTTCGGCGCCGGGCTGACCTGGGGCGCCGCTGCGGTCCGCTTCTAGAGAAACAGCAGGGATTGTGCAGATGACGGGGGTGGCGTACGTCTTTCCGGGCCAGGGCTCGCAGCGGGTCGGCATGGGCCGGGCGTTGGCTCTCGCCTTCCCGGAGGCCCGGGCGGTCTTCGAGGAGGCGGACGACACCCTCGGCTTCGGGCTGTCGACCCTCTGCTTCGAGGGGCCCGAGGACGAACTCCAACTGACGGCCAACACGCAGCCCGCGATCGTCGCCGCGTCGGTGGCGGCGCTTCGTTGCTACCGGGCCCGGGGCCTCGAGACGGAGGCGGCGGACTTCGTCGCCGGCCACAGCCTGGGCGAGTACTCGGCCCTTGTCGCGGCCGGTGCGCTTGAACTCGGCGAAGCTCTGCGTCTGGTCCGGGCGCGGGGCGAGGCGATGCAGAAGGCGGTGCCGGTGGGCGAGGGCGCAATGGCCGCGGTGCTTGGCCTGAGCGTGGAGGACACGGAGGAGGTCGCCGCCGAAGCGGCCGGTGAAACGGGCGGTGTTTGCCAGCTCGCCAACCTGAATGCGCCGGGCCAGATCGTGATCGCCGGCTCCAGCGCCGCGGTGGAGCGAGCCGCCGTGCTGGCTGGTGAGCGGGGTGCCCGCCGCGCCATTTCGCTGCCCGTCTCGGCGCCCTTCCACTGTGCCCTGATGGCGCCAGCCCGGCAGACGATGGAGCCGCTGATTCAGGCGGCGCCCATGGTGGACCCGCAGGTGCCGGTGGTCTGCAACGTGGACGCGGAGCCTTTGATGACCGTTTCCGCTGCCAGGAACGCGCTGGTCCGTCAGATCGACGGCCCGGTGCGCTGGGCGGAATCGGTGACGGTCATGGCGGCCGCGGGTGTTGATCGACTGACGGAGTTCGGGCCCGGCAAGGTGCTGTCGGGTCTCGCTCGTCGGATCGATCGGAAGCTGAAGGTCCGCACAGTGGCCGAACCGGACGACATGGAGTGACACCGTGAGCATCTTCGATCTGAGCGGACGCACAGCCCTGGTTACCGGAGCCTCGCGCGGAATCGGCCGCGCCTGTGCCGTGCTGCTGGCCCGGCAGGGCGCCCGCGTCGTGTTGGCCGCCCGCAACGAGGGACTCCTGGACGAAGCCGCGAACGAGATCGCCGCCTCGGCAGGCGAAGCCCACGTGTTGGCGCTCGATCTGGCGGATCACGAGAAGATCCCGGTCGCGGTGCGACAGCTTCCGAAGGACTTCGCGGCGGTCGACATTCTCGTCAACAACGCCGGCATTACGGCCGACAATCTTCTGGCCCGGATGACCCTGGACCAGTGGCAGCGGGTGCAGGACGTGAACCTGACCGGTGTCTTCGTCCTGACCAAGGCGCTCGTGCGGGGCATGATGCGCCGCCGCTACGGGCGGATCGTGTCGGTGTCATCCGTGGCCGGTGTGGTCGGCAACGCCGGGCAGGCGAACTACGCCGCCTCCAAGGCTGGGCTGATCGGGTTCAGCAAGTCCCTGGCGCGCGAGTTGCTGAGCCGGGGGATCACGGTGAACGTCGTGGCGCCCGGCTTCATCGAGACGGACATGACCGCCGCCATGCCGGAGGGTGCCGGTGACCGCTTCCTGGAGCAGCACGGCCTGGTGCGCCTCGGGACGGTGGAGGACATTGCACCCGCCGTGCTGTACCTGGCAAGTGAGGAGGCCTCGTACGTCACCGGCGAGGTCCTGAGCGTCAGCGGCGGCATGACCTGAGAAGCTTGCACCGCAGAATCCCGGAAGTGGCGCTGCGCGCCGAATGCCGGCCAGATGGCCGGCGCACCCGGTTTCTGCCGTACAAGGTTCTGGCCCGTTGGACGGATCGCCCTCGTGGTGGCATAGTCTCCGTCTGTCAGCGGGCCGGAAACGCCAAACTCCCTAAAGAGGAACGAGAATGTCCGTAGTCGAAAAGGTCAATAGCATCATCGTCGAGCAGCTCGGAGTCGATGCCGACGAAGTCACTCCGCAGGCCAGTTTCACCGACGACCTCGGTGCGGACTCGCTCGACATCGTCGAGTTGGTCATGGCCTTCGAGGAGGAGTTCGGCATCGAGATTCCGGATGAGGATGCCGAGAAGATCGGCTCCGTCAAGGAAGCCACCGACTACATCCAGGCGCACGAGGGCTCCGAGTAGCGCGCCGGTCTCGGGCCGGCGCCGGTCGGCTCCGCGGCCTGAGCGCGAGTTCGCTGACACACGGATTCGTGCAGCATCATGAGCGACCGTAGACGCGTCGTCATCACCGGGGTCGGCCTCGTGTCTCCGCTCGGGGTGGGCACCGAAGCCACCTGGGCCGGCCTGATGGAGGGCCGGAGCGGCGTCGGTGCGCTGACGCGGGTCGACGCGGATCTGTACGCGACGAAAATCGCCGCCGAAGTCCGCGACTTCGACGCGGCGCGGTTCATGCATCGCAAGGACATCCGTCGTGTCGACCTCTTCATCCAGTTTGCCGTCGCCGCGGCGGCGTTGGCTCGCGAGGACTCCGGCCTCGAGATCGACGAGGGCAACGCCGACCGCGTCGCCACGGTCGTCGGTTCAGGCATGGGCGGCCTGCCGCTGATCGAGCACATGCACGACACGTTCCGGGACCGTGGACCGCGGCGGGTGTCGCCGTTCTTCATCCCCGGTCTGATCGCGAACATGGCGTCGGGCCAGATCTCGATCCGCCACGGCGCCAAGGGGCCTAACACCTGTCCCACGACCGCCTGCACGACCGGCCTGCACGGCGTCGGCGACGCGTTCCGCCTGATTCAGCACGGCTACGCCGACGCTGCCTTCGCCGGCGGCACCGAGGCGACGACCTGCGATCTGGCGATGGCCGGCTTCGGGGCGATGAAGGCGTTGTCGGTCCGCAACGACGAGCCTGCCAGGGCGTCGCGGCCCTGGGACAAGGGGCGCGACGGCTTCGTTCTGGGCGAAGGCTCGGGCGTGCTGATCCTGGAGGAGCGCGAGGCGGCCCTGGCGCGCGGCGCCCACGCCTACGCCGAGGTCCTGGGGTACGGCATGAGCGCCGACGCCTTCCATGTTTCGGCGCCCGAACCTACCGGCGACGGTGCGGCGCGCGTCATGCGGGCGGCTCTTGACGACGCCGGGATCGCGGCGGAACAAGTCGACTACGTCAACGCCCACGGCACTTCGACGCCGCTCGGCGACATCGCCGAGGTCCGGGCGATCAAGCGCGTCTTCGGCGACCACGCCTACCGGTTGGCCGTGTCGTCGACGAAGTCCTCGACGGGTCACCTGCTGGGCGCCGCGGGCGGCGTCGAAGCCGGCCTCCTGGCCCTCGCCGTCGACCGCCAGGTGTTGCCGGCGACGCTCAACCTGGACGAGCCCGACGAGGAGTGCGACCTGGACTTCGTGCCCCACGAGGCGCGCGAGGCGAAGGTCGACGTGGCGCTGACCAACTCCTTCGGTTTCGGCGGCACGAACGGCGCCCTGATCATGGCCCGGGTGTAGCAGCCCGAGGGAGAATGTCGCTGTTGTAGCGGCTCCTCACGATTTGGAAGCTGGCCGGAAGGCCGGCGCACCCGGTTACCTGCGGCGCTTGACAGTCCGCACCTTCCGGTGCAGTATCCACGCCTCCTGGAGCCATTCCGGCCCGTTTCACCTCACACCGCGTCATGAACTCACCGGCCAGCACTTCCGCGTTCGTCGCTGCCTCCGTCGCTCCGGCGACGGGGATTGTTGCGACGTCCTGGTGGGCTCACGGTCACGGCAAGGGCTGAACCCGGGCCAGGTCCCGGTACGCACGGTCCGGGACGAGGGAACGCAAGAAGACCTCCTTTCGGATCGAAGGAGGTCTTCCCGTTTGAACCCGACAACCGACGAACCCCGAACCGCGACGCCTGCAGAGGTCGCTCGGAGAGCGACTTTCACGGAGGTCGCGCAGAGCGCGACTTCTACGGAGGTCGCTCGGAGAGCGACATTGGTCGCGTCGTTGACGGAGGCGCCGAGCGCGTCCGGCGACGAGGTGCGCGCGCTCTCGGAGCAGGCGGACTGCCTGGAGGTCCGCGCGGATTTGGTTGGCGACGTGGACGTCGAGTGGTTGCGGGAACGCTTCGCCGGCGAGCTCCTCTACACGCTGCGAAGCGAAGCGGAAGGCGGCCGCGCAACGGTCGATCCGGAACGGCGAGCGGCGCTGTTTGCCGCCGCGCAGGCGTACGACCTCGTCGACATCGAGGCGGACCGCGATCTCGGCAGGACCGTTTTGGAGGCTGTCGAACCCCGGCGGCGCGTCGTGTCGTGGCATGGCCGGGCGCGGAACCTGAAGGTTCTGCGGGGCCGTTTGAGACAGGTTTCCGGGGTCGAGGCGCGGCTGTACAAGCTGGTGACCAAGGCACAGAGCTCCGGCGAGGAACTCGTGCCGCTCGAGTTGCTGCTCGGCTCGGGCCGGAGCGACGTCGCCGCCTTCTCCATGGGCGCCACAGGTAGCTGGACCCGGCTCGTGGCGCCGCGTCTTGGCGCGCCTTGGATCTACGGCGCCGCGGGGCCGCTCGCCGCCGCGCCCGGCCAGCCGTCGATCGAACGGTTGCTAGTCGACTACGGCCTGCCGAACCTCCACCGGGCATCGCGGCTGTTCGGGGTCGTCGGCCACCCGGCGGCCCACAGCCTGTCGCCCAGGCTCCACAACGCCGGCTACCGCGACCGCGGCGAGGAAGCCCTCTATGTCGCCTTCGATGCGCCGAGCTTCGAGACCTTCTGGCGCGAGATCGTCCTCTCCGACTTCTTCGACCGGGCCGGCCTGCCGCTCTGCGGCCTGAGCGTGACCGCGCCGCACAAGGCGGCGGCGCTTGCAGCGGCCTCCGAGGCGGGGGACCTGGCGCGCGCTACCCAAGGCGCGAACACTCTGTTGCCGGGCCGGAATGGCGCCGCGAGCAGGCGGTGGAGGGCGGAGAGCACGGATCCCGAGGGGGTCACAGGCCCGCTCCGACAGGGCGGGTTCGATCTGCCGGGCCGCGAGGCGGTGGTCATCGGCGCCGGCGGCGCCGGTCGGGCCGCCGCTCTCGGTCTGGCCGCGGCCGGCGCCCGGGTCGCACTCGCCAACCGCACGGAGTCGACCGGACGGGCTGCCGCAGAGTCGCTCGGCGTCGCCTTCGTGCCGCTTGAAGAGCTGGAACCCGGCGCCTTCGACATCGTGGTCAACGCGACGTCTCTCGGTCACCGGGCCGACGATCCACTGCCCTGCGACCCGGCGTCCCTTCGTGCCTCGGCGGCCGCGGTCGAGCTGGTCTACGGCGGCGGGCCAACGCCCTGGAGCCGGGCGCTCGCGGCCAGGGGCCTGTTGGTCGTAGGCGGCCGGGAGGTGCTCCTGCACCAGGGGCTCTCGCAGTTCGAGGCGATGACCGGAAGGGCTCTGCCCTTCGAGGTCGGCGCCGCAGCCCTGGGTCTGGAGCCATGAAGATCTCAGCCGGCTTGCCGACGGGGGTGCCAGGCGGCGCCGCCTGCTCGAGGCGCGCCTTTCCGCGCTGCTGGAGGAGCGCGGTTTCGCCGAGGTCCTGCTGCCCATTCTCGACTACTTCGAGCCCTACCGGCCGCTGCTGACGGGTCGGCGGCTGGAGCAGCTCTACCGCTTCGTCGACCGGGACGGTCAACTGCTCGTCCTGCGGGGCGACTTCACACCGATGCTGGCGCGACTGCTCGCCCCTCATCTGGACGAGCTGGAACTGCCGCTGCGCCTCTACTACCGGGGCGATGTCGTGCGGCACCAGCCTTTACGTCCCGGTCGGATGCGGAACTCCTCGGCGGCGACGAGGCCGAAGCGGACGAACAGATGCTGACCCTGTTCTTCGACCTGCTGCTGGCAGCCCGTGGTGGACGTACGCGTCGCACCGAGAGCGGTCAGGCGCCCGTCCGGCAAGGCGCGACGAGGGAGCATATCGGGGCATCTTCGACCGAGGAGCAACACCGCCGGACGGGATGCATGGACGCTCGAATGCAGCGTGACGTCCGCCACGGGCTGCCGAAGGCACGAGGGGAGGCCCCCGCGGCCAGGGGCGGCGAGGAGCACGCTCTGCGCGTCGTGCTCGGCGTGGCCGGAGCTCTCGACGAGGCTCTGCTGGCCGCTGCCGGCGAGCAGGAAGCTCCCGAGCTCGCGCAGCGCATCGCCAGCCGCGAACGGACCGCTGCCCGGAGGGCCGGTCTGGCCGATGTCGTCGAACGCGGCTACCCGACCGACCTGTCGGTGCTGGGCGGTAGTGCAGAGGCGGTGTCCGAGCTGCTCGGCCTGCGGGACCGGTTGTCCGCCGCGTACCGTGACGCCGGCGTCGAGATCGAGGTCGACCTCGCCGAGTTCGCGGCCGCCGCCCTCGATCCGCGGATCAGCGTGGGTGCGGGCCGGCGCGGCTACTACGACGGCCTGATGTTCGCTGCCTACGCGCCGGGGACCGCCCTGGCCCTCGGCGTCGGCGGCCGTTACGACAAGGTGTTCCGGTCGCTCAGCGGCGACTGCTCGGCGGTCGGCTTCTCGTGCGGTCTCGACCTGTTGCTGGAGCTCGGCAACGCGGAGCCGCAGTCATGATCACCTTTGGCCTGCCCAAGGGGCGGAATCTGGGCCCGGCGCGCGCTTCCCTCGAGGCCGCGGGGCTGAACCTCGACGGCCTTGATTCCGCGCGCCTGCGCCAGCGGTTCCCCGACCAGAACGTGCTGGGAACCCCGGTCGAGGTGCTGTTGCTCAAGGACTGGGACCTGCCGCTCTACGTCGAGCACGGGATCGTCGACTGCGCGATCGTCGGCTCGGACGTTCTCGAGGAAACGCAGCCCGACGTCTTCCGGCCGCTCCAACTGAAGGACGGCAGGAGCCGCCTGTCCCTGATCGCCGAGACTCCCGATCTGCCCAAGCGGAGCGGCCAGCTCCGGGCGGCGACCCGCTATCCGACCTGGGCGGCGCGGCTGCTGGCCGCCCGGAACCTCCACGTCGAGGTGATCCACCTCACCAGCTCGATCGAGCTCGGACCGTTGCTCGACCTGACCGACGTGGCGGTTGACATCGTTCAGACGGGCGGCACGCTCCGGACCCACGACCTGCACGAGGTCGAGGTGCTGGCAGAGGTGGCGCCGACCTTCGTCGTCAACCGGGCGTCGTTTCACGCTCACCGCCGGCGGCTGAGCGGGCTGCTCGGCTCGCTCGAAGAGACGGAGACCGGCGATGGCTGAGGTCGGCGGCAGCGTGTTTCGCGTCCTCGCCGCGGGGAGTTTCGCCGGCCGGGATCGTCTGGAACTCCTCGACCGGCGGGGCCGCGGCGGCCCTGCTGTGGAGATCCGCCAGACGGCGGCCGAGATCGTGGATCGGGTGCGGGCCGGCGGCGACGCCGCCCTGCTCGAGGCGGTGCGCCGCTTCGATGGCCACGACGCTCCCTCGGCCGCCGCGCTGCGCCTTGCCGGTGACCGCCCGCGACCAGCCGGCGACGAGGTCGAGCCGGCGGTTCTCGACGCGATCGAGCGCGCCCGGGGCGCGATCGAGGCCTATCACCGCGCCCTGCTGCGCGGGCCGGGAGTCGAGCGCGTCGACCGGAACGGCGTCCGGATCGAGGAGCGTCGCATCGCCATTCGCCGAGTCGGCCTCTACGTGCCGGGCGGCCGCTTCCCGTATCCGTCGACCGTGCTGATGACCGCGGTGCCGGCCCGGCTCGCCGGCGTCGAGGAGATCGCCGTCGCGACGCCGCCCCGGGCTTACCTGGACAGTCCGGTGCTGCGGCACGTTCTGGATCTCGCCGGAGTGGACGAGGTGTGGGGTATGGGCGGGGCCCATG
>JAGWAG010000132.1:500-7369 GCA_021296535.1 Acidobacteriota bacterium | reverse complement strand
ACCCGCGCAGCGGCGTGCGCACCTCCGCCACCAAGTGCGTACCCGCGCAGCGGCGTGCGCACCTCCGCCACCAAGTGCGCCGCCGCGCTGCGGCGTGCGCACCTCCGCAACGAAGTGCGTACCCGCTATTCTCGCCGCGTTGTCTCATTCGCCTGCCATGGACACCGTGCGAGCACTCAACCTTGCACCGGCGGCCCTGCTCCTGGCGGCTCTTCTCGTCCTGGCGGCAACGTCCGCCTGCCAATCTTCCAGACCCGCCGCGCACTTGTCCCCACCAAGATCGGAAGACCCGGCGACCGCGGCGACCGTGCTTCGCGACGCCGCGCCCGAATCGGCCGGCTTCAACCCGGAACGGCTGGAGCAGGCGGCCGACCTGCTGGAGCGGGCGGTCGCCGACGGCGTGACTCCCGGCGGCGTCCTGCTGGTCGCTCGACGCGGCGCCGTGGTCCTCCACCACGCCGCGGGCCGCTTGACCTACGACGAAGGCTCGCCCGCCGTCACCCCATCGACGATCTACGACCTGGCTTCCCTGACCAAGGTCATCGCGACGACGACGCTCCTGATGCGCCGGATCGAGGCGGACGTGCTCGACCTCGACGCTGCGGCCACGTCCTACCTGCCCGAACTCGAGGAGTCGGCGGTCGGCGGCGCGACTCTGCGGGACCTGCTCGCCCACTCGAGCGGCCTCCCCTGCTGCACCGAGTTGTTCCGGGAACTCGGCGAAGACCTCGACCGCGACGAGGCTCGCGGCCGCTACCTGGAGCACATCGCCGGCACGGAACTCGCGGTCGCGCGGCGTGAACGCGCGATCTACTCCGACCTCGGCGTGCTGCTTCTGGGCGAGATCCTGGAGCGCGGCTCGGACCGCGGCCTGGCGCAGCAGGTCGAGGAGGAGGTCCTGGAGCCGCTAGGGCTGATCGACACCGGCTACGTCCCGCCGGAAGAGCTGCGCGAGCGGATCGCACCCACCGAATTCGATTCGTGGCGCGGTCGACTCCCCCACGGCGAAGTCCACGACGAGAACACCCTCGCGCTGGGAGGCGTCGCACCCCATGCCGGACTCTTCGGCACTGCCCGCGATGTCGCCGTCTTCGGCCAGGCGATGCTGAACGGCGGCGTGTACGGCGAGCGGCGGCTCGCCGATTCCGAGACGGTCGCCCTCTTCACCCGTCGCGCCGAACTCGTCCCAGGCAGCAGCCGAGCGCTCGGCTGGGACACGCCCTCCGACCCGAGCTCCGCCGGCCGCTACTTCTCCGCGCGCTCCTTCGGCCACACCGGCTTCACCGGCACCTCGCTCTGGATCGACCCGGAACTCGATCTCATTGTCGTCCTGCTGACGAACCGCGTCCACCCGACCCGCGAGAACATCGCGATCAGAAGACTCCGCCCGGTAGTCCACGACGCCGTCGTCCAAGCCATCGAAGACCGCGAGGTCGCACCGCGCGAGGGCGGCTGAACCTCCTACAACTCGACGCCCAGGCCCCTCAGATCGCGCTCCGCCTGCTCCTCCCAGCCCCGGTTCGCGGCCGGGCTAGCCGGGCTCGGATGGAGCATCCGCCCGATCGGCACGCCCAGACCGTCGAGCGCGCGCCGCGCCCGACCCTCGGCGAAGACGCCGATGCCGACGACAACCCGCGGCTCCAGCGCCTCGACCGCCCGGCGCAGCGCCCGGTCGCAGGCCACAAGAAGAGGCGCCTTCTCGCGCGCCGGCAACCGGTCCGGGGTCAGGTTCGCTCCGCTCTCGCCGAGGAACGCCAGCGGGCAGTAGTTCCAGATCAGGAATCGCCCGAAGAACGCCGCCGGCGTACCGAAGCGCCGCTTCGCCCAACCCCAGACCCGGCGGCCGCTGACCTCGCTTCGCCCGGAGCCAAAGCCCAGGATCGGCCGCTTCGGGTGTTGCTCGGCCGGCGGTTCGACGCCGCCAGCAATCCCCAGCCAGTCCCGTACGTGAGCCACTTCGCCGAACGGCACGCCGGTCTGGGTCATGCCCCAGGGCCCCGGGTTCATTCCCAGCAGCAGCACCCTGCCCGTCGCGGCACCTGCCGTGTGCAGATACGCATGGTGCGCCCCGCGCGCGTAGATCAGGGGGTTGTAGACCTGCGCGACCGGCGGCCCGAACTCGAGCCGGTCGACCTCGCGCGCCAGTTCGTCCGCGATCGCCGTCAGCGCCGGGGCCGGCACCGGCAGGTCACACGATCCGCGACATGCGGCCCGTCCAGTAGCGGTCCCGCAGCAGGCGTTTGTAGAGCTTCCCGGTCGGCAGGCGCGGAAGCTGCTCCTCGAAGTCGATCGACCTCGGCGCCTTGTAGTGCGCAATGCGCTCCCGAGCGTAGGCCATGAGTTCCTCAACCGTTTCCGGCCCCTCCTCGAATCCGGGCATCAACTGGACGACCGCCTTGACCTCTTCCCCCATGTCCTCGTTCGGCACGCCGATGACCGCCACGTCGGCGACCTTGGGGTGGACGATCAGTGCGTCCTCGATCTCCTGCGGGTAGATGTTCACGCCGCCCGAGATGATCATGAAGGCCTTGCGGTCGGTAAGGAACAGGTAGTCGTCCTCGTCCACGTAGCCGACGTCGCCCAGCGTGCTCCAGCGCGGGTGGACCGGGTGGCGCGAGCCCAGGGTCTTCTCCTCGTCGCCGTGATACTCGAACAGGTCCGCGTCTTCGGGTGGCTCGAAGAAGATCGTCCCCGGTTCACCGGCCGGCAGTTCCTCGCCCTCGTCATCGCAGATGTGGAGCGTCGCCGTAAGGCATCGGCCGACCGTACCGGGACGTTCCAGCCACTCGTCGGTCTCCACCGCGCACATCCCGTTGCCCTCGGAACCGGCGTAGTACTCGAAGATGATCGGCCCCCACCACTCGATCATCCGACGCTTGACGTCGACCGGGCACGGAGCGGCGGCGTGAATCGCCCGCTGGTGGCTCGACAGGTCGTAGCGTGTCCGCGCGTCCTCCGGCAGCTTGAGCATCCGGTTGAACATCGTCGGCACCCACTGGCTCACCGTAATCCCAAAGTCCTCGATCGCCTTGAGCGAAAGTTCCGGGTCGAACCGCTCCATCACGACGACGGTGCCGCCGAGCATCTGCGTACCCGCGGTAAAGCCGATCGGGGCAGCGTGGTAGAGGGGTGCCGGCGAAAGGTAGATCGAATCGGCGTCGATGCCGTAGATGCTGGTGAGCACCTCGAACCGCTGGTCCGGCATCTCCTCCACCGCCAGACCCGTCAGCGGCCGCAGGATTCCCTTCGGGCGGCCGGTCGTGCCAGAGCTGTACAGCATGGTGCTGCCGCGCGGTTGCTCAGCGAGCGGTTCGGCAGGGAACCGGGCCGTTGCCTCGCCGTAGTCGTCCCAGCCCGGGGGACAGCCAAGTTCGTCGTCGTCGACCATCAGCCGGCCCGGACAGGTCGGGATCAGGTCGGTCAGCTCGTCACAGGCTTCAGCCAGCTTCGCCGACGCCACGATGCTCTTCGCACCGCAGTCCTTGACGATGTAGGCCGCTTCCTCGGCGCTGAGGTAGCGGTTGACGGTGGTCAGGTAGAGACCCGAACGGATCGCTGCCCAGTAGGCGTCGAAGTAGCGCGGCTGGTTCTCCATGAAGATCGCCACGTGGTCGCCGCATCGGAGACCTTGCGCGTACCAGAGCTGGGCCAGCCGGTTCGATCGGCGGTCGAGCTGGAGGTAGGTGACCGATTCACCGCTCCCGGCCATGACGACGGCCGGCTTGTCAGGGGTGTCGCGCGCGTACCTGCCGGGATACATCTGCGCCTGTCCGCTACCTGATCGCTTCGCCCGCGACTCAGGAGCCCGCCGGCTCCATCTGCCAACTGACCATGAACTCGCCGCGGCACGGGACGACACGGGTCGTGTCGATCTCGATGTCCGCGTCGACCATCGCGCTGTCCGGAGCGTCGAAGCTGCCCCTGATCTCCGCTCTGATGAAGCCGTCGTTGTCGACCCGGAAGTCGTCCGGCGTGCGGAACCTGAAGCCGGCGCCACGAACCGGCACACTGATGTCCAGATTGCCGAAGCTGCTGAAGGCGTCGACCACTACGCTGCAGGCCTCCGGATCACCCTGCAGCACGTCGGCGAGGCCGGGCAGACTGACGAGGAACGCGGTGAGAACCGCTTCGTCGTCGTCGCGCTCGAGCAGGAAGCGCAGCTCCTCACCTTGTGCGCCGGTTCCCACCCACTCGCCAACCGTGAACACGACGAGCTCGACTCCGAGCAGGTCGCCCCGCTTGTCGCAACCCCCGAGCAACAGAACCAGCAGCGAGGCGGCCAGCACGATCGCGGCGCGGCGGCGAGGGCGGTCGGCAGGCCCCGAAGTCGAAAGGTCTCGTACGAGCATCGAAGGAGTTCACACTATCGCAGCGCCACGCAGCCGCCGCCACCGCGAAACCAGCAACCCCACCCCGAAGATCGTCAGCGTGCCGATGACCGTGACCATGTAGCTGTGGAGCGGGTTCCTCAGCATCGCCAGTCCCCCATCGAGCCGCGGTGAGGCGGTCATCCACACGATGACCAGCACACCGACCGCCACTCCCAACTGGGCGGCGGCCCGACCGGCCCGCGGCGCCAGCCGGTCGAGCGCGAACAACCCCAGCAAGCCACCGGCAAAGACGCCCGACCACGTCCACCAGACGTCGAGCAGGCTGCCGGCGCCGATCATCAGCAGGGCGGCGCTGGTACCCAGCACGCCCACACCCACCGTCGCACGGCGCAGCACCCGGAGGTCCTCCGCCTCGACGCCGTCGGGGTCAGGCTCCGGCCGGATGTAGGTGCGGTACAGGTCGGAGAGGAACACGGTCGCCGAGCTGTTGAGTGACGTGTCGATACTGCTCATCGCGGCCGCGAACAGCGCCGCGATCAGGAGACCCGCGGCCCCGGCCGGCAACCGGGTCGAAATGTAGTGCGGGAAGGCCTGGTCGGCAGCCACGCCGGCGACTTCCGGCTGCCCCTGGAAGACGACGAACAGCCCGGTGCCGATGAAGAAGAACACGGCCGACACCGGCAGGTAGAGGCCGGCCGCCAGCCAGACGGATCGGGATGCCGCTCGGTCGCTGTTCGCGGCGTGGTACCGCTGCACGTAGCTCTGGTCGATGCCGAAGTTGTTGAAGTTGATGAACAGGCCGTAGATCAGGACGACCCAGAAGGTCGAGGTCGTGAAGTCGAAGGCGAAGCTGCTCTCCGCGGAGTTCGCCGCTTCGACCAGTCCGCCCAAGCCGCCCGGGGCGTCGACGATCAGCAGCCCGACCACGAACAGCGCGCCGACGGTCAGCACCACGCTCTGGATCACGTCGGTCCAGATGACGGCCTCGATGCCGCCGATCAGGGTGTAGATCGTCACGACGACGCCAGTGCTCAGGATGATCCATGCGACCGGCCAGCCCGTCAACGCGTTCATCGCCAGTGCAACTCCGAACAGGATCGAGCCGACGCGGGCGAACTGGGTCAGCAGGTAGCAGGCCACTGCGTAGGTCCGCGCCCAGCGGCCGAAGCGAGCCTCCAGGTGGTGACGGCGGTAGAAGGGAATCCACCAGCGCGCCGCCAGGAACGCCGCCACCGGCAACGACAGGGAGAACACGAAGGCGTTCCAGTTGCCGCCGAACGCCTGCCCCGGCACGCCGATGAACGTGTTGCTCGAGAGGAACGTGCCGAAGATAGACATTCCGACCGCCCAACCCGGCAACGCTCCGCCGGCGACCATGAACCCGCGGGCCGTCCCGCTCCGCTTCGCGAGCGAAAGGCCGAGCGCGATGACCGCCACGAGATAGGCGGCGAAAACGACGAGGTCGGTTCCGGCAGTCACTCGGAGGCTGGGGTCAGGGCCGGCGCTTCCGCGGGCCACTCCACGCCGGGCATCGGATGCCGCGGCAGCGCGGCGGGGTCGAGCACCACGTGCCGGATCCGGGTCCGGCGATGGGTGTAGGTCAGGTGGACCAACCCGTCGCGGGTCTGGATCACCGCCGGATAGGAGTACTCGCCGTCCTGGTCCTCCAGCATCAGCGATGCGTCCCAGGTGTCCCCGTCGTCCGACAGCGCCGCGTTGAGGCGCGAGCGCGAGCCGGCCCAGGCGCCATCGATGCGTACCTTGTGGTTGTAGACGAGCAGGTGCCGGCCATCCGCCAGGGTCACGCCGTCGACGCCGGCGTCGGGATTGAGCAACCCGGTCGCGTAGACGGGCCCCCAGGTACGGCCTTCGTCGGTGGAACGGGAGGCGGCGATCCGGCTCTGCTTGGAACGGAACAGCGCCAGAAGCTCGCCATCGCCAAGCGTCAGGATCGTCGGCTGGATGATCCAGAAGTCCTCCCCGGCCGCCGTTCGACCAGCCAGCCCGTCGGTGCGCGTCCACGTGCGTCCCAAATCGCCCGAACGCTCGAAGTGAGCCCGCCAGACGGGCTGCTCCGGCGCATCCTCGACGCTCGACCCGGCCAGCAGGGCGCCGTCAGGCAGCGTGATCGGCTTGTTCTTGATCGGCCCCAGGATGCCGTCCGGGAGCCGCCGCGGTTCGCTCCATGTGCGCCCGTCGTCGGCGGACTCCATGACCATCCCCCACCACTCGGACGGACTCGGACCGACCTTGAAGAACAGGAGCAGCGGCGCGTCGCCCTGCGGCGACTGGTACAGCACCGGGTTCCAGGTCGGGTAACGGGTGCCGTCAGCCTGGGCGCCGTTGGCGACCTCCACCGGAGGACTCCAGCGGCCGCTCGGCGATGAAGCCGCGGCCGCCGAATCGGCCCGCGCTACAAGCCGGCTGAACCAGATGCCGACGTCGGGGTTGCGCTCGGCCGTGCCACCGAACCAGGCAGCGACCAGGGCGCCGGAGGCGGTCTCGGCGATCGTCGAGGCGTGGCACTCGGGGTGCGGC
>JAGWAG010000132.1:0-317 GCA_021296535.1 Acidobacteriota bacterium | reverse complement strand
TCCGCGTCGGTCGCGCTGCTGATCGGATGTTCGATCACCGCGAACCGGTAGTCGGGCGCCCCGCATGCGTGCGCCATCAGTTCGGCGCCGTCGACGAACGCCGACGTCATCACGCCGACCGCGGGCACGCCGGCTCGCTCGAACTCCACCGCGTCGTGCAGACTGCACGACGAACAGCTCCCTCAGTCGCCAACGCCAGTGATCACCAGCCGCCGCCTGGTCAGCCGGCGGACGAGTTTCGGCTCCGCCGGAGCACTGTAGTTCCCCTTCGTCGCGCGCTCGACCGACGCCACCTTCCAGCGACGCCGCAGGAGAGC
>JAGWAG010000131.1:1539-6865 GCA_021296535.1 Acidobacteriota bacterium | reverse complement strand
TGTCCAGCCTGAGACGGGACCGGAGGGGGCGGACTCCAGCGGGCTTGGAGCGAGCGTCGCTCAACGCCAATTCAGCAACCGACGACCGACCGGAGCGAGCGGAATGAAGTGAGCGCAACCCCCCCACCCTCTCCTGAGCGCGAACGTCCGCTGGGGTCCGCCCCCTCCGGTTCCGGCTCAGGCGGGTGCCCGCAAACCCGCTACGCGAGGATCTCGTTGACCACATTGCCGTGGACGTCGGTGAGGCGGAAGTCGCGGCCGCCGTAGCGGTAGGTGAGGTTGGTGTGGTCGATGCCGAGGAGGTGGAGGACGGTGGCCCAGAGGTCGTAGATCGTGACTTCGTCTTCGACCACGTGGTAGCCGAAGTCATCCGTCGCGCCGTGGGTCGTGCCGCCCGCAATGCCGCCACCGGCGAGCCAGATCGAGAACCCGAACGGGTTGTGGTCGCGGCCGTCGGCGCCCTGGGAGAAGGGCGTGCGGCCAAACTCGCCGGCCCAGATGACGAGCGTCTCGTCGAGCAGGCCGCGGGACTTCAGGTCCTTGAGCAGCCCCGCGATCGGCTGGTCGACCTGGAGCGCCATGTTGCGGTGGCCGGGCTCGAGGCCGGTGTGCTGATCCCACGGATTCGCGGCCTGTCCCGCGTCGGCCGGTTCGGGCAGACAGCTCAGTTCGACGAAGCGCACGCCGCGCTCGACCAGCCGCCGCGCGAGCAGGCACTGGCGACCGTAGTCCGCGGTCGTCTGGTTCGGGTGGTCCAGCGCATAGAGCTGGCGCGTGGCCCGCGTCTCGCCGCTGATGTCGCAGAGTTCGGGCACCTCGGCCTGCATCCGGAACGCCGTCTCGTAGTTGCGCACCGCCGCTTCGACATCGGCGTGGCCGCCCAGCCGCTCGAGGAAAGCCTGGTCCATCTCCTGCACGAAGTCGAGCCGCTCCCGCTGGGCGGCCCGGGCTTCCAGAGGCTGGATGTTCTGCACCGCGTCCTTCGCGTCGCCGCGCAGGACGGAGCCCTGGAACTCGGCCGGCAGATAGCCGTTGCTGTAGAGGCCGACGCCGCCGTGGGGAATGCCCGCATCCCCGCTCTGCAGGACGACGAAGCCGGGCAGGTTCTCGTTCTCCGTGCCGAGCCCGTAGTTCACCCACGCTCCTGCCGAAGGGTGGCCGACCAGGGGGAAGCCGGTGTGGAAGAAGTAGTTGCCCTGGGCGTGCTCGTTCACCGTGCTGGTCATCGAACGGATGACGGCCAGATCGTCGACGCACTCGCCGACGTGGGGGAACATGCTGCTGACCGGGATGCCGCTCTCTCCGTACTGCTTGAAGGGGAACGGCGAGGCGAAGATGTTGCCGTTGTTGTTGAACTGGGTGCGTTCGATCTTCGTCGGCATCGGCTTGCCGTGATCGCGGTCGAGCAGCGGCTTCGGGTCGAACGAGTCGACCTGGGAGACGCCGCCCGACATGTACAGGAAGATGACGTGTCTGGCGCGGGCCCGCGGCGCGCCGCGAGCCGTTCCGGGCAGGAGTGCCGACCCGAGCAGGCCGTTCAGCGCGATTGCGCCGAAGCCGGTCGAAACCTGCGCCAGCATCCGCCTGCGGCTCATCAGGGAACAGGTGGGATCGCTCATTGCAGGTACATGAACTCCTTCAGGTTGAACATGGCGTGCGCCAGTTGATGCCAGGGGTCGCCGCCGGCGGCGCTTTGCTCGAGCCGGTCCGCCTCCGACTCGAGCCGGGCGATGCGGGCCCAGGTGCCACGGTAGATGCGGGCCTGCTCCTCCTCCGATGCCGCTTCGATGTTGCCGAGCGCGGAGGCCGCTACATCGTCCGGGCCCAGGGCGCGGTCGTAGAGGCGGGCCTGCAGCACGCCAAGGGGGGCGTCGCCGCTGCCCGCGAACTGGAGGCGACCCCGTTCGAGGCTCATCGGAAGTTCCTGCCGGATGCTCTCCGGGTCGGCCGCGACGCCGTTGCGGTACGCGGTCAGGGCGCCCGCGCGATCCCGCGCCAGGACCAGGTGGACCGGCGGCGGCGCGCCGGACGCCGCATCGCCCGGAAGCTTGGCGACCCAGGCTTCGAGCGTGTAGTCGTCGAACGTCTGCCGGATCGGCTTCGTCGCGAGGACATCCGATGGCGCGAGCCACAGCGCGCCGTCCTTCAGGCGGACCTGCCGGCCCAGCTTGAGTCCGAGACCGCCTACGGTGCCGTAGGCACGACCGTTCTTCGGCGGTTCGTCGAACTCCCACGCCGCGATCGCTTCCGGCGCCGACGCCCGGTGGTAGAAGCGCAGCACGCCACGAGTTTTCTGTTCGGTGAACTCGCGGAGTTCGGCGGTCTCCTCGCGGCGGTCGAACGCCGCGGCGTTCCAGGCCTCCACGTCCTCCCGCGCCGGCTTCTGATCGCCGGCCTGGCTGAGGAATCGCTCGGCCCCGTCGAACTCGGCTGGAGTCGGAGGCCGACCGAGAGCCAGGCGGAACATCCGGGCGATACGTTCGCGGTCGGTGCCCAGTTCCGGGTCGTGGGAGATCCGATCGCCGAAGCGGGCGGCGAGGTGCATGACCTGGGTGTTGTTCATCAACAGCAGGGACTGCGCTGGCACGTTCGTCTGGTCGCGCTGACCCTTCGTCGTCACCGGGGTCGGCAGGTCGAGAGTGTGGAGCATCGGGTCCGGCTGGTTCCGGATGACCTGGACGTAGACGCTACGCCGGTTCGACCAGCCGGGCACGGGGCGGGTCTCGGCCGTGTCGACCGGCTCGAGGTCGCCGGCGGCAAGCAGCATGGCGTCCCGCACCGCCTCGGCCTCCAGGCGCCGCAGATGGGCGTGGGAGAGCAGGCGGTTCTGCGGATCCCGTTCGCGAGCGGCCGGTGAAGGCGTCGACTCGAGCTGGAAGGCCCGGGTCAGAGCGAGGCGTCGCACGAACGTCTTCAGGGACCAGCCATCGGCCTTCAGGCCGGTCGCCAGATGATCGAGCAGGGCGGCGTTCGACGGCAGCTCGCCCATCTGCCCGAAGTTGTCCGGCGTGGCGACGATGCCGCGGCCGAAGGCGTGCGCCCAGAGACGGTTCGCGATCACGCGGGCGGTCAGCGGGTTGCCAGGGTCGAGGACGCTTTCGGCCAGGGCCAGCCGCGGGTGGACCGAGTCGGCGTAGGGCTCGGGGTCGATCGCTTCGAGGAACCGCTGGGGCACGGGTTCGCCGAGCTGCCGGTGGTTGCCCCGCTCCATCAGCTGCTGATCGAAACGGGGGCCGGCGAGCACCGCGGGAGAGCGGGTCGGTGGTGGAATCCGCTCCTCGAGTTCCCGGATCGCAAGGGCGATCGGACGGGCCTCCGGCACGTCGTCCATGTCGTTCGGGAGCAGGCCGCGGCGCACGAAGCTGGCGAGAAAGCGGGCCTGGGCATCGGTCATCGAGCCGTCGCGCCACGCCTCGGCCGCTTCGCGAACCGCTTCGCCGTAGCGCGCCGCGAGCTCTTCGCGGTCTCCGGGCGCCCCCTCGATCTCGAACAGGGGCGCCGTGAACTCGGCGGGCTCGTCCCGCGGGAGTTCGCCGGCTTCGTCGAGTACGACCGCCTCGGTGATCCCGAACCACGAGCGGTCGGACCGCCCGCCGGAGCTCTCACCCGTCATCGGGTGATCGGCGGCCGTCACGAGTTCGATGTAGGCGTGGTCGCCGTCCCAGTAGTCGAGGTCCCAGTGCTGCCAGCGCCACTCGCCGTCCGAGAGGGTCTCGATCGGATAGACCTCGCCGACCTGAGGGTAGTTCTGGACCACGTAGCGCGCGACCGCGCCGCCGCGGCCGGCGATGCGCACCGCCAGTTTCTGCTTGGCCCCGATGAAGAAGCGCGGCGACGAGAAGGTGCCGTTGTGCCGGTTGGTCAGCACGTGCGTGTAGACGCCGGCCGGCAGGATGTCGGCGACGATCGAGTCACCGGCCCGGGCGACTTCGTAGCTCCCGGCGCCCTGCGGCCTCGCTTCGGGCAGGCCGTTGCCGTGCCGGTACCACTCCTCGACGTCTTCGGTTCGGCTTAGATCCCAGCGCTGGACCGCCGGCGCCTGCCGCCGGGCTTCGAGCTTCCGTCTGTTCTCGCCGTAGGCGTCGGCCAGGACCTTCCACTGCTTCGCGAAGGCCCCGCGGCCCCGGATTCCGCGGGTTCGGACCCACGCGTAAAGCGGATCGTAGGGGGACTGGCCGCCCGTGAGTGCCGCGGCCCAGGGGCCATCCGGTTGCCGCAAGCTTGCGGGAACGTCGGCGGCGGCAAGGATCCAGGCGTCGGCCAGGACATGCCGCAACTCGTTCTTGAGTGTGGACAACTCGTCGCGATGGGCGTTCCGGCGCTCTTCGGTGTCGATCGTCTGGACCCCGGGGCGGCCGTTCACCATCGTGCCGTAGAGGGCGTAGAAGTCCGTCTGGCTGATCGCGTCGAACTTGTGATCGTGGCAGCGGGCGCAGGCGACGGTCATCCCCAGGAACGCCTTGGAGACGACGTCGATCTGGTTCTCGGTGAAGCGCACCTGCTCGTCTAGGGCATCGGTGGGGCCGAAACCGTGCAGCACGAAGCGATACTGGGCGATGCCGATCGCCGACTCGTTGATTCCGAGTTCGGCGTTCATCCGCGGCTCCGCGAGCAGATCGCCCGCCAGGTGTTCGCGGATCAACTCGTCGATCGGTACGTCGGAGTTCAGCGCCCGGATCAGGTAGTCGCGGTAACGCCAGGCGTAGGGGACCGGCGGGTCGCCTTCACTGCCGTGCGTCTCGGCGTAGCGGACCCAGTCCATCCAGTGCCGGGCCCAACGCTCTCCGAAGGCCGGATCGGCCAGGAGCCGGTCGACCTCCTCCGCCACAGCGGCGTCCCGGTCGAGTGCTGTGCGGCGTTCGAAGTCGTCGACCTGGGCTGGCGTCGGCGGCAGGCCGGTCAGCACGTAGGACAGCCGGCGCATGACGGTCCGGGGTTCGGCCAGCGGCGCGGGTTCGAGCTCGGCCTCGGCAAGCCCGGCGGCCAGGAAACGGTCGATCGCGTTCTTCGACCACAGCCCGTCGGCGACTTCCGGCGGCTCGGGGTCGGCGATCGGCTGCAGGCTCCACCACTGCTTGCGCTGTTCAAGGGTCGTCTGCCAGGACGTCGCCTCCTTCAGAGCGGCGGCGGATGGCGGTTCAGTCCTCGGATCGGGCGCCCCGATCTCGATCCAGCGTTCGAAGTCGGCGACTACCTCATCGGGCAGCCGGGCGCCGCCCAGCGGCATGCGAAAGTCGAGACTCGGGTGGCGCATCGCCCGCAGCAGCAGACTGGAGCGTGGTTTGCCGGGTTCGATCGCCGGACCGCGCATGCCGCCCTCGAGCAG
>JAGWAG010000131.1:0-1507 GCA_021296535.1 Acidobacteriota bacterium | reverse complement strand
CAGGTGTAGCAGTGCTCCACCAGAACCGGGCGGATCCTCTGCTCGAAGAACTCGAGATCTTCCGGGGCGAACTCCGCCGCGGCGGCCGGTCCCGCGCCGAGCAGGAGTGCGGCCAGGGTCGCGGCGCCTGAGCGCGGCGAAGTCCTGAGTTGCGTGTTCATTGGAACACCGTTCAGTTTACAACGCGGGCCGACCTCGCGTAGCGGTCGATCACGCTGCCGGCTACGCCGTCGCGGATCATTCCGAACAGCTCGCCGCGCCAGCCGCGCCCCTTGGACACCTCGGTCGAGATGATGACGACGACCAGATCCTCGGCCGGAGAGACGTAGATGTACTGACCTCCGTATCCGCTGGCGATGTAGGCCCCCCGTTCCCGCGGCCCTCTGAGCCACCACAGGTAGCCGTAACCGCCGTAGATCCGGCCGCGGCCACGGGGGCCGGCGAGGCCTGGTCGGGTGGATTCATCGACCCACTGCCAGGGCAGGAGCTTCTCCCCGGCCCAGCGGCCGCGATTCAGGTAGAACTGGCCGAACTTGAGCATGTCGCGCGGCAGCAGGGAGAGATTGTTGCCGCCGACGTGGATGCCCTGCCGGTCGCGAGCCCAGGCCGAGTGCCGAGGTGCTCGCGGGCAAAGTCGTGCGTGCTCCGGCCCGCTGCCGCGGCCAGTGTGGCCGAGAGCAGGTGCGTGCCGCCGGTGCTGTAGGCGAAGCGGGTGCCCGGCTCGGCTTGAAGTGGCCGAGCCAGCGCCGCGCGAACCCAGTTCCGGGACGCCACCCACGAACCGTAGTTGCCGAAGCTGGTCGATTCGAGGCCGGAGGTCATCGTCAGCAGGTGGCGGACGGTGATCTTCTGCTTGCGTGGGTCGTCGAGGCCGGCGGCCTCGGGCAGAAGCTCGGCGATCGGTTGATCGAGTTCGAGGACGCCGTTCTCGACCGCCAGACCCGCCAGCGCCGAGAGGACACTCTTCGAGGCCGACTTCATGTTGTGCGGGCGGCGGCCGGCGGAGCCGCGGAAGTAGCGCTCGGCGACGAGTCGGCCGTGGCGCGCGACCAGCACGCCCTGGACTCCCTCGAGGGCGCCGATGTCCTCGACCGCCGGCTCCAGCCGACCGGCGTCGAGTCCGGCCTGCTCGGCCGGGACGAGTTGCCAGTCGCCGGTCCAGTCGTCGTCGGGAGGAGGTACGGGCAACTGGAACTCGACCAGAATGCCGGGATGGTCGGAGATCGGGGCCGTGGCCTGCGACTGAGGCGACCACTCGCTCCACAAGGGCCACCATCCGGACGCCCTGGCGTCGACCAGCACATGGTCGACGCCGCCCGGAAGGACATCGCGGTAGCCAGCCTCACCGAAGCGGCCGAGGGCGGAGTGGTCGCTGTCGAGGTTGAAGTCGCCCGCGATCAGCACCGGCCGCTCGGCGCGGTCCAGGAGCTGCCCCAGGAGGTGTTGGGACTGGGCGGCGGCGAGTTCGGGGTCGCCGTTCGCAACGTGGACGCCGACCACCTCGAAA
>JAGWAG010000130.1:8966-9441 GCA_021296535.1 Acidobacteriota bacterium | reverse complement strand
TCGTCCACGGCCATGGCGTACGGCGGCGCGGGCGGCGATGCCGCTTCCAGACGTTCGACTTCGGCGCGCAGCTCGGCGATCCGCTCCAGCGCCTCCGGCGGGTAGAGCTTCTCCTCCTCTTCCTGGTCGAGGCAGGGAATGCAGAAGTAGCCGCTGTAGACCAGCCATCGCAACTCTTCCTGCTCGCGCGGCAGCCGGAAGTCGGCGGGAGTCAAGTCGTCTTCGTCCTTGAGCCCGAGGCGCATCAGGTGTTCTTCCCAGGCGATCTCGATCGTCGCGAAGAGGCTCGCGTAACGCCAGGCGACCTCCTCCAGCGTCTTCGGTGCCGGCCCGCGGACGAGGCTGCGGGTCAGAGGCGCCGTCAGAACCTTCTCTGAGGCGATGATCGCCCGTAGATCCTCGGTCACCTGCTCGTAGCGATCGGGGGAAGCGGCGGCGTAGGCGTTCCAGATGACGAAGACCGCGCTCGGGCTCG
>JAGWAG010000130.1:8564-8894 GCA_021296535.1 Acidobacteriota bacterium | reverse complement strand
CCCGCTCTCCAGCGACGCGGACGATCGTCTCCCTGGCCTTCTCCTGTTTCGCCTCGTCGTCGTCCGCGTGGCCGAAGGGACCGACGGTGGCGCTCCAGTTCGGGTAGGCCTCTTCGACGGCCAGCAGGTACTCGGCGAGGGCCGCGCGGCGGGGACCCCGGAGGACGTCGTTCTGCTCGCGGACCACCTCGTCGACCTTCTCCTGTGCCTCGGCAACGAGCTTCTGCGCCGCCTCGTACTCGGCGAGCTCGTCTTCCGGGACCAGCGGCCGCTCCAGCCAGCGCATGCCGGCGGCGTCGCTCATCGTCGCGGTCGAGCGCAGGACACCGG
>JAGWAG010000130.1:8004-8321 GCA_021296535.1 Acidobacteriota bacterium | reverse complement strand
ATCTGTTCGTGGACGAAGCGGTTGAAGGGCTTGTCGCGGTTGAGCGAGTCGACGACGTAGTCGCGATAGCGGAAGGCGTTGGGAAACCCGATGTTCTCATCGAGGCCGTTCGAGTCGGCATAGCGGGCGACGTCGAGCCAGTGGCGGCCCCAACGCTCCCCGTAGTGCGGCGAGGCGAGGAGCCGGTCGACGACCCGGGCGAACGCGTCGGGGCTCTGGTCGGCGAGGAAATCCTCGATCTCGGCTTCCGACGGCGCCAGGCCGATCAGATCGAACGTGGCGCGGCGGAGCAGGGAGCGCTTGTCGGCCGGGGCGAC
>JAGWAG010000130.1:0-7877 GCA_021296535.1 Acidobacteriota bacterium | reverse complement strand
GTCTCGGCCGCTCTCGCGGCGACCACCGTCTGCCCGGCGCCGGTGCGCGGGTCGGGTGCGCCTCGGCGGATCCACTGCTCGAAATCGGCGATGACGTGGGCCGGCAGCTTGCCGTCGGGCGGCATCTGCGTGAGGCCCTCGTAGTGGAGCGCCTCGATCATCAGGCTGTCCTCGGGCGATCCCGGGACGATCACCGCGCCGCTGTCGCCGCCGGCGCGCAACCCTTCGGCATCGAGCAGGACCAGGCCGCCGCGGATCTTCGCGGGATCGTCGCCGTGGCAGGCGTAGCAGCGCTCGAAGAACTCGAGGTCGGCGGGGTCGATCTCAGCGGCGCCGGCGACCGTGCCGACCGCCGCCAGCCAAGTCAAAGCGAAGTGGGTAGTGCGAATCATTGAAGAATGCTGGGTTGAACGGCGAAGTCTATCGACGAACCTCGTCAGCCTTCTGGACTGGGTGCGCCGACGTGCCATCCGTGCACCCGATGACGGGCGCACGGACTGGTTCGCGTGTGGCGCGGAGCCGCGCCACACGGGTTCCCGTCGGCTTTCCGGGGGAAACGCGCGAGGCCGTAGGCCTCGTTCCTTGAGAAGGTACGCTCGGGCAATCCCGAAAAGGAACCGCGTGCCTTCCCCGTCAACGACAAACGCTGTGCTCCGGCTGGCCGTTTGGGCCGTCGCACTCTCCTTGGCAATCGGGTGCGGCCCCGGCGGGCGGGATCTTGGGCAGGAGCCGCCGGACAGCCCCGGAACGGACGAGCGGGCGGAACGAGTCGCGAGGATCGAGGTGCCGCGCGACGCCGGCAAGACCCTCGCCGAGCTGATGGAGGTGCATGGCATCCCCGCGCTGAGCATCGCGGTCGTCGAGGACTATCGACTGGCATGGGCCAGGGCGTACGGCGTGGCGGACGAGTCGAGCGGCGCTCCGGCCGACCCGGACACGCTCTTCCAGGCCGCGTCGATCAGCAAGCCGGTGTCGGCGATGGCGGTTCTCCGGGCGGTGCAGGATGGACTCTTCGAGCTCGACGACGACATCAACGGGGTCCTCCGCTCCTGGCAGCTCGAGGACGACGCCGAGTTGCTTGCCGAGACGCCGGTGACCCCGCGGATGCTGCTGAGCATGACGGCGGGCACCACGGTCTCGGGCTTCCCCGGCTACAAGCCCGGCGCCGAACTGCCGACCGTCCCCGAGGTCCTCGGGCGTCAAGGCCAGGAGACGCCGGCCAATACCGAGCCGGTCGTCGTCGGCTGGCAGCCCGGCACCCGCTACGAGTACTCGGGAGGCGGGTCGACGATCCTGCAGCTCGCTCTGAGCGACGTTCGGGGCAGGCCCTTCCAGGAGATCCTCCAGGAGACGGTCCTCGACCCGCTCGGCATGACCCGCAGTTGCTTCTGCCAACCGCTGCCGGCCGCGCTTCACGGCAACGCGGCGCGCGCGGGCGGGTCAGCTACCGGAGGGAACGGGAACGGGGCCGAGGCAGAGCCGCGCGCCGAGTGGCACGTGTACCCTGAGCTCTATGCCGCGGGCCTCTGGACGACCCCGACGGACCTGGCCAGGTTCCTGATCGAGGTGCAGCTCTCCCTGGAGGGCCGCTCGAACCGGATCCTGAACGCGGAGCTCTCCCGAAAGATGGTGACACCCGGAGGCGTGGGTCAGTACGCCCTCGGTTTCACCGCCGGCTCGACCACCCCTCACCGTCCCGCGCCGCCAGGTGAGTCGAATCGCTACTTCGGCCATACGGGCGGCAACTGGGGCTTTCGGGGCAACTTTGTCGGGTCGCTCGAAGGCGGCAATGGCTATGTCATCCTGGCCAACAGCAGCGAGGCGAATCCCGTCATCTTCCAGGAGCTGCCGGCGAGAATCCGGGCCGCGTATGGGTGGGGGAGCGAGGTCGCAACGGTTGCGGAGACCGAACAGTTTTTCCGGGACCGGCTCGACGGGTTGCGCGAAGAGCTGGGGTTCATCGGCGCCACGGCCGCGTTCGTCCTCCCGGACGGCCGCGAAGGCTCTGTCGCGACGGGTTACGCCGACCCGGAACACGACATCGCGATGACGCCGGAGCACCGGATGGCGAACTACGACGAGGCACGGCGGCGCGTTCTCGACCGTCACGACCTGCCCCGCACGGCGGAGCAACTCGGCCGCTCGTTCGCGGGCCTCGCTCCCGGTCACCTCGGCGAGGACAACGCCTTCGCCCTGCCGGCCAAGGCGGCCGAAGGCGACCTGATGGCCTTCAACCCGCGCACCGAGTGGACCGGCGGCGGCTACGTCTCGAACTCCCGGGATCTCGCGCGCTGGGCGAAGATCGTCTACGAGGGGGAAGCGCTCGACGGCCCGTACCTGGAAGAGATGCTGAGCTCCGGCTACCGCGGAGAAGACGCCGAAGCGACGTACGGCCTCGGCGTCTACCGCGCCGACTCTCCGCGCGGCGAACTCGTGGGCCACGGCGGCTGGTTCCCCGGCTGGCGCTCCACGATGTACTACCACCGGGACTCGGGCAGTTCAACCAGAACGAGGCCGACTTCCGCAATCGCGTGCGCGACGAGCTACTCGCTCTCCTCCTGGAGCTGCATTGACTGGCGCACCCAGTGGCTTCGGGTTCAGGCCGCGAGCACGTGGGCCGCGGCGCCGTCCGCGGCCTCGAGGAAACGGTCGATCTCCGCGTCTCCCATCGGTGTCGAGAGCGAGCCGAAGAGACCGCGGGAGCCCATCAGGATGCCCCGGTTGAACATCTCCCGGGCGATGCCCTGGAGCTGTGGCGCCGCGGAGCGGGCGGTGAAGACGGCCCGGAAGTTCTTCGGCGGCTCGGTCCCCGGAACCACCGCGAAGAGTGAACCGCGACCGGTCGCCACCGCTTCGATGCCGTGCCTTCGGAGGACCTGTTGGAGGCCGTCGCGCACCCGGTCGCCGAGCCGGTCGAACTTGTCGAAGATGTCCGGGGTCAGCCGCCTCATCGTTTCGTAGCCGGCGACCATCGTCACGGGATTGCCGTTGTAGGTGCCGCCGTGGTGGACGAGTTCACCGTCGCGGTGATCGAAGACGGACATCACCTCGGCCGTACCGGCCACCGCGCCGACGGGGAAGCCGCCGCCGATGATCTTGCCGAGCGCGACGAGGTCCGGCTCGATCCCCAGGCGATGGCAGGCGCCGCGGTAGTCGATCCGAAACGAGAGCACCTCGTCCGCGATCAGGAGTGCGCCGCACTTCCGCGCTTTGGCCCGCAACGCCGTCACGAACTCCGGGTCGGGCGGTATCAGTCCGAGCGCGGCGGGCAGGGGATCGATGAGCACGGCCGCCAGGTCGTCGCGGTGCTCGTCGATCAGTTCGCAGCAGACCTCGATGTCGTTGAGCGGCAGGGTCACGACCTCCGTCTCGAGGCTCTTCGCCATGCTCGGCTCGAGCGTCGTCGCGGGCCTCTCCGAATCACCCCAGTTGCGGGGGCGGGAGCTGTCGCTGGCCTGCGCGTAGTCGTAGATGCCGTGGTAGCAGCCTTCGAACTTCGCGATCTTGCTGCGGCCGGTCGCGGCGCGCGCCGCCCGCACGGCGAGGAGCACGCCCTCGCTGCCGGAGTTCGCGAACCGGATCTGGTCGATGTAGGGAATTCGCTCGATCAGCAGTTCGGCGAGGCGAATGTCCGTCTCGGTCGGCAGGGAGAAGGCCGTTCCCTTGCCGATCACCTCGGCGACCGCGTCGGTCACCTCAGGATGCGAGTGCCCGAGGATGAGCGACGTGTAGTTGTTGACGAAGTCGATGCGCTCCTGGCCTTCGACGTCGGTGACGATGCAGCCCTGCCCGGAGGTCGCGTAGATCGGATACGGATCCATGACCAGCGTGTGGCGGCTGTTGCCGCCGGGCATGACCTGGAGGGCGCGCTCGTAGAGCGACCGTGAGGCCGAGTCCTCGCGGAGGTAGCGCTCGGTGCTCAGCTGCCGTTCACTTTCTGCGTACATAGACGTAGTAGGCGCTTGCGATGACCTCGCGGCCTTCGTCGAGCCAGGTGTGCAGCGCGATGGGGCCTTTCGGTAGTGACACGGTGAACACCGCCTCCGTGTCGTCTTCGCCTACCGGTGTCGTGAGACCTTCGTAGCCGTAGGGCGGCTTCTCGCCGATATCCAGGTGGTGGTGGTTGCTGATGAACAGGCGGGCCGACGTGATGGGCAGCGCCGTGCTGCCCTCGGGCGCCGAGGCGAGCGGCACGTCGATTTCGCGCGGCCAGCGCCGGAGCGCGAACTCGTACTCCCCCGCCTCCGCCACATCGAGCAGCCAGTACCCGGTCTTGCGTGTCCCGACGCGAACCTGCCTCTGCTGGTCGACGAACACGTCGAGCCACTCGCAGCCGGTCAGCATCATGGGGTTCTCGATGTCGTCCCCGATGACGATCCGCTGGGGCTCGTTGGCGGTGGCGGCAACTTCGTCCCACCACTCGTAGAGATGGTCCCGCATCCTGGCGACGACCTCGGGGTGCCGGTCGATCACGTTCGTCGTTTGCAGCGGATCGGATTCCAGGTCGTAGAGCTCCCGGTCCTCGAGCAGCCGCCACTGCTTCCAGAGCACCCCCGCGTGACTCCGCGTGAGGATGGACTGGGTGTACGGCGAGGGGTAGTTGAACCCGGACGGCATGCGGCTGTAGTTGATGATCAGCATGCGGTCTTCGGGAACCCTGGCGTCTCCGCGCAGCACGGGCGCCAGACTCGTGCCGCTGAAGTTCGCGGCGGCCGCCGTTTCGATCCCGGCGAGGTCCAGGAGCGTCGGCAGGACGTCTTGCACCTGGGTCAGGCCCGTCACATCCCGCGGGTCCGCCAGGTTGCCGTTCGGCCAACTGATGAAGAAGGGCACCCGATGGCCGCCTTCCCAGAGTTCGGTCTTCATTCCGCGCATGCCGGCGTTGAAGTAGAGCGGACCGTGGGTGCTGCCGTTGTCCGTCATGAAGATCAGGACGGTGTTTTCTCTCAAGCCCTCCTCCTCGAGGAACTCGACGAGCTTGCCCATGTTCGTGTCGATGTTCCGGACCATCCCCAGGTAACTGCTTAGCCGGCTCTTCAACTGCGGGTTCATGTCGTCGAACTCGGGTCGGGCCAGCGCGGCCGCCAGCGCGGCTTCGTCCTCCTCCTTGGCAATCAGGGGGCCGTGGGGCGTGTTCGGCGCGATGTAGGTCAGGAAGGGCGTTCCGGCCTCCGCGGAGCGCTTCATGTGGTCTATTCCTTCGTCGAAGAAGATGTCCGTGCAGTACCCCTTGAACGCTTCGCGCCTGCCGTTCCGGATGTAGGTGTCGTCGAAGTAGTCGTTGCCCCAGAAGTCGGGCACCGAGCCGATGTGGGAGGAGGGGAACCAGACGGTTTCGTGGAATCCGCGGTCCTCCGGCCGGAAGGGGTAGTTGTCGCCGAGGTGCCACTTGCCGAACACGCCGGTGCTGTAGCCCGCCTCGGCGAAGATGTCGGCCATCGTCGGAATCTCGGGCCGCAGGAGCGCTCGACCGCTGCTCACGTTGATCGCGCCGTTGCGGGCCGCGTCCATCCCGGTCAGCAGTTGGCCGCGGGTGGGGGTACACATCGGCGCGACGTGGAAGTCGTCCAGCCGAACGCTCTCGCTGCGCAGCCGGTCGAGGTGCGGCGTTTCGAGCACGGGGTTCCCGTGAGCGGAGAGTTCGCCGTAGCCCTGGTCGTCCGTCATCACAATGACGACGTTGGGGGGCTGCGCGAAGGCGGTCGCGGCGACCGCGCAAAGCAGAACGCTGAGAAGAGTCGTTGCTAGCCTCACGATCGAGTCTCCATGGTGGGTTTTTCCAAGAGCGAGCGGTGGCAGGCAGCGTAGCGGAGATCGCGCGCAGCCCCGAAGCCGGCGCCGGAGGAGCATTCCGCGACCGGTATGGCGAGTGGGCGCTCGTCGCCGGGGCCTCGGAGGGTCTCGGCGCTTCCTTCGCGGAGTGCCTGGCCAAGCGCGGGTTGGACCTGGTGCTGATCGCCCGGCGCGAATCGTTGCTCGATAACCTCGCGGCCAGGCTCCGCGATCGGTACGGCGTCGAAGTGCGGCCGATTGCGATGGATCTGGCGAGACCTGATCTCGCCGACGCGCTGTCCGCCGCCACGGCGGACCTCGACCTCGGGGTGATCGTCTACAACGCGGCCTTCGTCCCGGTGGGACGCTTCGTCGACGCCGACGCCGACGCGCTTGAACGGACGGTCGACGTCAACGTTCGGGCGCCGGTCGTCATGCTGCACGCGCTGCTGCCGGGTCTCGAGCGGCGCGGGCGTGGCGCGGTGATCCTGATGTCGTCGCTGGCAGGCCTCCAGGGAACGCCGCGGGTGGCGGCCTACGCCGCGACCAAGGCCTTCAACACGATTCTGGCTGAGGGCCTGTGGCAGGAGCTCCGCGAGCAAGGAATCGATGTGATCGCCTGCTGTGCCGGCGCGATCGAGACCCCCGGCTATCGGCGCTCGGGCAAGGGCCGTGTGCCCGGCATGCTCGATCCCGACGCGGTGGCTCGACGAACGCTTGATGCGCTGGGCAAGGGTCCGCGGGTCGTTCCGGGGCTGGTCAACCGGCTGGTCGCCGTGTTGCTCACGTGCCTCCTGCCACGCAAGACGGCGATCCGGCTGATGGCCCGGAACACCGGCGACATGGGCTGAGGATCTCCCCGGAGCGGAGAGGCCGGGGGATGGCCGTCCGGCGCGATACGATGCTACGCCCGATGAAGCACAATCTGACGCGGTGCCTGGGCGGCGGCGGCCCCTGGCCACGCCCTCTGCTCTTCCTGGCCGTTGCACTTGCCGCCGTCGCCGGCAACGCCTCTGACAAGCGGCCGATGACCATCGTCGAGCTGATCGACGTGCCGGGGGTGGGCAGTCCACGAATCTCCCGGGACGGCGCCCAGCTCCTCTACACCCGCTCCGACACGGACTGGAAGAAGAACGGTCGCACGACCCACATTCGTCGCATCGAGATGGATGGCACGGGAGACGTGCGGCTGACGTACGGCGAGAAGGGCGAGCGGAGCCCGCGCTGGTCGCCGGACGGGAGCTACGTGGCCTTTCTCGCGAACCGCGGCGAGGAGGACTCCACGCAGATCTACCTGCTGCCCAACCGGGGTGGGGAAGCGGCTCCGTTGACGAGCCACGAGAGCTCCGTTCAGAGCTTCGAGTTCTCCCCGGATGGGGAGCACATCTTCTTCCTCGCCGCGGATCCGAAGACTGCCGAAGAGAAGAAGAAGGACGAACTGAAGGACGACGTCTTCGCCTTCGACGAGGACTACAAGCAGCGCCACCTGTTCCGGGTCGCCTGGACCGGCGACGAACGCGGCGGCGTCGAGCGGATCACCGAGGGGGACTTCTCCGTGGTCGGCTTCCGGATCTCGGCGGACGGCGGGCGGATCGCACACCACCGGGCGCCCTCGCCGCTCTTCGACAACCGGGACGAGGGCGAGGTCTGGATCATGGATGCCGACGGCGGCAACGCCCTCCAGCTCACCGACAACACGGTGAGCGAGTCGGGCGCCGAGCTGTCCCCGGACGGACAGCGCGTCATGTTCGTTTCCAACTCCAGCGCCGATCTGGAGACCTACTTCAACACGAACATCTTCGTCGTGCCGGCCGGCGGTGGAGCGCACCGCCTGCTCTACGAGGGCATGCCGCACGAGGTCAACGGCGCCCGCTGGGCGGACGACGGCACGATCTACTTCACCGCGAACACCGGGGTTCGTAGCCAGCTCTTCCATGCCGCCGTGGACGACGCTCAGCCTGTGGCTCTCACCGAAGGGGACCACGCGCTGGGTTCGTGGGCCTGGTCGAAGGCCACGGGCCAGCACGCCTTCACGATGAACCACCGGGAAAGCCCGGGGGACATCCATGTCATGCCGGCCGCCGGCGGGACTCCCGTCAAGGTGA
>JAGWAG010000129.1:20376-22724 GCA_021296535.1 Acidobacteriota bacterium | reverse complement strand
CAGTCCGTGCGCCCGTCATCGGGCGGACGGATGGCACGCCGGCGCACCCAGTTTCTGCCGGCGCTAGCACCGCACGGGTGCCGGCGATCAGGTTGTGGCTCTCACCCGGGTCCGCCTCCAGGTCGTACAGCTCCAGGTTGAGGTCGCCCTGCCAGTCCCCCTCGCCTCGGGGGGACAGGTGGAGCAGCTTGTAGCGCTGCCCGACCGCGGCGAAGGCGTGAAGCGGCTTCGGTTCGTCGCCGCGGTGGAACTGGAAGTACAAGGTGCGATCGGGCCAGTTCGCGGCGTCGCCGTTGCCGGTCAGCAGGCCGAGCAGGCTGCGACCGTCCAGGTGCAGGCCGGCGGGCGGCTCGACGCCGGCGGCGTCGAGCAGGGTCGGGGCAATGTCGATGTGGGCCGCGATGCGGTCGACCGGCTCTCCGCCGGCCGGCAGCCGGCCCGGCCAGAGCACCAGCAGAGGCGACCTGATGCCGCCCTCCAGGGTGGAACCCTTGCGGCCGCGAAGCCCGGCGTTGTAGCGGTCCCGGTCCGGTCCGTTGTCGTCCAGGAAGACGAGGATCGTGTTCTCGGCCAGGCCCATCTCGTCGAGGCGCGCCATCAGCCGGCCGACGTTGTCGTCGATATTGCTGATCATCGCGTAGCTGCGGGCCAGCCGGTCGAGGACTTCGTCGCTGGCCTGTTCGGGGTCCGGAAGGACGGCGCTCAGGTCCACCTGACGGTAGTACTCGAGCCAGTCCTCCGGCACGTCGTGGAAGGGGCCGTGGGGCGCGTTCGTCGGCACGTAGGCGAAGAACGGCCGTCCTTCCGCGGTCGCCCGTTCCATGAACTCGAGCGCGGCGTCGAAGTAGACGTCCGTGCAGTAGCCGGTCGTCTCCTCCCGCTGTCCGTTGCGGAACAGCACGGCGTCGGTGTACTTGCCCTCGCCGCCGGGCGGGTCGGACGGCTGGCCGATGCCGCCGCCGCGGTGGACGAGGCTCTCCCCGAAGCCCTGGTCCATTGCCCGCATCGGGTAGTTGTCGCCCAGATGCCACTTGCCGAAGATGCCCGTCGCGTATCCGGCGTCGCGGAGCATCTCGGCGACGGTCACTTCGTCCGGCTCCATCATCGCGCGGCCGATGTAGGTGTCGATGGCGCGGGTGCGGTAGTTGTAGCGGCCCGTCATCAGCGATGCCCGGGTCGGGGTGCAGACCGGGCTGACGTAGAAGCGCTCGACCTGCGCGCTCTGAGCCGCCAGGGCGTCGAGGTTGGGCGTCTCGATCACCGGGTTGCCGGTGAAGCCGAAGTCGCCGTAGCCCTGGTCGTCGGTCATCACGAGGACGATGTTTGGGGGCCTGGCGCTGTCGCCGGGCGCCGGGGCCTCCTGGCCGGCGCCGCAGGCCACGGCGCAAACGGCGAGCAGAGCGATGGCGGGTGAGGCAGGACGCCCAGAGCCCGTCGCTTCGCGCCGGATGCCGGCGGGGACGCCGGCGCACCCAGTGGTCGGTTCGAGGGCTCCAAGCTGTGCGCTACGCTTCATCGGTTTCCCTCCACATCACAAGCCGAGGACAGGATATGGCAGCAGAAGAGGTTCGCTACGAACGGCGCGGCCCGGTGGCGGTGCTGACCTTGGACCGCGCCCGGTACCACAACGCCCAGAGCTGGAAGCTGCTCGACGACCTGGACCGGCAGCTCGACCGCGCGATGGCCGACGACGAGGTCCGGGTCGTCGTCCTGAAGGGCGACGGCAGGCACTTCTCGTCCGGTCACGACCTGGGCACTCCGGAGCAGGAGGCGGACATCGAGGCCCGCGGGCTCACCCAGTGGGTCGGCATGGACTGGTACGAGGCGTTTCGCTGGTACAACCTGGACAACACGGTCAAGTGGCGCAACCTGCACAAGCCCACGATCGCGATGGTGCACGGCTACTGCATCTTCGGCGGCTGGATGATCGCGGCGTCGATGGACCTGATCTTCGCTGCCCCGAGCGCGCGGTTCCTCGCCAGCCTCTTCGAGACCTTCACCGTGCCCTGGGACATCCATCCCCGCAAGGCGAAGGAACTCCTGTTCGAGAGCCGCTTCGTCGACGCGGAGGAGGCGTGCGAAATGGGGCTGGTCAATCGGGTCTACGCGGAGGATGAGCTCGAGCGCGAGACGATGGCCTACGCCGAGCGAGTTGCCGAGAACGATCCGGTGGTGCTGCGCATGGGCAAACTGGCCGTGAACAAGGCACAGGACGCGATGGGCTATAGCGCGAACGTCGAGGCGGCTTTTGCCGACTATCTAGTCACGCGCGAGATTCGCGGCAGCTCCAGCCGGGTCGAAGGCAACCGGCGCCTGGTCGGCGTCGACCTGGCGCTGCGGGGACAGCG
>JAGWAG010000129.1:12377-20273 GCA_021296535.1 Acidobacteriota bacterium | reverse complement strand
AGGAAGACGGCGTGCGGATGTACAACACGGCCAAGCAGAAGCTGATGAGCGGCGAGGGGATCGTCGGCGTCAGCATCTCATCGGCCGATCCGGACAGCTACTGCGCTGCCGCCAACGCGGGTTTTGACTTCACCTGGATCGAGATGCAACACAGCCCGCTGACGTACCAGGACGTGGCGCGGATGCTCTGGGCCTGCCGCGATGCGTCCGCCATTCCCTTCATCCGCGTGCCCGACGCAACGGAGGGGGCGCTCTCGGCATCGTCGTGCCGATGGTTCGCACGGCCGAGAAGATGGAGCGCGCGGTCCGCTTCGCCAAGTTCCCGCCCGAGGGTCGGCGCAGCCTGGGCGGCGGCCAGTACGGCGCCCTGTGGGGTCGCGACTACCGTGCGACGGCGAACGAGAACATCCTCATCGTCGCGATGATCGAGTCGCCGGCCGGCGTCGAAGCGGTTGAGGAGATCGTGGCCGTGCCCGGCGTCGACGTCGTGTTCGCTGCCTCCACCGACCTCTACAGCTTTTCCGGCAAGCGCCAGGGCGAACCGGAGTACGAGGCGATGGTCGACCGCATCCGCGAGGCCGTGCTCGGCGCCGGCCTCAAGCTGGGAGGTCCGCTGGCCTGGCGTGACCGGGAGGGCTTCAGCTTCTTCCAGGCGCCCGGCGTGGGCAGTCTGATCCGGCGCGGGGCTCAGGCGCTGCTGGAGGAGACGGCGTCAGGAATCGCCGAGATCGAGGGTTCGGAGGAGCAGTAGCGGACTGCCGGCTCGGCGGCGCAACCAGGAGATTTGGACGCCGCGCATCCAAGTCTCCTGGTAGACGGGAATTGGCCGAGCGGGATTTGACCATGGTCATTGACCATGGTACACATTCAACCCCGTGACGTAGGAGGGGGACTACGGAATGGAGGAAGTGGCTATCTCGAAGTTCAAGGCGACCTGTCTGGCGGTGTTGCAACGCGTCAATCGAACGGGAGAACCCGTACTGGTCACGCGTTTCGGCAAGCCGGTGGCCGAGATCGTTCCGCCGTCGCCCGCCGTTCAGCCGCGGCGCGTGCTTGGTCAGATGCGGGGTACGGGTCGCATTCTTGGTGACATCGTCTCTCCGGTCGTGGACGAAGACGACTGGGAAGTTCTGCGGTCTTGAGGCTACTGCTGGACACGCACATCTGGGTTTGGAGTCAACTGGAGCCGGAGCGTTTGTCGGGGAAGGTCGCGTCAGCTCTCGGGTCTGCCGAGAACGAACTCTGGCTCTCGCCGATCAGTGTCTGGGAGTTGGTCTTGCTGGTCGAGAAAGAGCGTCTCGCGGTCGACCATTCCCTCGATGCCTGGATCGAGAAGGCGATGGAAGCGATGCCGACCCGCGAGGCTCCGTTGACGCACCAGATCGTGCAAGCGAGTCGTACAGTCGATCTTCCGCACCGGGATCCGGCAGACCGCTTCCTGGCCGCCACGGCGAAGGTGATGGACCTGACGTTGGTGACTGCGGACGCCCAGCTCGCGGGGGCATCCGACGTCTCTGTGCTGCGGAACTAACGCGCCAACCTCAGATGTGCCGGCCCTGGCCGCCGTCGACGTCGATCACCGCGCCGTTGACGTACGAGGCAGCCTCGGAGCACAGGAAGACGATCATGTTGGCGACCTCCTCCGAGGTGCCGTAGCGGCCGACGGGCACGTTCTTGCCGTTGTTCCGGATGATGTCCTCCCAGTCGCCGCCGCGGGCGTTCGCGATCTCCTTGGCGGCGCGCTCCCACATCGCCGTGTGGATCAGGCCGGGGAGGACTGAGTTGAACAGGACGTTGTCGCGGCCGTACTTGCCGGACAGCGCCTTGCCGGTGGCCACCATCGCCGCCTTGGAGGCGCCGTAGTCGATCAGGGCGGCGCCCGGGTACTTCGCGGCGGCGCTGGCGACCATCACGATACGGCCCCACTTCTGCTTGCGCATGCCGGGCAGGCAGAGCCGCGTGCTGCGGACCGCAGACAGCAGGTTGAGGCGGAACAGTTCTTCCCAGTCGTCGTCGGTCATGTAGAGGAAGTTCCGCGACGGCGAGGCGCCGACGTTGTTGACGAGGATGTCGACCGTGCCGCTGGCGAGCGCCGCGTCGAAGAACGCGTCGATCGAGTCACGGTCTGCCATGTCGGCGGCGTGTCCTGAAACGCTGCCCTCGCCGGAGGGCGGCTCGTAGCCGTCGAGGGCAGCGACGGCGTCCTCGTTGCGGGCGCAGAAGGAAACCGCGGCGCCCTGGTCGGCGAGCAGGCGGACGGTGGCGGCGCCGATGCCGAGGCTGGCGCCGGTGACGACGGCGCGGCGGCCGGTCAGGTTCAGGTCGATCATCGTTGAGTACTCCTGGCTGGGGTTACGGTGGATGAGTGTATTGCCCGCCGCGTTGGTATGCTCCGCGCTCATCTCTGACGGGACGGGAATGAAGAAACGACGCCAGTTGAACCTGTGGCGGCGGCCGGTGCGGCTCGCCGTTCTCCTCTTGCTGTTGGGCATGCCCGCCCTGGCCCAGGACGCCGGTGACGCGGTCTCGCGCCACTACGACGGCAACCCGGACATCAACGGCGTCTGGCAGGCGATCAACACAGCGCACTGGAACCTGGAAGACCACAACGCGGCCGGCGGGCCGGCCGAGTACGGCGTCCTCACTACGATGCCACCGGGCGTTGGTGTCGTCGTCGGCGGCGAGATTCCCTACCAGGACTGGGCGCGCGAGCAGCGGCAGAAGAACTTCGAGAACCGCTGGCGCGAAGACCCCGAGGCGAAGTGCTACTTGCCGGGAGTGCCGCGCGCGACCTACATGCCGTACCCGTTCCAGGTCCTTCAGGGCACGAGCCACATCATGATCGTCTACGGCTTCGCCGAGGCGAACCGGACGATCCACATGGACAAGGAGAATCCTGAGCCGCCGCCGATCGACAGTTGGATGGGCCGTTCGCACGGCCGCTGGGAGGGCGACACCCTGGTCGTGGAGGCAACCGGCTTCACCGGCCAGGCCTGGTTCGACCGGGCCGGCAACTTCGCCAGCGACACCCTGCGCGTGACCGAGCGGTACACGCCGACCGGCCCGAATTCCATGATGTACGAGGCAACGCTCGAGGACCCCAACGTCTTCACCGAACCGTGGACGATCCGCATGCCGCTGTACCGGCGCCTGGAGGAGAACGTGCGGGTGCTGGAGTTCAAGTGTGTCGAGTTTTCCGAGGAGCTTCTCTATGGCCACCTACGTCGACGCGAAGAGACCCCGACTGGCAACGACCCTTAGCGGATCGGCGGTTGCTGCCGCGCTTCTGCTGGGACTAGCCGCCGTCCCGGCGGCGGCCGGCGATGTGACGGTGCAACTGACGACGTCCGCTCGCAGCGAGGCGGCGAAGTGGTACGAGCGGCACCTGGACTGCGAGCCGATCGAAGGCCGTGCCGAGGCGGTCGACTGCGGCAACGCGGTGATCGAGTTCACTCAGGGCCCGATCATGGGCGCCAGTCAGGGCACCGGCATCGACCACATCGGCTTCTCCTTTGCGGACCTGGAAGAGAAGATGGCCGAGCTGGAGGCGGTCGGCGTGCGGGGCTCCGGCGTTCGCCTACAGCGCTACGACGACGGTTCGACGCTCCGCGACGAACCCGGCCTGTTCAAGGTCGGCCGCATCTTCGATCCCTGGGGTACCCGGATCGAGGTCGTCGAAGACGTGGACACGCTGGGCTTCCATCACGTTCACCTGAGCGCGAGCGATCCGGAACGGACTCTCGGCTGGTACCGGGAGACCTTCGGCGGCGCGCCGGAGAGCCTGCGCGGAACGCAGGACGGCCTCCGTTTCGGCGAGGTCTGGCTGTTCGTCTCGAAGCATCCCGAGGGCGAGCCCGCGCCGAGCGCCGGCCGGGCAATCGATCACCTGGCGTTCGAACTCGCGGATCTCGAGACGGCGGCGGTCGGTCTGCGTGACCGCGGGGTCCACTTCACTCGGGATCCGGAACGGCCCGAGGGAGGCCGCTCCGAAGCGAAGCGCGGCTTCGTCGCCGCACCCGACAACGTCCGGGTGGCGGTGATCGAGTCAGGCTGGCGGGGCGTCGACGCCGACTTCGGATCGGATGCCGACCAGGTCGCCTCGGCCGAGCCCTACGTCGTTCCGCGGACCCCCTGGGGCACGCCCGATCTGCAGGGAATGTGGTCCGGCAACAAGGCCCACGGCATCCCCCTGGAACGGCCGGATGATCTCGCCGATGTCGCGGAACTGACCCCCGAAGAGGCGGCGGCGCGCCGCGAGCGGGGTACCTTGGGGAGCATTTGGGGCTACGAGCGGGAGTGGCGGGACACGACCCTCGGCTACGTCAAGTCCGCGCCCTCGCGGCAGGTGGCGATGATCATCGACCCGCCCGACGGACGCATACCGCCCCTGACCGAGGAGGCGCAGGAGCGGCAGCGCAACGCGGCCGCGTCGTTCGGCGACTACGTGAGGCGCCGGCCCGCGGGACCCGAAGATCTCAGCGCGTACGTCCGCTGCATCAGCCGGGGCCTGCCGGGAATGATGATGCCCTCGATCTACAACAACGGCCTGCAGATCAGCCAGAGCCCGGGCTTCGTCGCCATCCAGAAGGAGATGATCCACGAGACCCGCGTCGTGCCCACGGCCGAACGGAAGCCGCTCGGTCCCGGGATCAAGCAGTGGCTCGGCGATCCCCAGGGCCGCTGGGAGGGTGACACCCTGGTAGTGGAGACCACGGGTTTCAACGGCCGCACGAACTATCGCGGTTCGAGCGAGAACATGAAGCTCACCGAGCGCTACACGCGCCTCGGCCCGAACCGGCTCGAGTACCGGTTCACAGTGGAAGACCCGACCGTGTGGACCAGCCCCTGGACGGGCCGCTTCGAGTTCGAGCTCGACAACGAGCAGTACGAGCTCGTCGAGTACGCCTGCCACGAAGGCAACTACGGGATGACGAACATCCTCTCCGGCGCGAGAGCGCGCGACCGCGAAGAGGCCGCGGGTGCGGCGGAGACGGGGTCGGGAGCGCAGTAGAGACCGTAGCTAGTTTTCTCGACGTCCGACCGTCGGGTCCTTGTTCGGCAGCCCGGTACTCGCCACGGGCGATCGCCATCGTGTGTGCCGTCATCTCGTCGTAGTCAGCGATGCCGATGTTCAGGGTCGTCATGGGGCGTCTAACAAAGGACTGCCGACGTTACACTCCTCGACCATGGCCGACCCCGTCCTCAGAAGTCCGCAACAGCCGCGCGAGCCTCGGCGGCCGCTCGATCTGGCGGACTTCCCGGGATGCCGCGCGGTTCATCTACCGGTCGAGAAGCTGGACGACTACGAGGGCCGGATCGAGTACTGGGAGGCCCGCAGTTCGACCGCGGTTGTGATCGCCGAAGGAACTACGGCCTATCACGAGATACCGTCGCGTGGCCTCGCCGGTCTGATCCGGGAGATCGCGCTGGCCCGGGGTTCGGAGATCCTGGCGCTGGGCTCGACGAGCCTGGTGCAGTTCGACGAGGACGGCGAACGCGAGGTCCTTGTGCAGGCTGACGAGACCTTCTTTCGGCAAGGAGATCGATGTCGACATTGGCCCGTTGCCCGATGTGATCCTCGAAGTCGACCACACGACCGATGTCCGCCGACGGAAGCTGGATGTCTACGCTTCCTGGGGTCTTCCGGAAGTATGGGCGGAGGTGCCGGAGCCGGTCTGGATGGCGCCGCGGACTTCGGGCCGGCCGCGCTTCGTGATCTACCTGCTGGAGGGCGACGGCTACGTCGAGTCGGCTGTCAGCCGGGCCTTTGCAGGTTGGCGGGCAGCGGAGATCCACCGGGCGCTGAACGAGGAGCGGAAGTCGGCGGAGACCGTTGCGGCGGTGCGCCGTGTGGGCCGCAGGCTGGGCAGGGCGACGGGCACCGGCCCCGACGACGACCGGTTTCTCGGCGCCGAACGCGAAGAGAGCCGTGCGGAGGGCCGCGCGGAAGGCGCGCTTGAGATGGCCCGTTCCCTCGTGCGGCAGGCGCTTCAGGCCCGCGACCTCGCGATCACGCCTGCCGTGGAAGCCTGGCTGGAGCGGCTCTCGGCGACCACGGATACAAACGCCGCTATCGGGTCAGCGGTGGAGTGCCGCGATGCCGAGGACTTCCTGCGCCGGGTCGAGGCGCCTCCGACGAGTCCGGACGAGGCGCCGTAGCCGCGGGAGGAGAGGGTCCTCGCGGGTTGCTCCACGGCCAGACTCGTGCCGTGCAGGTGTTAGGGTTGCCCATCCGTCAAGCCACAGTTCCACGCAGGACGACGCTCATGAAGACGATTCGATTCCTCCCCCCGCTGGCCCTCCTCGCCGCCGGTCTCGCAGCGGCCACGGCCCTGATCTTCCTCGCACCGGCTCCGCCGGCAGCCGCTCACCACGCCTTCGCGGCAGAGTTCGACGCGACGAAGCCGGTGCGGCTGCGCGGCCAGGTGACGAGGGTGGAGTGGGTGAACCCCCATGCCTGGATCCACATTGACGTCACGGACGAGGACGGCACGGTGACGGCCTGGATGGTCGAGTGCGGACCGCCGGGCGCCCTGGTACGGCGCGGCTGGAAGAAGAACTCGGTCGCTCCGGGCACCGAGGTGCTCGTGGAGGGCTATCAGGCGATCGACGGTGCGCCGCGGGCGAATGGGCGTGACGTGACCCTGCCGGATGGTCGCCGGCTGTTCGCGGGTTCTTCGGGCACCGGCGCGCCGTACGACGATCGGGAGTCCTCGGGCCAGCCCTAGAGCGTTATAGGTGGCGGCCGCTCCGCTGCGTGCCGGCTGACGGCCGGAATCTGGCGGCTCTCTCGTGGGTTGTGTTGTGAAGACATCCGATCAACGACAGGGAGGTGACCAGATGGCGGAAGTAAGTCCGGCAAGTCTGAACAAGATCGTTGGGGCGATACTCGCCCTCGCCGTGGCGTTCACTCTCGGCTTCGTGGTGCGATCTCAGCTTCCGATGGAGCGGGAATCGCACGACACGGTCGAAGCGGCGGTCCTCGAGGTGTTGCGGCACGTGACTGCTCCAACAGGGGCTCCTGCTCCCGCAGATGTGGCGAGGCTCAGGACCGGGTTTCAGCCGCTACCTACCGGAGCCACGCGGCCGGTGAAGGTCCATGATGTGAAGCCGGAGTACACCGATCGCGCGCGGGAGGCTCGGCTTCAGGGCGTCGTCATCCTGGAGACGGCGATAGACCAGGAAGGCAACGTCGTCGACGTCAGCGTGCTCAAGGGACTTCATATGGGCCTCACGGAGGCGGCCGTCGACGCGGTGAAGCAGTGGAAGTTCGAGCCGGCGAAGATCGGTGGGGAACCCATCCCGGTCAGCTACAACATCACGGTGAACTTCCGGCTCGGCAAGATCGGCTGAGCGGGCCCCGCGGTCGGGGCTGCGGCTGGTGGAGCGCTCGGTGGTACCGTTGCTGTGACAACGGATACACCGATGCACGAGGGGGTGCCGGATGAAGTTTGAGCGTTTCCTTCTCTTGAGCTTGGCGGTGCTGCTAGCCGCCCCGATTGCCATCGCCGCGCAGGACGATGTGCCGCGGCGGGCCGACGGCAAGCCCGACTTGACCGGCGCCTACGACGTCGCCACGCTGACTCCCCTCACGAGGCCTCGGGAGTTCGGCGATCGCCTGACCCTGACCGATGAAGAGGCGGAAGCGATTGCGCGCCGCAAGGCCGAAATCTACGAGGCCGACTTCAAGCCGAGCGACCCGAACCGCGAGGCGCCGCCGGTCGGCGGGGCGCCGATCTTCGATCCGGGGCTCGAGGTCGCGTCCGGCGGTAGCGGCGGGTACAACGCCTTCTACATGGACCCGGGCGACAACGTGGTCCGGATCGACGGCAAATGGCGGACCTCGATCATGACCGATCCGCCGAACGGCCAGTACCCGGAGATGACGCCTGCCGG
>JAGWAG010000129.1:0-12236 GCA_021296535.1 Acidobacteriota bacterium | reverse complement strand
CCGCCGATGCTGCCGGCGCTCTACAACAACCACAAGCGGATCGTGCAGACCGGAAACCACGTGATGATCCTGATCGAGATGGTCCACGACGCCCGCGTCGTGCGCATCGGCGGCGAGCACGCGCCGGCCTCGGAGCGCCGCTGGATGGGCGATTCGATCGGCTGGTGGGAAGGCGACACGCTGGTCGTCGACACGACGAATTTCGGCGAAGAACCGGGCCTCGGTTCGGCGACCAAGGACCTGCACGTCACCGAACGCTTCCAGCGTCTGCCGGACGGCAACCTGCTCTACGGGTTCACGGTCGAAGACCCGAGTGTCTGGGAGACACCCTGGAGCGGTGAGTACACGTGGCGGTCGACTCCCAACAAGGTCTAGTACGCCTGCCACGAGGGCAACTACGCGCTCGGCAACGTGATGCGCGGCGCGCGGCTGCTGGAGGCGGACGCGATGGCTGGCTCAACTGGCGGAGAGTGATCCGCTCGGCCGGGCCGGCTTCAGGACGAAACCAGCGAGCCGCGGTGCGGCCGCGTTGGCCGGCTCGGCTGTGCCTGCTGCTGCTCGTCGCGACGGGGTGGTCGCCTGCGGGGGAGGCTCAGCAGCCCCCGAACATCCTCGTCTTCATTGCCGACGACGCTTCGTGGTCGGACTTCGGCGCCTATGGGAACCCGCATGTGCGCACGCCGAACCTCGACGCCCTGGCGGCTGCCGGGGTCGTGTTCGACAGGGCGTTTCTGACGACCGCCTCCTGTAGTCCGTCGCGAATCAGCGCTATCCCCACGCCACCGGCGCCGAGGATCTGCACAGTCCGTTGCCGGCCGGCGTCGAGCTTCTGCCGGGCCTGCTTGCGCGGGAGGGCTACTTCACCGGCCACATGCGGAAGACCCACTATGGGCCCGAGGGCGAGAGGCAATTCGACTGGTACGCTGAGGAGACCTGGGAAGGCTTGCCCGGCTTCCTGGACGGGGCGGGTGACCGGCCGTTCTTCCTCTGGGTGGGCTTTCGGGATCCGCACCGGCCGTACTCGGCCGGTGCGGTGGAGCCGCCGCACGATCCGGCCGAAGTGAGTGTGCCGCCGTACCTGGTCGACGACGCGACCTGGCGCTCTACTACGACGAGATTGCCCGGATGGATGGCGAGATCGGTCGGATGCTTGCCGAGGTGGACCGCCGCGGACTTCGCGAGAGCACCCTGGTCGTCTTCCTGAGCGACAACGGGATGCCCTTCCCGCGCGCCAAAGCGACCGCCTACGACGCCGGGATCCGCACACCGCTGATCGTCTCCTGGCCCGGGATCACGCCGGCGGGCGTTCGCTATCCGGGGCTCACCAGCGTGATCGACTTGGCGCCTACCCTGCTCGAGGCGGCCGGGGCGTCAGCCCCGGAGAGCTTCCACGGCACGAGCTTCATCGCGGCGCTCCGGGACCAGGCCGCACCCGGCCGCGTGTACGTGTTCGCGGAGCGGAATTGGCACAACTGCGACGAGCACATCCGCGCGGTGCGGGGCCCTCGCTACAAGTTGATCCGCAACGCGTACACGGAGCTGCCGCTCTGCACGCCGGCCGACGCCTCGCGCAGCCCGTCCTGGTACAGCCTGACCGCGCGCCGCGAGGCGGGGACGTTGACGCCGGGTCAGGCGCGCTTGTTCGAGGCACCGCGTCCGGTGATCGAGGTTTACGACCTGGAGGCGGATCCGCACGAGTTGGTGAACCTGGCCGGCCGGCCGGAGGTAGAGGCGATCGCCCGGCAACTGAGCCGGGTGCTCGACGCCTGGATCGAACGGACGGAGGACTTCCCGCCGAGTCGGCGACGGCGGGCGGACAACACGGATCGCATCAGCGGCGTGAAGTTCAGCCAGAAGGTGCCGCCGCTGGAGCCGTAGTTGCTTCCAGGGGCTGGCGCCCGGATTCCGCCTCCGGCGGATGCCGGCGGGGACGCCGGCGCACCCAGTGTGTGGTGTCGACGGAGTGGTGTGGTGCAGACTGGGTGCGCCGACGTCCCCGTCGGCTCTCTGAAAAAGGCGCGCGAGGCCGGAGGCCTGCACCCAGTGTGCCGCCGCTGGAGCCTTAACTCAGCGGTCGAGCGCCGGCAGCACGATCCGCGAGGGATGCTCCGCCGAGTGGTGGACGACGTTGTTCGCCACGCGCCACTCGGTTTCGTCGTAGTTGTTGCCGCCGGTGTTCAGGTTGCGGTCGTACCGTGGGAAGTTGCTGCTCGAGATCTCGATCCGCAGCCGGTGGCCGGTGCCGAACACGTTGGCGGTCGCGAGCGGCCCCAGGGTCACTTCGTAGACCTTGCCCGGTTCCATCGGGACGTGCCGGTCGAAGCCTTCGCGGTAGCGCATGCGGAGGATCGTGTCGTCAAGGTTGAAGGCCCGACCGTCGGGGAAGACGTCTACGAGCTTGACCGTGAAGTCAGTGTCGGGCGCGTCGGAAGAAACGTGCAGGACGACGTCGATCGATCCGACGACGGCGAGCGGTTCTTCGAACGGTTCCGTCGTGTACACAAGCACGTCGGCGCGGGCCTCGACGCCGCGCTGGTCGAAGGCCCATGCAGCAGAAGGCGCCGCCGTGGGTCGGCACGGGCGCGCCCGGGTCGTAGACGAAACGGTCGGCGCCGGCACCGTTGCCGCTGGCATCCGTTGTGAGCCTGCCGTCTCCGGCGGAGCTGTTCGCGTTGCCGCCACTGTTCAGGTAGAGCGTGACGGGTTCGACTCCGGCAGGCGGCCACTCGTCCGCGTTCCGCCAGCGGTCCTCGCCCATCAGGAAGTAGCGGACCTTGGCGTAGCGGTCCTCGAACCCGTTCGCCTCGGGCTTCGTGAAACGGTCGAGAAAACTCCACAGCATCTCGTCGAACGCGAAGTCCGTGTCGCCGAAGTTCCGTTCGCCGACGATCAGGGGATCCGTCAAGCGGTACATGTTGCAGTGCAGGCTGGGTGCGACGACCATGTACTGGTGGTCGCGGACCTCCGGGTCGGCGTTCTTGCGTACGTGGCCGTAGAGCGCCAGGTTCGGCGAAACGGACAGGTCGTACCAGGAGTTGGCCCACAGCGCCGGCACCCCGAAGGGCTCGTCGTCGTGGTAGAGGCCGCCCTCGTACCAGGCCGGGTCGTCCCCGAAGATCCCCTTCGGACCGCCGACCGACTCGATCAACGTCTGGATCGGCAGGTGACGGAGCGCCTGCTCCCAGTCGATGGCCGGCATCTTCGCGGCCAGGTCGAAGTAGGTCGCGAGTCTTTCCAGGTCCTCCCGGCTCGTGCCGGGCGGGAAGGTCGGACGCTGCGTGTTCTGCTCGCCGTAGAGCCACGCCGCCATCGGGAGCTGGAGGGCGCCGCCGCGGTAGAAGTTGCCCTGCTCGAAGAACGGCCCCATGCGGCCGATGCCGGCGCCCTGGCCCATGGGCACCGCGGCGGCGTGGCCCGGGTGGCGCATCGCGGCGAGCCCCATCTGCCACTGTCGCGACCTTTCCGTTGGACCACGGCTGGTCGGTGATCCAGGTCAGCGCGTCGTAGCCGTCGGTGCGAGGCCGGCCGAGGATCTCCCAGTCGCCTTCGGAGAAGAACTTGCCGCGCTCGTTCTGGACCACGAAGGCGTAGCCGCGCTCGATCGCGTCGAGGCCGAACTTGAGCAGCGCGCTCGGCCTCTCCAGGTTGGGCTCCGGCAGCGGGCTGAAGTTGTAGGGCGTGCGCCAGAAGATCGCAGGCACCGGGCCCTCGGCGCCGCGGGGCCGGTAGATCTCGGTGGCGAGACGCACACCGTCCCGCATCGGTACCATGACCATGCGGTCGATCTCCGCTTTGCGGTCCAGGTCGGCCCGGCGCACCGGATCCGGCGTGCGGTGGATCTGGGCGGTGACGGACGACCCCACCAGGCCAAGGGAGAGGAAGACGACAACTAGACGGATGACCGTTCGAACTTGGCGCATGATGACTTTCTCCTGGAGGGCGAGGCGAGGTCCGGAAGCCGGCGCTTCGCGCCGGATGCCGGCGAGGGCGCCGGCGCACCCAGTTTCTTTCGCGCAGGCTCCTGGCCTCGCGGCTCCTCTGGTTCTTGCGATGGGCATTGTGCCACTTGCAGCCGCTTCGGACTCGACTGTCGGCGAACCCAGGCGGATCGCGGTGCTGGCCGTGGAGCCCGAAGACGAACGGATCGCCATGGTGGGGGAAGCCGTTTCGTTCTGGAACGAGGCCGTCTCGAGTCTCGGCCTGGGCGCCCCGTTTGTTGAACCGGAACTCGCCGCGCCGCCGGAAGGCTCCCGGCCGTTCGAGAACTACGCGCACCAGCTTTCCCAGCTCGCCGGCCGCCTGCACTCGTCCGGCCCGGGGCCCGAGCCACCGGAGGAACTCTTCGCGGTCGAAGCGGAGGTCGTCGTGCTGTTGTCGACGCAGAACCTGATGCCCTTCGCCTGGCCCTATCGGGAGGACGGGCGCTACTTCGTTGCCATTCCGGCCGGCGACGAACGGGAGAACGTCGTCCGCAACGTGATCGCGCACGAACTCGGGCACGTTCTCGGGCTGAAGCACCTTCGCGAACCGGGCGTTCTGATGTGCCAGCCATGCGACACGTCGACTGCACTCAGCCAGGGGGAGCCGCGATTCCTTCCGCTCACTGAAGTCGACCGTGCGCGGCTTCGCAACTTCCTTGAGGGAACCCAACCATGACGACCAACTGGACCCGCAGGCGATTCATCGCGAGTGCCGCCGCCGCGGCGGCCGGAACCGGACTGGGCCGGTCGCCCGCCGTCGGGCAGGACGGCTGGCGGGGCGGCCCGCTCCAGCACCTGATTCCGGCGGCGAGCCACGATCGCGTGGCGCTCAAGTGCTCCTTCGCCGACCCGCTCGACTTCGTGCCGGTGCTGCGGATCGGCGGCCGACTGGTGGCGGGCCGGAGCACGGACACGGAGAGGCGCTTCTTCTCCTTCGATGCTCCCGGCCTGGAAGCAGACACGGAGTACGCGCTGCAACTGCTCGGCGGCGGCGAGGCGCTGTGCGATCCGTGGCCTCTCCGCACGTTTCCGTCGCCCTCGGCCCAACCCGAGTCGGTGCGGTTCCTCGCCTACACCTGCGCCGGCGGCCACGCAGGGTCGGGCTCCTTCCTGCCGCTGGCGGTTCGCCGCCGGCTGCTGAGACGGGCGCTCTCCTTTCGCCCGCGGGCGCTGATCGCGATCGGCGACCACATCTACTGGGACCAGCGTACGGTGCTCTACAACCGTGGCGAGGAGCGTGGCCGGCGTTCCCGCGAGTTCTACGAGCGGATCGGCTGGCTGGACCTCAGCCTGCCCGTGCTGGGAACCAGCAACGAGACCTCGATCAAGGCCGCGGTCGGGCCGCAGATCGCGGAACTCTACGGGGTCATGCTGCGATCGACGCCTTCCTACTTCGTGAGCGATGACCACGACTACTACGAGAACGACGACGCGGACCCCCAGATGGTCACCCTGCCTCCCGACCGCTACCAGGTCGAGTTCGCCCGGTTCACCCGCAACGCGTTCCTGCCGGAGTTCCTGCCCGATGTGGAACGTCCGCTTGCGATGTCCGGCACCGGCGCCGGCGACCGGGAGCCCGGCATCTCCGAGGCGTTCGGCACGTTCCGCTACGGCCGGCTGGCCGAGGTCCTGATCTACGACTGCGCCCGCTACCTTTCTCTGAAGGGCATCCACGCCGGTCTCGTGCCGCCGGAGACCGAGCACTGGCTGCACCAGCGCACACGGGACCAGACCGTCGCGCAGTTGTTCCACGTGCCGTCGCACCCGTTCGGCTGGTCGGCGGGGAAGTGGCGTGAGTGGTATCCGGACGTCGCAGACCTGGACGACGGCGGCGCCACCGTGTCGCGAATCGGTGACTTTGCCGGCAGCAACTTCCGGCTGACGACGGAGCGGGAGAAGTACTTCTGGCAGGTGGGCTGGCTGCGGCAGCATCAGCGCCTGCTGGAGTCGTTGACATCTCAGTCGCAGCGAACAGGTGTGGTGCTGTCGGGCGACCTGCATGCCATCGGCCACTCCGTGCTCGAGCGAAGCGGCAGTCTGGATCTCTCGGCGAATCCGGTCCATGCCGTGCTGACCGGACCGCTTGGCACCCTGACCGGCTGGCCGTCTGCGGCCCGTGGCACGCCACCTCTGGCCGCCACCGGGGTGGCGCACGACGTGCGCGGCGAGACCTTCGAGAAGAACGGCTTCGCGCTCTTCGACGTGACGCCGTCCGAGATCACGGTGCGGCTGTTCGCCTGGAAGACGGGCGAACCCGAGTCAGCGATCGACGAACTCGAGCCCTACCACACGTCGGTGATTCGCCGGGGCTGATTCGGTCGGATGCGGTTAGTGTTCCGCGATGCCTGAAGGCAACGCAGGGCGGAAGCGGCGGCGAGGGAAGCGACACGGGCTGTTCAATCGCTTCCTGAACGCGGTCGAGTTCCTGGGCAACCTGCTGCCGCACCCGGTCACGCTGTTCGCGGTCCTGTCCCTGGTCGTGCTTCTCGTCTCGGGAGTTGCGGCCTTTTTCGATCTGCAGGTGGAGGATCCACGTCCTGAGGGAGTGGCGGGCCGTGCCGAGGACGGCCTGATCCGTGCGATCAGTCTGCTCAATCCGGAAGGGATGCGGCGCATCGCGATGAACCTGGTGACGAACTTCACCGGCTTCGCTCCCCTCGGGACGGTGCTCGTCGCTCTCTTGGGTGTCGGCGTCGCGGAACGGTCGGGTTTGCTGGGTGCGCTGCTGCGTGCACTCGTGTTGGGGGCGCCGCGCAACCTCCTGACCGCGGTCGTCGTGTTCGCCTCGGTGGTCTCGAACACCGCCTCGGAGATGGGATATGTCGTCCTGATTCCGCTGGCGGCGGTTGTGTTCCGGGCCGTGGGCCGGCATCCGCTGGTCGGTCTGGCCGCCGCCTTTGCCGGTGTTTCGGGGGGCTACTCCGCGAACATTCTGATCGGCACCGTGGATCCGTTGCTGGCCGGGATCACGACCGAGGCAGCGCGCCTGATCGACCCGTCCTACGCGCCCGGCGGTCTGAACGAGGTACCTGCGACCGCGAACTACCTGTTCATGTTCGTCAGCACCTTCATGATCACGATCATCGGCACCCTGGTAACGACGAAGATCGTCGAGCCCAAGCTCGGCGTCTTCGATCCGAGTCGGGCGGAGGACGATCTCGAGGACCCGGAGGAGGGTCTCAAGACCCTGTCGAAGGAGGAGAAGCGCGGGCTGAAGCTGGCCGGCGTGACCGTGCTCGCGATGCTCGGGGGATTGGCGCTCCTCGCTCTGCCGGAGAACGGCTGGTTCCGCGATCCCGCGGTGAATGCCCTCCTGATCGACGATCTGCGGCCCATGCTGCGGAGCGTCGTGTCACTGATCTTCGTCTTCTTCATCGTGCCGTCGATCGTCTACGGCCGGGTTACCGGTTCGCTCCGCAACGACCGCGACGTGATCGACGGCATGGGTCGCTCGATGAGCTCGCTCGGTCCCTACCTGGTGCTCGTCTTCTTCGCCGCGCAGTTCGTCTCGTTCTTCAACTGGACGAACCTGGGGACGATCACCGCGGTCGTCGGGGCCGATGTGCTGACCCGGTTCGACCTCACCGGGCCGATCGTCTTCATTCCGTTCATCCTGATGTGCTGCTTCGTCAACCTGATGCTCGGCAGCGCATCCGCGCAGTGGGCGGTCACGGCGCCGATCTTCGTGCCGATGCTGATGACGGTCGGCTACAGCCCGGAAGTGATCCAGGCCGCGTACCGGATCGGCGATTCGACGACGAACATCATCACGCCGATGATGAGCTACTTCGGCCTCATCCTGGCGGTGGCGATGCGCTACGACCGGAAGCTGGGAATCGGAACCCTGATCTCGACGATGATCCCGTACTCGATCACCTACCTGATCGGTTGGATCTCGCTCTTCTACCTCTGGGTGTTCGCGCTGGGCCTGCCGGTCGGTCCCGGGTCGCCGACCTACTACTCGCCGTGACGTTAACAGCTCGTGGTGAAAGTCGCGCTGCATTCGACCGGCGATGCATCACGTCCATCGAATATGGCACCGATATGCTCCTTCGTCGCGCCTTGTTGGACGCGCGCCTCACCGGTCTCGGTGCGACGCGGACTTCCACCACGGGCTGTTGAGGGGCGTGTCAAAAGTCCCTGCTAGACTCGTCCGCTAGGCCTGACACAGAGCCCGCGCCGAGGAGGGGAGATCGACATGGCTAGGCCCGGACCGACTACATTTGCCAAGCGTCAGAGGGAAATCCGCAAGCGCCAGAGGCGGCAGGAGAAGCTCGAACGTCGCTCCATCCGAAAGATGGAGAAGGAACAGGCGGCCGAGGAAGCGCCTGTCGACCTTTCGGGCGAGGATCCCGATATCGCGGGGATCGTTCCCGGCCCGCAGCCGCTTCCCGACTGGGATTGAGTCCCCGATCGTCCGCGCTGGCTGCGACCAGCGCGCTAGCCCCTACCCGCCACCTGTCGCGGCTGCCGCCTCCGCCTCCTTTGCACGGGCGCCGGAGAGGATGTTGAACAGGCCGTAGTTGCCTTCGTGGCAGGCGTACTCGAACAGTGGCGCCTCGCCCTTCTTCATCAGCAGACGGGCGGTGAAGGGCCGTGTGAAGGTCGCCGGATCGTTCACCGTGTACTCGTAGACCAGGGTGTCCTCGTCGATGCGCCGGAACCTCTCCGTGAGGTGCATTTCGTAGGCGTCGCCCAGCGAGCCGGCCACGCTGCCACTGAAGCTGGAGACCAGATCGGAGAAGTTCTTCGTTTCGACGATCAGGGTGTCTCCTTCCCAACGACCGCGGGAGTTGCCCATCCACTGACGCACCGAATCGGGCAGGTGAGGGCGCCCGTCGAGGGGCACGATCCGGGTGTCGTGGACCATCTCGTTCAGGATCGCGACGTGATTCGCGGACTGGAAGATCTGGATGTTCTGGTTGTAGCCCCCTGGCGTGATCGGGGGGCCGGCGTTGAAGCCCAGAATGCAGCGCTCGGATAGCCCCCGGTCCTCGTAGCTGTCGAGTCCGATGCCTCCTACTCGGAGCCGGACCGGGCGGTCGATCGGCAGGTCGTCGCCGCGTGTCTGGCGCTTGACGTCGGGGAGAATCTCCGGCAGGCGACCGTCCGGTGGGTCGATGATCAGCGACGTCCGCAGATCGTCGATGACCCTGGCGCCGCGATCGAACCAGAAGTTGTTGTAGCCGCCCACTGGGTCGCCGGCCTTGAGCCTCCGCTCCTCGGGGTCGCTGGGCGCGTCGGCGGCGCGCGCCCGCTCGATGGCCGCCGCCTCGATCTCGGCTGCCCTGACCTCGTCGATCGTCGCTTCCTGGTCCTCGGGTCGCTGCAGCGGGGTCAGGGTACGGAAGTCCCAGACTCCCGAGATGTCGGGTTGCCCGTTGGCGACGCGCGGAACGGTCCAGTCGGCCGCTTCCTGAGCCGGGAGCGCCGGAGCGGCGGCCAGCAAAGCCAGTCCAGCGGCGGTCGCAAGTGACCGAGTGCGGAGACGAGTTCCCAGGTGACGACCCATGCCGTGCCTCCCTTTCTGTCAGCTATTGCGCGGAGTGTACCGCTCCTGAAAGGCCTCTTGGCCGAACTGGGTGCGCCGGGCCGCCATTCGTGCGCCCGCAGACGGGCGCACGAACTGGTTCAAGGGTGGCGCGGATCGCGCCACCCGGGTTCTGGCCGGCATCCGGTGCGAAGCGCCGGCTCCCGACCTCCTCCGCGCTAGCCCCCCGCGGCCTCGGCGGTGTCAGCCGCGGGATTGAACAGCCGCTCGACATGGGTCTCAGGCAACGGTTGCGTCAGCTTGGACACCACGTAGGTCCCGGCGATCGAAACGACTTCACCGACGACCGCGCAGGAGTAAGGGTTGATCTGGTAGTGCGCGAGCCACTCTGTTACACCGGAAAGGGGGCCGAACGAGCCGGGATCGACGATCTGCCAGGGCAGACCGCTGCGCAGCAGGATGAAGGTCAGCATGCCGCTGACCAGCCCGGTGTAAGCGCCCGCGAGGGTGACGCCACGCCACAACCCGCCGACAACCAGCGGACCCGCGAAGGCAGCCATCATGCCCCCGGTGCCGACCCAGACCAGGAGGGCGATGTTCATGTCCTGCATCGCCCAGGCCATCCAGGTACAGAGGATCAGGACGATCACCGTGCTCCAGCGGCTGATCACCAGGACCTTGCGGTCGACTTCCTTGTCGCTCAGATGGGGGCTGTACTTGGGGACGATCGACCGGCGGTAGATGTCGTTGGCGACGATCTGGGACGACGACACGACGAGCCCGTCCGCGGTCGACATGATCGCGGCCAGGATGCCGACGCCGATCAGAGCGGCCAGCCAGGGGGCGGGCAGAGCCTCGTTCGGGTTGCGCGCCGCCTCGAGAAGCTCCGGGCCGAGGACGCCGCGGGCCAGGATGCCGCCCAGACCGAGCATTCCCATCGTCAGGCCGACGGCGAAGGCGAGCTTGACGAAGCGCATTCGGTCGCCGTCGTTCTTGAGCGCCCAGACCTTGTTGCCGATGTGGGGCAGCATGCCGAGCGGAATGTGGGCGAACAGCACGCAGGCGATGGCCCACCAGGAGTCGTAGAGCGAATTCGACGTGTTGAGCGGCCCGACCAGATGCTCGTCCTGGACGCGCAGGTTGGAGGCGAGCGCGCCGAGGCCGCCGTCCAAGGAACATGACGATGACGACGATCGCGACGAGGAGCATCATCAGGCCCTGGATGCCGTCCGTCAGGATGTCCGCGTGTGCGCCGCCGAGCACCACGTAGACGAGCAGCACGCCGGACGTGATGATCAGCGCGGTCATCGGCTTGAGTCCGAGCATGATCTCGAACATGACGAGTCCCGACACGAGCTGTCCGGCGATGTAGAAGAACAGGACCAGGGAGAAGACGGAGACGAGCAGCCGCACGCCGTCGCTCTGGTAGCGGTCGCCCAGGTATTCGGGGATCGACCGGTTGCCGAACTTGTGACCTGAGTTCGCGACCAGCTTGATCGTGATCAGGACCCCGAAGTAGACCCCCATCGGGTAGAGGAACTTGCCCCACACGCTGGCCATCCCGAACTGGTAGCCGAGGCCCGGGCTGCCGAGGAACGTGGCGCCGCTGGCGGTCGTGGCGGCGAAGGCCAGCGCCAGGAAGTAGGGGCCGTAGCTGCTGCGGGCCGTCGCGAAGTCATCCGCGTTGCTGATCCGCCGGCTGGCGATCCAGCCGAAGGCAAGCATGCCGACGATGTAGACGATGAGGAACATCCACGACCAGGCGAACAGACTCATCGATCTCTCCTCTTCAACTCTTCAGACCGCCGCCACTGGGTGCGCCGGCCGGCTGGCCGGCATCCCGTTCTCTTCTCACGCGCTTCGACGTTTCTCAGTCGACGATCGCTTCGTAGGCCAGCCGCTTGCTCGTGAAGCGGGCCGCCGCCGAGGCGGGGAAGTCGCGGCTCTGGATCATGCCGACGACGACCAGGTCCTGGATCGGGTTGATCCCGAACCAGGTGCCGCCGATGCCGTACCACCAGTAGTGGTCCGAGGCGGGGTGCGGATCGGTGACGATCGAGAAGTCCAGGCCGAAACGGTTGCCGCGGTAGAGCGGTCCCATGTCCGTCACGTTCTCGGGCAGGTGGTCAGTGTGCATCAACTCGACCGTTTCCGGCTTGAGGACGCGGACGCCGCCCAGCTCGCCGCCGTTCGCCAGCATCTGGGCGAAGCGCATGTAGTCCATCGCCGTCGACACCAGACCGCCGCCGCCGGAGAGGAAATTCGGCTTCGTCAGGTACTGCCCGAACTCGACCTTGGCCAGCTTGCCCTGGTTCGTGGCGTACATGTGCGAGAAGCGGTCGGCCTTGTCCGGCTCGACCCAGAAGGCGGTGTCCTTCATGCCCAGGGGGCCGAAAACGCGCTCGTTCAGCACCTCGTCGAGCGGCTTTCCGGCGAGCACCTCGAGCACGTAGCCCTGGACGTCGACCGCGACGCTGTAGTGCCACATCGACCCGGGCTGCTGGCGGAGGGGAATTTTGGCCAGCCGGCCGACCATCTCTTTCACGGTCAGGCTGGGGTCTCTGATGATGCCGGCCTTCTCGTACAGCGTGTCGACCTGCGACTGCGAGAACAGCCCGTAGGTGAGTCCCGCCGTGTGGCTCATCAACTCGCGCATCGTCATCGGGTGGTCGGCGTCCTCGACCACCGGCATGCCGTCCGGCCCGTCCTCCTTCGCGACCTTGAGACCCGCGAACTCGGGAATGAACTTCGCCACCGGATCGTCG
>JAGWAG010000128.1:25396-25780 GCA_021296535.1 Acidobacteriota bacterium | reverse complement strand
CAGGCCCATGCCTTCGGCGAACTGGGCCGGCTCTACCAGGCCCACCGCCTGCTGGAACCGGCGCTCGCCTGCTACCGGGAAGCGCACGCGCTCGATCCCGAGTCATTCGCCTGGGCCTACTACCTCGGCGTTCTCGCGGCGGGCGCCGGCGACATCGAAACCGCGCGGCCGGCGTTTCGCCACGCCCTCGATCTTCGAGCCGACGACGCGCCGGCCCTTGTCCGGCTCGCCGATCTCGAGCTCGAACAGGCTCAGGTCGACGAAGCGGAGCTCCTCTATGTGCGGGCGGCGGTGGTGGACGACTCGGCCGCCGTGGCCTACGGGATGGGCCGGGTCGCCGAAGAGCGAGGCGCATACGCGGAAGCCATCGGACAGTTCGAGCGG
>JAGWAG010000128.1:9502-25292 GCA_021296535.1 Acidobacteriota bacterium | reverse complement strand
ATGGCCGATCCGCTGATGCACGAGTTGACGACGCTCGCCATCGGCGCCTTGCCCCACCTTGCCCGAGGCCATGCCGCGGCCCGGGAGGGTCGACTGGCCGATGCGGAATCCGCCTACCGGCAGGCGGTGGCGGCCGACGCAACGAACGTGCGCGCGCACGAGAGCCTGGCAACGTTGCTGCTCCGCCGCGGCGATCCGGAGGGGGCAATCGAGCACTTCGGCGTCGCCGTCCGGCTGGCGCCTGAGAACGCCCAGGCCCACTCGGACCTCGGCGTGCTTCTCGCTGAACTGGGGCGAAACGACCGCGCTCTGGAGCACCTCGGCCGGGCCGTTGAACTCGAACCGGGGCTGGTGCAGGCGCTGCTGACCCTCGGCAACGTCCGGACCCGGTTGGGTCGGCTCGACGAGGCGGAGGCGACCTACCGCCTGGTGCTGGAGAGCGAGCCCGGGAACGGCGAAGCCCGCCTGGGGCTCGGCGCCGTCCTGGCGCAGAACGGGAACTTCGAACAGGCCGTTGTGGAACTCAGAGAGGCGTTGCGCCTCGTACCCGAAGCCGAGCAGGCTCCCCGCGTTCACTTCGGCCTGGCCGAGGCCCTGGTGCGCACCGGTCGACTCGACGAGGCCCTGCCGCACTACACCCGGGTGCGCGAGATCGATCCAGCGCAGAGCCTCGCCTGGCTGCGCGAGGCGACCGTGCTGATGGGCCTGGGGCGTTTCGCGGACGCCAAGACGGTGCTCGAAGCCAGGCTGCGAGTCGACTCGACGGACGCGCCGGCCGCCCACTCCCTGGCCCGGCTCCTCGCCGGCGCCCCGGAGGCATCGCTCCGGGAGGGCCCGCGGGCCATGGCCATCGCCGGAGCACTCCTCGAAGCGGACAACTCAGCGCCCAGCGCCGAGACGGCGGCCATGGCGTTGGCCGAGATAGGCCGCTTCGAGGAAGCGATCAGCATCCAGCGCACTCTCGTCGAAGAGGCACGCCGGCAGGGTCGGACGGGCGATGAGCGGCGGCTCGCTCGGAACCTGGAGCGATACGAACGGAAGGAAGCCTGCTGCGCCCGGACGGCCGACGCGTTCCCGCCGTACTGATCTACGGGGACCTCAGACCGATATTGACGAACTCGCGTGGTGAGACGACCCGGACGCCTTGCCGGGCGCCAGCAGGAAAGTGCCGAACGTTGCCGGTGACAAGGTAATCGACCATCGAGGCGAGCGCGACTTCCAGGAACGCTTCATCCGCGGGATCGGGCAGCCGAACTGGCGTTGGTGCCGCGTAGGTCAGTTCGCCATTCGCCTGAATCGCGTCGAGTAGTGCCGCAATGCTCCTCTCCGAGAACTGGAACGTCTCCCGGCTCAGCACGTCGGCGTACTCGGCGAGGATCCGCCCGTCGTAGCAGAGGCTGACGGAGCCGGAGACGATCTGGGCGACGACGACGCCCGGCGGGCCAAAGGGTGAGAGCAGACCGGAGATCAGAACGTTCGTATCGGCGACGATCCTCATTCGCGAACGCGGCGCTCACGCCGCGCAGCCTGGATCTCGGCGTTCACTTGCTCGAGACTCCATTGGTCAAGGCCCGCCTCACGAGCGCGGCGCTGCATTTCGACGACTGCGAGTTGGGCCCGAGCCTGCCGGAGGGCTGTGAGTGTGGCGTCCAACGTCGACGCAGTCGCAGCCGACAGGACGGCGACCGGCTTGCCGTTGGACGTGACGACCAGGTCCTGCTTTTCGGTGAGGGAGTTCCAGACCGCTGCGGAGCGGCTGCGAAGGTCGCGGATGCTGATGAACTCCATCGTGTGCACACCTCGGGGACGTTTGCGTGTACACGATAGTGACGCGATTGTGTCACGCTCGTCAAGTGGGCCGGCTGACCGGCCGGCTCTCTCTGGGCTATGGTTGACTGGCTCATCGGCCGCCCGGTCCGATGAGTGGGAGGATTGAGTGAAGGGCATACAGACAAAGACGCAAAACAACCCTCCACACCCAGGCGGGATCGTGAGGCGGCAGTGCCTGGAACCTCTGGGGTTGTCTGTCACACGGGCCGCTCAGGGCTGCGGGCCGATCGCTTCTCCCTCGCCCTGAACCAGCGTCTGGTACTCGCTGGAGCGCACGTCCGTCCAGCGCTCGGCCGTGCCGTCGGACCAGCGGACCTCAACGTGGCTGACGGCGGCGTTCGCGCCAGCGCCCAGTCCGGCCAGCACCCGCGGGTCGCGGGCCGAGGCGTAGCTGCCGTCGGTGTGGACGTGGCGCCAGATCGGCGCGGCGCCTTGCCGGTGGATCAGGACCTGGGCGCCCAGCGCGTCGCGGTTCTCAGAGACGAGTCTCAAGCCCAGCCAAGGCTCGTCCTGGCCGATCTGGTTGAGCAGCAGGCGGGTCGGCGCGTTGCTGTTCACGACGACGACGTCCAGGTCGCCGTCGTTGTCGACGTCGCCGAAGGCGGCAGCGCGGCTGACTTCGGACGACTCGAAGACCGCGCCGGCCTCGGCTGTGACTTCCGCGAAGCTGCCGTCGCCGAGGTTGTGGAAGAGCTGGTCCGTCTGCCGCAGCGGGTAGGGGTCGCCTTCCCGGATCAATGCATCCATGCCGATCACGGCGCCGTTGACGACGAGCACGTCGAGCCAGGAGTCGTTGTCGTAGTCGATCCAGCCGATGCCGAAGGCGGTGTACGGCAGGCTCGGCGGCCCGAGCTGGCTCGACGCCGATTGGTCCCGGAACAGTCCTGTGCCGCCGTTGACGTAGAGGGTGTTCGTCTCCTGTTCCAGGTGGCTGACGACGATGTCCGGATCGCCGTCGCCGTCGAAGTCCCCGGCGTCCACGCCCATGCCGGCCTCGGGCTGGCCTTCGCGGTTGACGGCGACTCCGGCCAGCAGGGCGTTGTCGGCGAAGGTCCCGTCGCCCTGGTTGATCCACAGCCGGTTCCACATCAGGTCGTTCGCGACGTAGAGGTCGATCCAGCGGTCGCCGTTGAAGTCGGCGGCAACCACGCCGAGCCCCGAGCCGGTCTCGGCGCCGATTCCCGAGGCAGTCGACACGTCCTCGAAGGTGCCGTCGCCCCGGTTGCGGAACAGGCTGTCGCCTGCCGGCCGGTAGGCGCCGGGGGCGCAGTAGGTCAGTACGCCGCTTGGGAGCGGGCACGGCTTGTGGTCCGCCAGCGAGTAGTCGACGTAGTTGCCGACGTAGAGGTCCAGCCAGCCGTCGCGGTCGAAGTCGAAGAACGACGCGGCGACGGACCAGCGGGGATCGTCGGCGCCCGAGGCAGACGTCACGTCGTCGAACGTGCCGTCGCCGCGGTTTCGCAGCAACTGGTTGGAGCCGAAGTTCGTGACGTAGAGGTCGGTCCAGCCGTCGTTGTCGAAGTCGCCCGTGGTGACGCCCATGCCGTAGCCGGCGGCTTCGATGCGGCTTGCGCCGGTCACGTCGGTGAAACGGAGGCTGGCGCCGGTGGCGCCGGGTTCCAGGTCGTTGCGGTAGAGGCGGTCGGTGAGCGGCGTACCGGCAAGCGGCGGGAACAAGGCGTCCTCGAGCGTGAGGTCGGGGCCGATCATCCGGCCCTGGAGGAGGTAGACGTCCAGGTCGCCGTCGTTGTCGAAGTCGAACAGGGCGGCGCCGCCGCCCATGATCTCGTTGAAGTAGTGCTCGCCGGACATGCCGTTGAAGTAGACGAAGTCGAGGTTCGCAGCGGGGGCGGCGTCGATGAAGATGGGGGGCTGCGGGTCGTTGGCGGGATCGCCGGTCCCCCCGCATGCGCCGAAGAGAAGGGCCACGGCAAGGGTGCTCCGGACGTTCAACCGCTGCGTTCCAGGGCTCGGGCGGAGGCGAGTTCGCGCTGCGCCTCCGCTGGTTGGCCGAGGCGGGTATAGATGTCGGCGAGCAGGTAGTGGCCCATGGGAGCCATGTCGGAGCCGGGGTCGAGTTCCAGGCCGGTGCGGGCCAGTTCCATCGCGCGGTCAAGCTGTTCGTTGCGGTCGACGAGGGACTTGGCCAGGAAGAAGTGGCCGATGGCGAACTCGGGATTGATCTCGATCGATTGCTCCAGGGCTTCGGTCGCGCCATGGCGGTCGCCGAGGCCGTCGAGCAACCGGCCGAGGTTGAACTGGACCCGGTAACTCTGCGGGTGGTAGTCGAGTTCGCGGCGGTAGAAGTCGACCGCTGCTCGGGGGTCGCCGCGCTCTTCGGCGAGCAGGGCGAGGTTGAAGTGGGCGAGCCGCACGTCCGGCTGGATCGTCAGCGCCTGCTCGAACAGCCGCTGCGCGTTGACCGGGTCGGCCCGCAGAAGCGCCACGGCGCCCTGACTGACCACCGCGGCGCCCATCTCCGGTGACAGGGCGGCCGCCTCCTTCAGGTGGCGCTCGCCGCCGTCGAGGTCGCCGCGGTCCACGAGCATGCGGGCGAGTTCGTAGTGGATCATCGCGTTGCGTGGATCGAGGCGCAGGAACTCCTGGTAGCCGAGGACCGCCTCCTCCTCCGCACCGGCCCGCCGGTAGGCGTTGGCGAGATTGATCACGGCGTGGGCGTAGTCGGGCTTCAGCTCGATCGCTCTCCGGTAACTCTCGATCGCGGCGGCCGTGTCATTGTCGCGCAACTGCTCGTCGCCTAGCCGGACCCATGCGTCGATCACCGACGGGTCCTCGATCAGCACCCGTTCGAGGGCTTCCACCGCCGCCGGCCGGTTCCGCTTGAGTGACGCCTCGTGGGCGGCCTGCATCAGGTTGAAGAGATGGATCCGGTCCTTCGGGTCGGCAAGCGAGGCGCGGTCCACCGGCTCGGCGGAGCTGCCGCCGGCGAAGCTGGCGAGGTAGCCGAGTGCGGCGAGCCGCGCGCGCGTGTCCGGGTCGATCTCGTCGATCTGCGGGGGCAAAGCCCGGTCCGTCCACCTCGATTCGAGCGCCTGGAGCATCGAGGCCAACCGATCGGCCTCGTTGGGGCGAGCGGCGTAGAGGTTGTTCACCTCACCCGGGTCCGCGGCGAGGTCGTACAGCTCGGGACGCGGCGCCGCGACGTACTTCATGTTCTCGACGCGTAGCGAGGCTAGGTCGCTCCAGCCGTAGGCCTCGGCGTAGGCAGGCAGGCGCGGCCCCGTAGAACCCGTCAGGAGCCGAACGATGCTGGCCCCCTGGAAGGAAGCGTCCCGGTCTTCCTGGCCGGCTTCCACGGCGAGCAGATCGAAGACGGTGGGCGAGACGTCCACCGCGCGGACCACCTCCGCCACCCGGTGCCCCTGCATCGTGTCGTAGGGCGCGCGGACGATGAAAGGAACCCGGGTCGCCCCTTCGTAGATGAAGAAGCCATGGCCTGACTCGCCGTGCTCGCCCAGGCTTTCGCCGTGGTCTCCCATCACGATCACGACCGTGTCCCGGGCACGCCCGTTCTCGTCGAGCCAGGCCAGGAGCCGCCCGACCTCGGAGTCGACATAGGCGATCTCGCCGACGTATGGGCGGTTCCGGTAGCGCTCGGCAAACGGTTCCGGCGGCTCGTAGGGCGAGTGGGGATCGTAGTAGTGGACCCAGGAGAAGAAGCGCGCCTCAGGCGCCTCGTCGAGCCAGGCGAGCGCGGCGTCGGTCACCTCGCCGGCGGGCCGTTCGATCTCGTTGAGCGCCATGCGGACGGTGTCGCCCAGTTCGAAGTCGTCGAAGTAGTGGTCGAAGCCCTGGGCGATGCCCCATTTCGCGTCGAGGACGAACGCCCCCACGAAGCCGCCGGTTCGCAGCCCCTCGTCGCGCAGGATCTCCGCAAGGACGACGTGCTCGTCGTCGAGGTAGAAGCCGCCGTTGTCCCGGACCCCGTGCGCGGGCGGATACTCCCCGGTGAAGATCGACGAATGCGCCGGCAGCGTCAGCGGCGCCACCGCCTGCGCCTGCTCGAACAGCACCCCCTCGGCTGCCAACCGATCAAGATGCGGCGTCTCGATGTCGGCAAAGCCATACGCACCGATCCGATCCGCCCGAGTCGTGTCCAGCGTGATCAGCAGCACGCTCAGGTCATTCGGCCCGACCCCGCTCGGAAGCCGACCCAGCACATGCCCCGACGGCGCCATGACCTCCCCGCCGGGCAGTAGCCGGATCGCCACACCGACCAGCACAACCACAGCCACGGCCAACGCGACCCCGAGCCCGATCCACCGCCCCGCGCGCTTCACATCATCCCGGCGAGTTGGTCCGTTGCCCATGGCAAGAAAAAAGCCTAGCAGCGGGTCGTTCGCCTCTTCTCACAAGCCGCCCGCGCTACACCTTCCAGATCCCCAGGACGAAGCCGGTCCCGGATCAGCCGGCAGCCGTCCCCGCTTCGCCGCCCGACGACGTCCAGCCCAGTCGGGTCAGGAGAGGTCGGCTCCCAGGTGCCTCTGAACGAGCGCCTAACCACCGCCCAACCGGAGCGAGTGAAGCGGAGTGAGCGCCACCCCCTCCCATCTCCTCCCAAGCGCTCACGTCACTTGGGAGCCGACCTCTCCTGACCCAAGACGGGCGGGTGCAACCTCCGCCCCCCAGCAGGCGGGTGCTACCTAGAAGTGGAAGCGGGCCCCCACTCGCCAGACCCGACCGCGTATCAGCCGCCTCGGGGCGCCGAAGGGCCTGTCGCTATTCAAGGTCTGTTCGGCTTCGATGACCGTGTCGGCGTTGCCGACGTTGAAGACATCGATGCCGACGCCGACCGAGCGGTCATTGCCGATGTTGAATTCCTTCTCCACCCTCAGATCGAGGCTGATGCCGTCGTCGAGACGGAAGGAGCCCGCCGGGTGGCCGTAGATGTCCGAAGTTTGATCGACGTCTTCCACCCTGATGAGCTGGTTGTAGGTGTTGCCCGAGAAGTAGCGGAGGTAGCCGCCGACGACGACCCCGCCCGGGAGTCGGGCGTTGCCCAGAACCTTGATCAGGTGCGTTGGGTCGATCGTCAGGTTGCCGTAGGCGTTGATCTGGTGGTTCGGGTCGCTGAAGAAGGTCGAACTGCCGAGCTGGGAGCCTCTTCCTTCCAGGAACTCGTACCAGCCGTTGTTGTCGCTGCCTCTTGCCTCGCCGTAGTTCCACGAAGCCTGCATCTGCCAGTTGTTGCGCCACCGCCTGGCGAGGCTTGCCGTGATCCCGGCGTACTTGCGGACCTTCCTGAAGCAGGTGAGCTCCTTGTAGGCCTGCCCGTAGTCCTGGCAGTGGTTGACGTTCGTGAAGTAGTACCGGTTCTCGCCCTCGTTCGTCTGGTTGAGAACGTTGAAGGTCCGTCCACTGTCGGGATCCGTGTACCGGGTGGGTTCGAACTCGCCGGTGAGGTTCACGCCGTCCAGGAAGTCGTCGTTCGTGCGATAGGTTGCCGTGATGTCGAGCGAGACGGTACGCGAGAGCACCTTCTCCCAGCCGACGTCCAAGGCGTCCATGTAGGGCACGTTGAGACTGTCGTCGATCGTCCACTGGCCGGGACCTCGCCCTTCGGTGAAGTCGTGCTCCCAGACCTGGTCGTCGGCGTTCCAGATGTAGCCCGTCACGTTGCTCTCGGGTGCCAGCCGGCTGTAGAACAGCGAGATGACCTGGTGGAAGTAGCGCCCCCAGTGGGCCTTCAGCACGGAGTCGTTGTCGTCGCCGAGGTTGACGTTCAGTCCGATGCGCGGCGCGATCCCGAGCCCGGGCGTGAACACGCTGCCCTGATCGAAGCGGACGCCGTTCACGTCCGACTCGACGGCCCCGCGCCAGTAGTTGGCCCGCAGGCCGAGGTTCAGCCTCACCCGGTCGTTGATTCCCCAGGAGTCCTGCACGTAGCCGACGATCTTGTCGGTGTCGGCATAGGTGTCGTAGCCGGTGCTCTCGAAGAGGATGTAGTTCTCGCCGGCGTAGTCCTCGTAGAACTTGCCGCCCGCGTACTGGTTGAGCGTGTTGACCAGCGTGTTCTGCAGCTCGACGCCGAACTTGAAGTCGTGCTCGCCGCGGATGAAGTCATCCGTGAAGTGGCTGACCGAGGCAATGAGCTGGTAGCGCTCCCGGTTGGCATTGAAGGGCCCCCACCAGTTCTCGGTAAGGCGGTCTTCATAGATGTCGTAGCGGGCGGGTGTATCGCCGCCGTCGGGCGTCAGCCGCCGAACTTCAGATCGAGCAGCGTGTCCTGGGACAGCATGTCCGTGTAGTTGAAGTTGAACAGGTACTGGGTCCCCTCCAGGCTGACGGTGGCTCCAGGGGCGATAAAGTCACCCTCGTCCGCGCCCTGGTAGGCCTGGTCGCGGGTGCTGTACTCGAGCATCCCGCTCAAGATCTTCTCCTGTGTCGGCGTCCAGTTGATCTTGCCGAGGAAGCGGGGCCTCTCGTTGGTCGGGGCGTTGACATGGTCGCCGCTGGCCGTCGAGTCCTGCTGGTAGTACTTGAACGAGGTGAAGAACCACGCCTTGTCGCGCTGCACCGGTCCGCCGAGGTCGAAGTGGACTTCCGTATCCGTGCGGTCGCTGCCGCTGCGTTGCAGATCGGGGTCGTTCGTGTTCTGGGACTGCCAGTCGTTGTCGGCGAGTTGCAGGTCGACCAGACCGTTCATGTCGTTCGAGCCCTGCTTCGTCGTCACGTTGACGATGACGCCGGTGTAGCCGCCGTACTCGGCCGAGGCGCCGGCGCCGAGGACGGTGACGTCCTCGACTGAGAAGAAGCCGAGAGGCACCTCGCTCTCGCCCGCCTCCGGGCTGTTGATGATGACGCCGTCGACCGAGAACTGGACGCCCATGCCGGGTGAGCCGAAGGCCGAAGGTTGCCTGCCGTCCGCGTTTTGGGAGTGGACGCCGGGCGCCAACTGGACGACGCTCCGGATGCTGCGGCCGGTCGGCACCTCCATCAGGATCTCGTTGTTGAGTTCCGTCGTCTGCAGCGTCGAACTGCGGACGTCGATGAGCGGCGAACCCTCGACGATGATGACGTCCTCGATGCTCGTGAGGTCGACGCTGAGGGTCTTGCCGACCGTGAGCTCGATGTCCCCCTGCTGGGCGGTCGAGAAGCCCTCGATCGAGGCTTCGACCGTGTAGGTGGACGGCAGGAGGGCGACGAAGCGGTAGCGGCCGTTCGCGTCCGTCATCGTCTCGCTCGTCGCGCCGAGTTCCGTCGACGTGAGCATGACGTTGACGCCCGGCATGCGGTCGCCGTTCGGGTCCGTGATCGTGCCGGTGATCGAGCCGCGCTCGATCGACTGGGCCCATCCGGCCGCAGCCAGGAAGGCGATCAGCACCCCCAGACAGATGATCTGGATGGTCCGTGGCATGCCCTCAAGGGCACAAGTGGCCACCGTCGCGCGGTGCTTCATATCCGCCTCCTTCTTCTTCGCCTTTCGACTCTCCTAACGTGCTATCTCAGAGGCCGGATTGACCGTGGCCGGCCGAAATGCCTGACGCATGTGGCGTTCGATGTTCCAACCACGTTAGCGCCACAGACGACGGAGGTCAACGAACTCCAGATCTTTGAATCTGCCGTCCGCCGCTACTGCCGGCTCACCTCCTCGATCGCTTCGAGTCCGCCCACCCGGTCGGCATTGTCGAGGTAGACCTGACGCACTTTCTCCTCGAACAGGCTGCGGTCGATCTCGTTGAACTCGAGACCGAGCTTCTCCAGCTCGACCAGAGCGGCCGCGGTCATCGACGTCATCGCTTCCCGTTCAGCCGCGACGGATGCCTTGCCGGCCTCGATCACGGCCTCCTGGACGTCCGGCGGCAGCTCGTCGTAGAGCTTGCGGCTGAAGACCAGGGCGACGGCGAGGTAGAGGTGCCGCGTGTAGGACACGTACCTCGTCACCTCGTAGAAGCGCTCCTGGTGGAGATCGACGTGGTCCGTCTCCGCGCCGTCGACCACGCCCTGCTCCAGCGCGGAGTAGAGCTCGCCGAACGACATCGGCGTTGCCTGGGCGCCGAGGGCGTTGAAGGTGTCGACCAGGATCGGGGTCGGGATCACGCGGATCTTCAGGCCCTCGAAGTCGCCTGGTGTGACGACCGGCCGCTCCGCGTTCCAGGCGTTGCGCCGGCCGGCGAACCAGTAGCCGAGGACGACGACATCCAGTTCCTCCTCGATCCGGTCGGCGACGCGCTCCCCGATCGGACCGTCGAGCACCCGGTAGAAGTGATCGAGGTCCCGAAAGATGAACGGAAAGTTGAAGATCTCGGCCTCCGGAACGAAGGCCGAGATGCCTCCACCGGCGCTGGCGGCCGATGCGGCCAGCGCCCCGAGCTTGACCATCAAGGTCGCCTCCTCCTCGGTGCCGAGCTGCTCGTTCTCGAAGATCTGCACCTGGACCGCGCCGCCGGTGCGATCCTCCAGGACGCGCCGGAACTCCTCGAACCCGACCTGGAACGGGTGTCCGACGGGTCCGTTGTGCGCGACCTTGAGCACGGTGACACCGTCGCCGCCGCGACAGCCGGCGCCCAGGAGGGCGAGCGCGCCGAACACGAGGAACGCGACATGGAGCGTCGAGCGGCCGCCGCTTCGCGGCGCGGCTTCTCTCAGAAGCCGGCGGGAACCCGGGTGGCGCGGATCCGCGTCACCCGCGAACCAGTCGGGGCGCCGGTCTGCGGGCGCCCGGATGGCACGCCGGCGCACCCAGTGTGTGGCGCATCGGCGAAGGGGACGGCGGCTACTCATAGCCGAGCGCATGCGGGAGCCACAGCGTGACCCCGGGGACGAAGGTGATCACCATCAGCATCAGGAGCAGCAGCGCGAGGAAAGGAAGCAGTTTGGGCGTCACCTTCTCGATCGGCGTCTTCGCGATGCCGCAGGCCACGTACAGGCAGATGCCGACGGGCGGCGAGATCATCCCGATGCCCACGTTGGCCGCGACCAGGATGCCGAAGTGAACCGGGTCCATGCCCAGGGCGAGCGCGGCCGGCAGCAGGATCGGCATCAGGATGATGATCGGCGGCAGGGCGTCCATGACCATGCCGAGAAAGAGGAAGATCAGGTGGACGAAGAGGATGAAGACGATCCAGTTCGGTGCATGGGTCGAGATCCCCTCGGCCAGCAGGTGCGGCAGCCGTTCGAACGTGAGAACGAAGGAGAACATGGACGCCGTCCCGAGGACGAACAAGACGACGCCGGAGAGCGAGGCGGTCTGCAGCAGGACCTTCGGAATGTCCTCGAGCTTCAGCTCCCGGTAGACGAAGAAGGACACGAGGGCGCCGTAGACCACGGCGACCGCGGAGGCTTCGGTGGGCGTGAAGACGCCGCCGTAGATGCCGCCGAGGATGATCACGATCATGAACAGCGGCAGGACGCCGTTGCGGATGACCCGCAGCCTCTGTGGCCAGGACGCCTTCGCCTCGAGCGGCAGGTTGAGGTCGAGGGCCTTGATCCAGGTCAGCCCCATCAGGGCCAGGCCCAGCACGATCGCCGGCGTGATGCCGGCCGCGAACAGGGCGCCGATCGACATCCCCGAGACGACGCCGATGATGATCAGGTCGATCGCGGGCGGGACCAGGGTCGAGACGCCGCCGGCCGAGGCGAAGACCGCGGTCGCGAAGGCCGGCGGATACTGCCGCTGGCGCATCGCCGGCAGGGCGACGGAACCGATCGCCGCGGTGTTCGCGCTCGGCGAACCGGAGATGCCGGAGAACAGCATCGTCGACAGGATGACGACCAGGCCGAGACCGCCGGGCAGGCGGCCCACGAACTGCATTGCCAGGTCGACGATTCGGCGCGCCATGCCGCCATGCGAGATGAGCGAGCCGGCGAGGACGAACAGCGGCACGGCGAGCAGCGGGAAGGAATCGAGACCCGCCAGGAACTTCTGTGGCATCACGATCAGGAACTCGGGCGAGCTGTAGAGCAGGCCCACCATCGCCGCGAGCGCCAGCGCGATGGCCACCGGCACGCCGAGCAGGAGTGCCGCGACCAGGGTCAGGATGACCAGGATTCCCATCGGCGCCGGCGTCCTACTCCGGTTCCTGTCCCAGGTTCTCCCGGCGCCAGTTGATGAGCACGTAGTAGAGGGTCAGCGTGCTGCCGACGAAGGCGGAGGAGTAGGGAATCGCCATCGACATGCGGGTCGCGGGCGCGAGCATGTCGTGCACCTCGATGACGAAACGCAGGGACTGGTAGGCGAAGACGGCGAGAAACAGCGCCGTGCTCGCCGCGACCAGGGTCCCGATCAGCCTCTGAGCGGCCGCCGGGGTCCGGTCGACCAGGAAACGGAGGGCGAAGTGGGCGCCCGTCTTCATCGCATAGGCGGTGGAGAGCGCGGCGAGCCACATCAGGAGGAAGCGGGCCAGCTCCTCGGACCAGGAGAGGGACGCTTCGAGCACATAGCGGAAGACGACCTGGGAGAAGGTCACCGCGACCAGCGCCACCAGGATCGTGCTGACCGCCACCTCGAGCGGGTGGCGGACCAGGCTACGGACAATGGCGGCGAGGCGCTTCAATTCATGTACTGGCCGCCGTTGACGTAGAAGCTGGCGCCGGTTGTGAACTCGGCGTCGATCATGCACTCGACGATCCGGTTCACGTCCTCGAACTCACCGAGTCTGCTCATCGGCAGGGAGCCGAGTTCCCGCGCCAGCCCCTCCTTCGTATCGAGGGCGTAGCGGTCAATCACCTCCTGCGTCCGTACCGATCCCGGCACCAGGCAGTTGACCCGGATCCGCGGCGCGAGCTCGCGCGCCAGACACTTCGTCAGGGCGAGGATTCCACCCTTCGCGCTGCAGAAGTTGGCGCCGTTCAGGCGGCCGATCTGGCCGCAGGCGGCGGCGACGGTCACGATCGCTCCGGGCCTGTCCGGATTGTGGAAGACGTACTCCTGGCAGCAGAGGAAGTGCCCCTTCAGGTGGGCCGACTGGACCGAGTCCCACATCTCGTCGGTCAGTTCGAGGAAGGGAGCGTCGCGGTTGATGCCGGCGAAGTTGATCAGGATGTCGACCCGCCCGAAGCGGTCGACCACGGCGTCGAACATGGCCCGCACCTGCTCCCGGTTGCCGACATCGGCCTGGTGCTTCATCAGGCGGCCGGGATCGACCTGAGCGGCGATGCGGTCGAACACCGCCTGACCGCGCGCCTCGTTCAGATAGTGAATGAGCACCCGGAAGCCCTTGAGGGCGAAGTGTTCGGCCACTTCGGCGCCGAGTCCGTTCGAGGCGCCGGTGATCACGATGACTCGGTCTTCACTCATTCCAGCTCCACCCGTCAGTCAATCCAGGCCCGCCAGTTGGTCATTCCAGGTCCACCAGTTACTCATTCCACGCCCACCCGTTGGTCATTCCACGTCAGCCCTCCTGGCCGCCCCAGATGTCGCCGACGGTGAACCCGTTGGGGAAGGGATCCTCCGGATCGACGACGTACTGGGCGAAGCCTGTAATCCACGCGGTGCCCGCCAGAGTCGGCACCGCGGCGTCGACGTCGCCGACCTTCGTTTCGCGCACCATGCGCCCGGTGAACGTCGTGCCGAGGACGCCCTCGTGGACGAACTCCTGGCCGAGCGGCAGTTCGCCCTTGGCCCACATTGCCGCCATCTTCGCGCAGGTGCCCGTACCGCAGGGGGAGCGGTCGAGGGCGCCGGTCCAGGTCAGTGGCTTGTCCCAGTCGAGCTTCCCGGTGGACACGATGACCGTATTGCGCCGGTGGGCGCCGGCCGTAAGCGGCGGCGCGGAGAGCTGACCGATCGTGACGCCCCGGATCTCCGCATTCAGCGGGTGAACGGGCGGAGCCAACTGCTCCTGGCAGGCCGCCTTGATCATCTCGCCGACGCGGGCCGCTTCGGCGGCCTCATCCGGCGCCAGGGTCAGGCCGACCTGGTCCGCGTCGGCGATCACGTAGAACATGCCGCCGTAGGCGACATCGACGGTCACCTTGCCGAGTTCGGGCACGTCGAGCACGGCGTCGAGGTGGACGGCGAAGGCGGGCACGTTCTCGAACTCGACCCGCTTCACCTTGCCCCGTTCCACGTCGGCGCGCACCCGGATCAGGCCGGCGGGCGACTCCAGGGTGAGTTCGGTGACGGGCTCGGTATGCGGCACCATCCCGGTCTCGATCAGCACGGTGACCACGGCGATCGTGTTCGTGCCGGACATGCCGGGGTACTCGACCTGCTCCATGATCACGTAGCCGGCCACCGCGTCGGGATGGGTCGGCGGCAGGATCAGGTTGCAGTTCGCCGCGGGATAGCCGCGCGGCTCGCGCAGCATCCGCAGCCGGAGTTCGTCCGCCTCCGTTTCCAGGTAGCGCATCTTCTCGAACATCGTCGCCCCGGGGACGTACCCGCCCCGGTTCGCCGCAGACGTGCGTGTCGACGGCGTGGATCACCTGGGAGACATGCATGCGGAACTCAGCCTACGGCAGCGCGAGACGATCAGCCTGAGGTGCGTTGAAGACGCGCATCAGTCGGCCCTCGGGGGCAGGACGGTCATCTTCATCCAGTCCGCCGTGTTGTGGAAGTCGGCGACGACGCTTCCCGGCGGCACCAGCGCGTCACAGGCGGCCCGCTGGTCTGAAGAGAGGCTCATCTCGAGCACCGGCAGCAGATCCTCCAGGTGCCTGAGCGTTCGCGGTCCGATCAGCGGCGCGGTGATCCCCGGCTGGTCCTTGGTCCAGAGGATCGCAAACTGGGCCGGCGTCAACCCCGAATCTGCCGCGATTTCGGCGAACTTGCGGCCGACGTCGATGCCGGCTCGCGTGACGCGGTCGGCGTAGAAGCCGCCGCGGAGAGCGGCGCGAGAGTTCTCGGGATAGTCCGAGTCGCTCAGGTAACGGCCGGCGAGCACGCCCATCGCCATCGGCGCCCAGGTGATGATGCCGAGGCCGAGGCGCTGGCACATCGGGATCAGTTCGTTCTCGATTCGGCGGTCCAGCAGGTTGTAGGGCGGCTGCTCACTGGCGAAGCGGGCGTAGCCCTTCAGCTCGCTCGTCATCACGGCCTCGGCGACCATCCAGGCCGGGTGCGTCGAGCAGCCGATGTAGCGGATCTTCCCGGCCCGGACCAGGTCGTCCAGCGCCCTCAGGCTCTCGTCGAACGGCATCTCGGGCGAAGGGCGGTGCAGTTGATAGAGGTCGATGTAATCCGTCTGCAGCCTTCGGAGCGAGCCTTCGCAGGCGCGGATCAGGTTGAGCCGCGAGTGGCCGTACTCGTTGGGGCCGATGCTGCCGGTGTAGTCCACGACACTTTCGCCAACGACCCGGCGACCGTGGTCGACCTTGGTCGCGATCAGCAGCTCGTGGCGCCGGCCGTTTGCCTTGAGTGCACGGCCGATGATCCGCTCGCCTTCTCCTTCGGCATAGACCTCGCCGGTGTCGATCAGGTTGATGCCTTTGTCCATCGCGGTTTCCAGCATGCGAACGCATTCCGGCTCCGGCGTGGGGTCGGCGAAGTTGTCGCTGCCGAAGCAGAGCGGCGCGACCTTGACGCCCGTGCGTCCCAGGGTGCGGTACTCCATGCTGTTCCTCGTCCCCGATCTCGCTGGCGCTATTTGTGCCAGCGCCGTCCGTTGTTCAGGCCGTCCGCGCGCGGGAACGGCCCTTCGCGCATCGCGGCATGGTAGGCGAAGCTGGCCAGGATCACCGACGCCTGCTGCAGATCCTCGGCGATCAGGCGATCGTAGACGTCCATGTTCGTGTGAAACGTCGCATTGAAGAACTCGAGGTCGTCCTGGATGAACTGGTATCCCTGCAGACCCGCTTCGAGGAAGGCCATGTGGTCGGTGCAACAGGTGTTGCCGGGCACGATCCAGGACATCCCCAGGTCGTGGAACGGCTCCATCCAGGCCTCGAAGATCGGCCTGGACGCGTCGTTGCCCTGCAGGTACATGCCGCGGAAGCGCCCGTACCAGTCCACGTTGAAGTAGACGGAGAGGTTCGCGTGAGCGGCCGGCTTGTCGGA
>JAGWAG010000128.1:0-9428 GCA_021296535.1 Acidobacteriota bacterium | reverse complement strand
TGCGTCTGGGTTCGACGCCGGCTGCCTGCAGCAGCCGCATCGCCTCGATCACGATCGCGCAGCCGGCCGCGTTGTCCGTGGCGCCTGTGCCGGCGGGTTCCGCGTCCAGGTGGCCGCCGATCATCACGACTTCATGGGCCAGGTCGGCGCCAGGCAACTCCGCGATCACGTTGTAGTCGACCGGGTCCTCGGCGCTGAGCTCGTTCCTGACCTCGATCTCCATCTCGACCGGCGTTTCGTTGGTCAGCAGCCGCATCATCCGGTTGTAGTGCTCCGCCGCGATGACGACCCTGGGCATCGGCACCGGTTCGTCGAGCGGCAGCGGACCGTCGCCCGAGACGTGAACGATGCCCTTGTCCATCGGGCCGACGTTTTCGGAACCGACCTCGACGAGGACAGCGACGCCTTGCTGTTCCAGGAACGTCTCGATGTCGCGGCGCGTCAGCTCGGGTTCAGTCAAGTCGTCGTCCGCCGACTGAGCGGGGTTGTTTCGCGGGTCGATCTCGAGGCGGACCATCCCGCTGAGCTCCTCGTCCGAGAGCCGGACCGCCTGCGGCGAGAAGTTGGGAACCAGCACCCGCTCAGGCGAAATGAGGAGGATCGACGTCTCGATCCGTTCTCGCAGAGCGTTCAGGTCGTCCCGCGTCCGGATGGCCGACAGATCGACCGCGCCGACCGGCCCGGCGACGCTGCCGTTCGTGCTCCGGGTGCCGGGCTGGGCGTAGCCGATGACCGGCTGGTACTGCGGCGCGGTGATGTGGACGGACGTGTAGCGGTTCTCCCAGGCGTAGCCGAACTCGCCCCAGGGTTCGAGCGCCGCGTCGAGGCCGAAGTCCTCGAACGTGTCCCGGGCCCAGCGGGAGGCGCCGTCGTAGGAAGGCGAGTTCGCGTACCTTGGGCCGTAGAGGTCCGTCAGGACATGGGCGAACTCCATGACCCGCGAGCGGTGGAAGCCCTCGTCGCGGAGGTTGGCAACGACGGCGGCGTCGACCGTCTCGGCCGGGGCGGTCGATGGGACGTCGCCCTGTTCGGAGGACGCGCAGGCCACGAACATCGCAGCAAGTGCGAAGGGTACGGGCATCCGGTTGATACCGCGCGCGATCACTACCGTCCGGCACTATACAGCCGGCCATGGTTTACGGGGGGCGCCATCGACGGCACCCGTGAACCACTCGGTGCGCCGGTCTCATCGGACTCACGGATGGCACGCGGGCGAATCGGCCGCGGCCGCCAACTACACTGCCGCCGTGTCAGCGATCGGCGTAGCCGTCCTCGTGTTCATCGCGGTGACCCTGGTCGTCGGCGTCGCGGCCGGGCGACGAACTACTACGTCGCCGGCAACGCGATGCCGGTCGGCGTCGTCGGCATCACGTTATGTGCGCAGGCGTTCGACGCGAACGGCTCGGTGGGCAACGCGTCGCTCGTCCACTCGAGCGGATTCTGGGCCGGCGCGGTGATCCCGATCGGCCTGGCGCTCTGCCTGGTCATCGCCGGCACCTGGTTCGCCGAACCCCTGCACCGGATGCGGCTGATGACGTTGGCCGACTTCTACCGGCGGCGGTACAGCGTCAGGACCGAGACGCTCGCCGCGGGCCTGATGCTCCTGAGCAACATCGTGCTGGTTGCCGGCAACCTCGCGGGGCTCGGCCTCCTGCTGCGGGTCGTGTTCGGACTGCCCTACCTGCCGATGCTGGTCGGCATCGCCGTCTGCATCCTCGCCTACGCGGTCTCGGGCGGTCTCCACGCGACGATTGCCACCAGCGTCCTCCAGGTGTCGATCTTCATCGTCAGCATCGTCGTCGCGGTGGCCTGGCTGGGCGGCGCGCACGGCTGGGGCGTCCTCCTCGCCGCGGCGCCCGATGGCAGCATGAGTCTGGACGGCCTGCTGTCGCGGGAGCACGGAGCGCTCGTCAACTGGGCGGCCCTCGGGTCGCTGGCTCTCGGCGACATCGTGGCGATCGACTTCATCCAGCGGATGATCTCCGCCGATTCGGGTCGCTCGGCGAAGCGCGGTTGCTATCTCGCCGCGGGGCTGACTCTCGTGGTCGGACTCGCCGTGTCGCTGATCGGGCTGGCTGCCTTCCATTTCGACCGGGAACCTGGCTCCTCGCTGCTGATCGACCTCGCGCTCAGCGATCTGCCGATGCTCGTCGGCGGTGCGATCCTGCTCGGGATCATCGCCGCCAGCATGTCGACCGCGAGCGGCGTCGTGCTCGACCTCGCGAACGTGATCACCCGCAACCTGGTCCAACGGCACAGCCGGTCGCCCTGGGACGACGAGCGGATGCTGCGTTTCTCCCGCTGGATCGCCCTGCCGACGATGGCGGGCGCAGTCGTCTTCGCCTACCTGCGACCGCAGCCGGGGATCCTGCTCATCCTGGCCTTCGACATCGTGCTGGCGGGCTGCTTCGTGCCGCTGTTGCTGGGCCTGTTCTGGCGCAAGGCGAACACGCCCGGGGCGCTTGCCGGCGTGATCGGTGGCAGCGCCGCGCGCCTCGTTCTGCACTTCGCGGTTGCGGACGCGTATCGCGGCCTCGACACGCTGCTGGCGCCGGTGTTCAGCCTGATCGCGATGATCGTCGTGTCGTTGCTGACGCAAGCCCGTCAACGGCCACGGCACGACGAGTTGAAGCGGGTTCCGTCCGAGCGCGATCTGGTGGCAGGGTTGGACGGTGGCTAGGAACGACGTCGACGATCAGGTCCGGCGGCTGACCCGCCTGCTCCGGCGTGAGCTTGAGGCCGAGGGTCTCGAAGTCAGGGAGGCCATGGAGAACGGCGAACAGGTGCTCGTCGTCGGCGAAATGCTGCTGTTCCCCAGGCGGCTGCTCGAGGGCCAAGTGGCCGAAGTCGGTGACCCCACCGCCATCGACCTCGACTGGCTCGCCTCCGCCAACCGCACCTACTTCCGCAACCTCCGCCGGTTCCATCCGAGTCTGGTGGTGCGGTCCGCCCCCTGACGCTCTGTTCCCTGACCGACTCCGGCTCGCCGCTTCGCGGCATCGCGCCTGATGCGGACCAGAAGGTCCGCGCACCCAGAGATAGGGCGTCGATCTGGCACAGCTCTCTACTGCAGGCGCGGTCGCCCCACTGCTTACGAGTGCAGCCCGGAAGGCTCGTGCAACGCCGTCCAGCCTGCCCAGGGATCGGAGGGGATGAGTCCCAGCGAGGCTGTCGGCAAGCGACGGCCGACGAACTCCCATCAACCGACGACCAACCGGAGCGCAGCCGACCGCAACGAGCGCCGTCCCTCCATCTTCCTCCGAAGCGCGAGTGGCCGCTGGGACTCATCCCCTCCGATCCCGACCGGGCAGGCGGGTGACGCCACCGCCGCCGCGCCACCGCCGCCGCGCCACCGCCGCCGCGCCACCACCGCCACGCCGCCACCGCCACGCCGGCGCGGCCAGCCGCGTACACTTGGCGGCCGATGCGGAACTCCTTGGCCCTGGGCAGTCGATCGATCCTGTTCTGTCTCGCGGCGGCCGCGGCCGTGGCGGGCTGCGGCGGTGACGGGCGGACACCGTTGGTCGTCTACTCGCCGCATGGGCGGGATCTGCTGACGGTCGTCGAGCAGGCGTACGAAACGGCTCGCCCCGATGTCGATGTCCGCTGGCTCGACATGGGGTCGCAGGAGGTCTACGACCGCATTCGCTCCGAGCGGGCGAATCCGCAGGCGGACGTCTGGTTCGGAGGCCCGGCGACGATCCTGGCGCGGGGCGCCGCCGAGGGTCTGCTGGCGCCGTCCGAGCCCTCTTGGGCCGACGCCCTGGACGCGGCCGACCGGCACCCGGAGGGTCTCTACTACACGCTCTACCAGACGCCGACGATCATCGTGTACAACCGCGACGCGATCAGCGCCGACGAGGCGCCGGCCGACTGGGACGATCTGCTCGATGAGCGCTGGTACGACGAGGTCGTGATTCGCGATCCGCTCGCCAGCGGCACGATGCGGACGATCTTCGGCAAGATCCTGGCCGACTCCGTGGTCGAGACGGGAAGCACGGAGGCCGGCTTCGACTGGCTGCGCCGGCTCGACGGCCAGACCCGCGAGTATGTGCACAGCCCCGCGGTTCTGCACGAGAAGCTGACCCGGCAGGAGGGCGTGCTCACGCTCTGGGAGATGACGGACACGCTCTCCCTGATCGACCGGGGCGCCCCCGTCGCCTACCGGTTCCCGGCAAGCGGCACGGCGGTGATCCAGGACTCGGTGGGGGTCGTCGCGGGCTCGGAGCACCCGGGGGAGGCCGAGGCATTCCTCGACTGGCTGGGCTCGCCCGAGGCGCTGGCCCTGGCGGTGCGCGAGGCGTTCCGCCTGCCGGCGCGGGACGATCTGGACGCCGAGGAGCTCGCGCCGTGGGTGGCGGACGTGCAGTCGCGCCTTCGTCGGGCTGAGGTCGACTGGCAGATGATCGAGGAGAACGGGTCCGAGTGGATGGCGGAGTGGGACCGGGCCGTTCGCGGTCAGGGCGGGGGATGAGCCTGGCGGCCGGCGCCTCCGTCCGGTTCGACGACGTCTACAAGTCGTTCGACGACACGGTCGTTCTCGCCGGCGTTTCGCTCGATGTCGAGCCGGGCGAGATCTTCGCTCTGCTGGGCCCGAGCGGCAGCGGCAAAACGACGATGCTGCGGTTGCTGGCGGGCTTCGAACAGCTCGACCGGGGGCGCCTGCTGATCGCGGACGAGGCGGTGGAACACCTGCCGCCGGCCCGTCGCGGCGTCGGCATGCTGTTCCAGAGCTACGCGCTGTTCCCGCATCTGAGCGTGGCGGAGAACGTGGCCTTCGGGCTCAAGGTTCGCGGCGGCGGGCAGGGCGACGTGCAGGCGCGCGTCGCCGAGATGCTGGAACTCGTGCGCCTGGGCGGATTCGAGGCGAGGCGGATCGCCGAACTCTCGGGCGGCCAACAGCAGCGGGTCGCGCTGGCCCGGGCACTGGCGCCGCGGCCGCGGGTCCTGCTGCTCGACGAGCCGCTCTCGAACCTCGATCCGGCGCTGCGCGAGGAGACGCGCGTCGACCTGCGCCAGACGGTCAAGCAGACCGGCATCACGACGGTGCTGGTCACCCACGAGCAGGAGGAGGCGTTCGAACTCGGGGAGCGGATCGGGTTGCTGAATGACGGCCGGCTTGAGCAGGTCGCGGTGCCCGCCAAGCTCTACCAGGATCCCGCGTCGCGGTTCGTCGCGACGTTCGTCGGCCGCTGCTCCGTGCTGCCGGGGGTGGTCGAAGCGAGAGGCGCCGGCGGCGCGCTCGAGGTCCGAATCGGGTCGGAGGGGGCTCCGCAGGTCTGGTCCTGCCGGGGCGGCGACCGGATCGAGGCCGGCGACCGGGTCGACGTGTGCGTCCGCCCGGAGGCCCTGGAAATCGAGTCGCTCGAGCTGGCGCCGGGCGCGGGAACCGGCTTGAGAGGCGAGATCGAGGTCGAGCGCTACACCGGCAGCAGCAGCTTCTACACCGTCCGGTTGACCGCTCCGTCCGGCGGCTTCGAGGCAGCGGCGGATTCCGTCACCGTCGAAGTCGCGATGCCCGGCACCGCGGCCGGCCTGAGCGGAGCCTGCGTCGTGCGACCGGCTGCGCAGGAGCCACCGCCGCGCGTCTTCCCGGCCGGGTCGACCGGGGCCGGGCCTTGAATCGCGCGAGTCGCGGCCGCGGCTCGGTGCAACTCCGGTCGCTCATGCCGTGGCTGGTCCTGGCGTTCCTCGTCTGGCTCGTCGGCTACCCGCTGCTCGTCGTCGCGGCGGAGGCCTTCGGCATCGGCGGTCCGGACGCTGATGGTCCGACGACGGAGGCGTTCCGGTCCTTCTTCACCCGCGCGGACGAGTGGAACGCGATGTGGCGGACTCTGTGGATCTCCGTGCTTTCGACGCTGGCCGCGGCCGCGATCGGCGTGCCGCTCGGGTTCCTGTTCGAACGCAACGAGATCCCGGGCCGGCGCCTGCTCGGCGCCCTGGTTGCGCTACCGGTTGCGCTGCCTCCGCTGGTCGGCGTCATCGCCTTCCTGTTTCTCTACGGCGAGAGCGGTCTCGCGGCGCGGGGGCTGCAGACGCTGGGCGGCTCACCGGGGCGTGGGCGATCCTCCTGGTCCACGCGTACTCGATGTACGTCTACTTCTACCTGTTCACGCGGGCGGGGTTGTCGGGGCAGGACGGAGCTGCCATCGAAGCCGCGCAGAGTCTGGGCGCGAGCCGGTCGCAGATCCTGTTCCGCGTGACCCTGCCGCGGCTGCGGCCGGCGTTGGCCGGGGCGACACTGCTCACCTTCATGACCTCGCTCGGCTCCTTCTCGGCGCCCTACATCTTCGGTGGCGGTGATGACGACCCAGATCGTCGCCTCGAAGCTGAACGGGGAACTGCGGATGGCCTACGTCGAAACGACGATGCTGGCGCTCCTGGCCTTCGGCTCGCTGTTGCTGCTGCGCCGGATCGATCCGGGCCTGGACCTGGCGTCGGGCGCGCGGGGCACGCCGCCGGCGCGCAGGCGGCTGCAAACTCAGCGTGCCCGGATCGCGGCGGCGGCGGGTGGCTGGGTCCTCGCGGGCGTGTTGCTGCTACCCCACGCGACGCTGATCCTGATGTCGCTCGTGCCACCGAACACGTGGACCGTCGAGGCGTTCCCGCCGGTGCTCGGCCTCGTGAACTACGGCGATCTGCTGTCTTCGGCTGAACGGCTGCGGCCTGCTCTCAATTCACTGTGGATGGCCGCCGCGGCGACCCTGGCGGCGGTCGTCGTGGGCGTCGCCGCGGCGCGATTGTCGCTCCGGCGCGGCGGTCTGCCCGGTCGGGCGCTGGAGGCGATGATGACCTTGCCCTGGGCGATCCCGGGCACCGTGTTCGCTCTTGCCCTGGCGGCGGCGATGAGTGTCAACGCCCCCTGGATCGGCCGGTTCGTGCTGGTGGGGACGCTCTGGATCCTGCCCCTGGCGTACCTGGTCCGCTCGCTGCCCCTGACCGGCCGTTCGATCTTCGCCGGGATGCGTCAGCTCGACCCGCGCCTGGAAGAGGCGGCGGCGAGTCTCGGCGCGGGCGCGTTGAGGACGGTCGTGCAGATCGTGTTGCCGCTGTTGCGGCCGGCGGTCATCGCGGGCGCCGGCCTCGCCTTCATCACGATGCTGGGCGACTTCGTCACGTCGATCGTGCTCTACACCTATGACACGCGTCCCATTTCGATCGAGATTCAGTCCAGCCTCCGGATCCAGGAGACGGGCATCGCCGCCGCCTACGGCGTGCTGCTCATGGTGCTGAGCGCGGCCGCCTTCATCGCCTGGGACGACCGCGCCGGCGGCCGGCTCTGAGCGCCCTGACGTCCAGCGGGAGAGCCCGGTGTCGCGCCTGATCGACCATCGCCTGGGACGACCGCACGGGCGGCCGCCTCTGAGGTGCCGCCGTTGATTCGCCATCGCCTGGCGGCGCTCATGGTGGTCGCTTTCGTCAGCACGCTGGGCGAGTTCCTGGTCGTGGCGCTCCTGCCGTTCTACGCCGAACGCTACGGCGCGACCCCCTTCGAAGTCGGCGCCCTGGTGTCCGCCTTCGCCTTGGCGGCGATGGCTAGTGCACCCCTCTGGGGCCGGCTCGCCGATCGCTCCGGCCGCCGGCCGGCGCTGCTTCTCGGCCTCCTCGTGTCGGCTGCGGGCTACCTGCTCTTCGGAATGGCGCAGTCGCTCGAACTGCTGCTGCTGGCCCGGCTGGTCCATGGTGTCGGCGGCGGCACGGTGCCGGTGGTGTTCGCCTACATCGCCGACTCGGTGACCGGCGAGCGGCGGGCCGAGGGAATCGGATGGGTGACGGCCGTCACGAGTTCGGCGGCGATGATTGGCCCGGCGGTGGGCAGTCTCGCGACCCAGCTTCATCCGGCCGGGGCCGGTGCCGTGGCTGCGGCGTTCAGCTTGGCGGCCGCTGTGTTCGCGCGCATCTGGCTGCCGGAATCCCGGCGGAGAAGGGAAGAGTCCGACGCGGAGGAGGCGCCGTACTCGATCCTCGGCGCGGTCGGTCGGGTGGCGGTCCAGCCGCTGCGTCCGCTGAACCTGCTGATCTGGATCTACGCCGCCGGACAGATCGGGATGGCGGGAATGACGGCGATCATCGGCCTCTATCTTGGACGTCGGTTCGGGGTGGACGAGTCGAACATCGGGCTGTTCTTCTTCTATCTGGGCGGGCTGTCCATCGCGTTTCGCGTGCTCGTTCTGGGATGGGCGGTCCGGCGCTACGGAGAGCTCAGCGTCCTGCGCGCCGGCGCCGTGAGCTTCGGCGTCGGCCTGGTCGCGATTCCGTTCGCCACCGGCCTCTGGACGCTCGGTGCGGCGGTGTTCTTCGTCCCGCTGGGCACCTCGCTTCTCTTCCCCTGCACGACATCCCAGGTTTCGAAGCGCGCCCCCGGAAGCGATGTCGTCGGGCAGGTGCTCGGCGTGCAGCAGGCGTACGGCAACGCCAGCAAGATCGCGGCGCCGCTGGTTGCGACCTACATGTTCCAGGCGCTGTCGCCGGAGGCGCCGTTCGTCGCGATTGGCGTGGTGCTCATCCTGGCGGCGGTGATGTCCGTCCGGTTGCCGGCCGAGCCGGCCCGCTAGTCTCGCTGAAAGGGAGGTACAGGCATGCCGGACTTTTCGTTGTCCACGCTGTCGGGCAGCACTCTGCTGGAGGCGGCGGGGATGCTGCTGCTGTTCGTCGGCTTTCTCTTCGCGGGTTCGATCGTCCTGCCGGGACGGCGGGTCGCCGGGCCGGAGCTCGAAGGGGAGACACGCGTCTACAAGCTGAACGGCCTTGTGCTGTTCCTGGTCACCGTGATCCTGGGAGTCGTCGCCCAGGTCTCCGGCTGGTTCTCCTTCTCGGTGCTCCACACGCACTTCGTCGCTCTGTTCGTCATGGCGAACGTGTTCTCCCTTGCGGTCTCCGGCTGGCTCTATCTCCGGGGAGCCCGGGCCCGGAGTGCCTCGGCGGGAGATGGTCGGAGCTTCTTCATGGGTTCGGAGCTCAACCCGACACTCTTCGGGGTGGATCTGAAGATGTTCAGCTACCGCCCGTCGCTCATTGGCCTCGCGGTGTTCAACCTGTCCTTCGCCGCCGTCCAGTACGAGATCTACGGCGAGGTGACGCTGGCGATGGCCATCTACCAGGCCATCACGTTCGCGTACGTGTTCAACTACTTCCAGTTCGAGTACGGAATGGTCCACACCTGGGACATCATTGCCGAGCGTTTCGGGCTGGGGCTGGTCTGGGGCGACTACGTCCTGGTGCCGTTCTTCTACTGCCTCTCCGGTTGGTGGCTGGTCCACGCTTCGGACATCCTGCCGCCGGTCGCGGCGGTCGGAATCGTCCTGCTCGCCGCCTTCGGCTTCTGGCTCTTCCGCGGCGCGAACGAGCAGAAGCACCGCTTCAAGCAGGATCCGAACGTGAAGATCTGGGGCCGCCCCGCCGAAACCCTGGACGGACGTTTGCTGGTT
>JAGWAG010000127.1:4601-10013 GCA_021296535.1 Acidobacteriota bacterium | reverse complement strand
TTCGCCAGGGCCTGGTACAAGCTGACCCATCGCGACATGGGTCCCCGCAGCCGCTGTCTCGGTTCGTGGGTTCCCGCGGAGGCGCAGCTCTGGCAGGACCCTGTTCCCGGCGTCGACCACGAGTTGATCGACGAGGACGATGTCGTGGCTCTCAAGAGTCAGGTCCTCGGCTCAGGGTTGACCGTCTCCCAACTGGCTTCGACCGCGTGGGCGTCGGCGGCGACGTTCCGCGGCACGGACAAGCGCGGCGGCGCGAACGGCGCGCGCATCCGGCTCGCGCCGCAGAAGGACTGGGCCGTCAACGACCCGGCGCGGTTGGGTGACGTTCTGCAGACGCTCGAGGCGATCCAGGCGGACTTCAACGGCTCCCAATCGGACGGCAAGCGGGTCTCTCTGGCCGACCTGATCGTCCTCGGCGGTTGCGCGGCCGTGGAAGAGGCGGCGAAGCAGGCTGGCTACGAGATCGAGGTGCCTTTCGTGCCGGGTCGCACGGACGCGGTTCAGGAGCAGACGGACGTCGAGTCGTTCGCCGTTCTCGAGCCGACGGCGGACGGGTTCCGCAACTACCTCGGGAACGGACATCAGCGGCCCGCGGAGGTGCTGCTCGTTGACCGGGCGCAGATGCTGACCCTGACCGCTCCCGAAATGACGGTGCTCGTCGGCGGCCTGCGCGTCCTGGGAGGGAACGCAGGCGGCTCCGAACTTGGCGTCTTCACCGACCGGCAGGAAGTGTTGACGAACGACTTCTTCGTCAACCTGCTCGACATGGGAACCGAGTGGCAGGCCAGCGCCGGCCGCGAGGGCGTCTTCGAGGGCCGCGATCGGTCGACGGGCGATGTCCGGTGGACCGGCTCCGCGGTCGACCTCGTATTCGGCTCGAACTCCCAGCTCCGCGCCATCGCGGAGGCCTACGCCTGCGACGACTCGCAGGAGGCTCTCGTGCGCGACTTCGTCGCGGCGTGGGCCAAGGTGATGAACCTGGATCGGTTCGACCTCGCTTGAACCGGCTCCAAGCTTGCTTCGATCACTCGGGAAGAGTGTCCGGTGCTCCCCTTGTACATCGAAGTCCGAGGAAGCTAGGGCCCCGTTCCCTGCAGCCAGCGCTGGCGGCTAGCCGGCCGGCGGCAGCAGCATCTGCTCCATCGCGTCGACGAAGGCCTGGCGCGACGGCAGGCTGTCGATCAGACCGCTGAGCCGTTCCGCGTCGGCGCCGACGGGGTTGTGCACCGGCACCTCGTCGGCGGTCACGCACTCGTAGATCTTGTCCGCTACCTCCTGCGGATCCTGCGGTGTGCCGCCTGAGACGATCGAGGCGAAGTGGTCGCGGACATTCTGCGAGTGCTCGACGAGCTGGGGGTCGCCGGACTCGATGTAGTTGTCCGTGTTGGCGCCGAACGCGGTCGTCAGGTAGGCCCCGGGCGCCACGGAAACGATGCGGACTCCGAGCGGCTTGTACTCGAGCGCGAGCGCTTCGGTGAGTCCCTCGACCGCGAACTTGGACGACGAGTACACCGAGTTGCCGAGCAGGCCCATCAGGCCCGCCATCGACGTCACGTTGACGATGCGCCCGGAGCCCCGCTCCCGCATGTCTGGCAGGGCCCGACGCATCACGTTCATCAGGCCGAAGACGTTCGTCTCGTAGATATCGCGGACGGAGGCATCGGGCGACTGCTCGAAGAGCGCGTTGCTGCCGTAGCCGGCGTTGTTGACCACCGCGTCGATCGAGCCGAACGCGGCGGCACCCTGCTCGAAGGCGGCGTCGATGCTCTGCGAGTCCTTGACGTCGAGCCTCGTGACGAGGACGCCTTCAAGGCCGGTGAGCTCCGCTTCCTTCTCCGGCGAGCGCATCGTGGCCACGACGTTCCAGCCGCCGGCTCGGAAGGTGTTGACTGCCAGTTTGCCGAAGCCGCTCGAGCAGCCGGTGATGAGGACGGTGCGATTGGTCATCTACCTGGATCTCCCATAGGGGGTTGGTTGCGGACTCATTTGGACGAACTGTTGATTCCGGCCCCGCGAAGGGCGCGCGCCATTCCTGCTCGAAAGTCGCTTTCGGTTTCGCTGTCGGCCAGGAGTCCCTTCGCGGCCATGACGAGCACGAACGCCAGATCGGCGGCTTCCCGGAGTTGCTCGCGGACTCCTCCCGCCAACAGAGCGTCGGTGACCTCGGCGGTGAAGGCGTCGAGAGGGTAGGAGCCCGTCTGCCGCCGTGCGGCGTTGCCGAGCCCGAGAATCTCCTCGCCGTAACGGCCGTCGCGCACGAACCTCACGACCGGTCCCAGCCAGCAGCAGAAGGCATCGAGCAGGGCCTGCTCGGTCGGTCTCTCGGGGTCGGCCAGACACGCAAGCGCGTCTACGCGCAGCGAACGTACGACGGCGCCTATCGCCCACTCGAGCACTGCGTGCTTGCGCCCGATCCGGTTGTAGAGCGTCTGCCGCGTGACGCCGGCCGCTTCTGCCAGGGAGGTCATCGACGTCTTCGCGTAGCCCGTGCTCGCGAACTCGGCGAGCACCTGCGCGGCGGTCTCGTAGTCGCTGGCATCGGGTCGAGGCACGATGTACACTTTAGACTAGAAACGCCTAAGACGTAAATGGGAGGCTTGGACCATGCCACGACCCACGATCGGTTTCATCGGACTTGGCGCCATGGGCGAACCGATGGCGGCACGCCTGCTCGATGCCGGCTTTCGGGTGGTCAGCTCGGTCAACCGCAGCCGCGACGCGATCGAACGCCTGGCCCCGAAAGGGATCGAAGAGCATGGGACGCCGCGGGCGGTCGGTGAGAACGCCGACATCCTGATGACGATCGTCTGGGACGAGGAGCAGACCGATCGCGTGCTGCGCGGCGAAGGCGGCTCGTTGGGCACGCTGCGCGCGGGAGCAGTCGTCGTGGTCATGAGCACCGTGTCGCCGGTCTACTGCCAGCAGCTTGCAGGAGAAGCGGCAGCGAGAGGCGTGGACGTGATCGACTGCCCGGTCAGCGGCCTGGTCGCCGGTGCCCGGGAGGGCACGCTGACCTTGATGGCGGGTGGGGATGCGGCGACGATCGAGCGGTGCCGGGAAGCCTTCGACGTGCTCGGCACGACGATGCACTGTGGCGGTGTCGGGGCCGGTCAGGCGATGAAGATCGGCAACAACGCGATCGCGCTTGGCACCTGGGCACTCGTTCAGGAGGTGCGCGAAGTCGTCGGCGCCCACGGAATGGACCTGGCCCGGTTCATGGAGATCCTGAACGTGTCGACGGGCCGGAGCTTCGTATCGAAGAACTTCCCGATGCCCCCGCGGCGCGTGACCTGGCCCGCGATGCCGGTCAAGGACCTGTCGCTGTGCCTGGACGTTGCCAGGGAGTTCGACGTCGAGGCGCCGTTGGTCAAGGCCAGTCTGGACTCCGGTCGGCCGGAGGACTGAAGAGCCTGTTCTGGGCGTTCAGCGCTTCGAGCCTCAGGCCTTGTGCCGCGAACCCGGCGCTGGCGGTGTCTCGGGCGCCCCGGCGAAGCACTGGGCCATGCTCATCCACTCGGTGGCGATCGGTCCCTCGACGTCGAGCGAGGTGTCGGCGACGTTGCGTACCTGGGTGACGACCTGGGCGAAGTCGACGGCCTTGCCGGTGATCCGGTTCGCCGTTTCGTCCGCGTTCCAGGTCCAGACGTCGCCGGATGGGGCAGTCAGGTGGAGGGCCGGAACGGTGTCGGGGACCTCCATTCCGCGCACCGCGTAGGTCCAGCCGAAGGTGTTGAGTCCCAGGAAGACGATGTTCCTGATCCGGTCCATTTCTTCGCGGTCGAGTCCGAGCAGGTCGAAGACCTCCTGGGCGTGCGCCCAGGTCTCCATCTGCCGGGCGGTGATCGAACTCCGCGCGCTCATCGGCGGTCCGAACCACTCGACGCGCATCCTCGGGTCGACGCCCTCAAGGCGTTCGCACATCTCCGGGTAGTACTCACGCCAGACGTCGTAGACGGCGCGGTTGCGCTTGCCTTCGAGCCATTCGTCGGTCAGCTCAAGCAGGGTGAGACGGCCGCGCCGGGCGGCCATGAACTGCTTGAAGTCGTCGAACGCGGACTGATCGTGGATCGATGCGTCGGCGGCGTAGTTGAAGATGTGGAGGTGGGCGACGACGTCGTGGATGGTCCACTCCTTGAACAGGGTGGCCCGATCGAAGTCGTCGTCCGACAGTGGCTCCAGGATCTCGGCCAGACAGTCGCACTCGGCTCGAAAATCAGCGATCTGCGTGAAGCTGCTCAACTCGTCTCCTTTCTCGCTCTAGCGGCGAATCGGCCGGCCGGGCCGGTTGCCGGTGGTCTCGCCGCCGTCGAACACGAGTTCGCCGTTGACCCAGACCTTCTCGATCCCCACGGAGGGTACATGCGGTTCCTCGTACGTCGAGCGGTCGATGACCGTCGCGGGGTCGAACAGGACCAGGTCGGCGTAGTGGCCCTCCCGGATCGCGCCGCGTTCGGCGATCCCTACTTGCCGGGCGGAGAGCGAGGTCGTCTTGCGGATGCCCTCTTCCAGGCTCACGACGTTGCGGTCGCGAACGTAGTGGCCGAGAAACCGCGTGAAGGCGCCGAACCCGCGCGGGTGCGAACCGGCAAGCCCGCCGTCGGTGCAGATCACGGTGTGCGGCCAGGCCATGATGGCTTCGATGTCGGGTTCGTCCATCGCGAAACCCAGCATGGGGGATTCGCCGCCCGCCTCGGTGTCGGCCTTGAGCAGCTCCATCAGGGTCGTTTCCGGGTCTGAGCCGCGGATCTCGGCGATCTCGGCGAGGGTCAGGCCGCTGTAGGCCGGTTCCGGCAGGAAGTCCGGGAGCAGGACGTCGTCAGGCGACAGCAGGTCGGCGAGGATGTACTCCGCTCCGTCCCGCCGGTCGAGATCGCGATCGGGGAACACGGTCGTCAACCAGGTGAACGATGTCGCCCAGGCCCGGTAGGGGTAGATGTCCGCCGTGATCTCCACCCCTGAAGCGCGGGCCTCGTCCAGGATGGCGATCAGGCGCTCAGCCTGGCCCCACCAGCGGTTCATCGCGAGCTTGATGTGGGTCACCTGGACGGGGAGTTGCGCCTCGCGGCCGATCCGGATGATCTCCTCGATCGCTTCCCAGAAGTACTGGTCTTCGCTGCGGATGTGGCTGATGTAGCGGCCTCCGTGGGCGGCGGCCACTCGCGCGAGTTCCACGACTTCCTCGGTCGTGGAGAAGGAACCGGGGTCGTACTCCAGCCCGGAGGAGAGGCCCAGGGCGCCGGCTTCGAGTTCCTGGCGGAGCAGGTCCGCCATCGCGGCCAGCTCTTCCGGTGTGGCGTGGCGCATGTAGTCCTCGCCCATGACCTCGCTTCGGAGCGTCCCGAAACCGGCGAAGGACGCGACGTTGACGGCGGCGGGCGACGTCTCGAGCTCGGCGAAGAACTCCGCCAGCGG
>JAGWAG010000127.1:0-4330 GCA_021296535.1 Acidobacteriota bacterium | reverse complement strand
TCGCCGGTGCCGCAGGCCGTTAAGGCGACGGCGAGGCCGGACAGCAATGCCGCACACTGGGTGCGCCGACGTGCCATCGGTGCACCCGCTGACGGGTGCACCGACTGGTTCGCGGGTGGCGCGGATTCGCGCCACCCGGGTTCCCGTCGGCTTCTGAGGAAGCGCGCGAGGCCGAAGGCCTCGCTCCATTCCGTCTTCGTCATCGAATCTCCAAACCCGGCTGCTTCTCGAACACGAGACCCCGCTCCGAGCCCGAACTCAGGCTGAACCCGGTCACGGCGCCGGCGGAGTTGCGTTCGAACTCCAGCCGCGCGGGAGACGCCGCCCATCCCCGGCTCTCGAACTCGACCCTGAACTCGTCTTCGGCGACCGGGGCGACCGCAAGCGCCGGCTGCTGCTCGACGCGCACCGTGAGACCGGCATCCTCGACGGCGAATCGGTAGGTCGCGTCCAGCTCGGTGGAGAAGAAACTGCCGGCGAACTCGGCCAGCTCGGTGGACGACAGGGATGGGGCGTCGGGTTGCTCCGCGCCCTCCTCCTTGTCGTCCTCGTCCTGCTCGTCCTCCTCGTCGCCCTCCGCGGGCCCAAGCTGGTCCGCCAGGTAGTGATCGGCGACCTGCCGAGCCAGCTCTCCGGGGTCTCCGTACTCGGCGTTGCAGGCGACCGCGATCGACAGGCCCGGCTGCACGTAGCGCCTGAGTTCCGTCAGGAACCCCCAGGAATGGCCGCTGTGTCCCACGGTGCGCAGGCCCCGATACTCGCCGGGAGTGATCCCGTGGGCGTAGCCGATCGGATCGCCGTCGTTGAGCCTCCCCTGCGTCAACATCGACTCGTGGATCGCGGGCTTCTCGGCGCCATGGAGGTAGTCGTCCCAGCGCAGCAGGTCCTCCACCGTCGTGTAGAGCTGCCCGTCGCCGGCGATCTCGAAGTTGTAGTTGTGGACGATCCGCAGCCGACCATCGCCGTCGTCGCGGTGGTAGCCGGTGGCGCGCCGCGGGATGATCTCCTCGCGGTTCTCGTACATCCGGCTGCCTTCCATCCCGAGCGGCTCGAAGATCCGCTCGCGGGCCAGCTCGCCGATCGACTTGCCGGCGGCGCGCTCCAGAGCGTGGGCCAGCAGCATGTAGCCGGTGTTGCTGTACGCGTAGCGCTCGCCCGGAGCGAACACGGGCGCGCGCTGCCGCGACATCATCGCCAGGAGTTGCTCTCGGGACACCGAGTAGTAGTCGCCGGCGCCGGCGAGCGGGAACAGGTTCAGATAGTCGCGCAGGCCGCCCGTGTGGAAGATCAGGTGCCGCAGGGTGACCGGCGACTCGTACTCGGGGAGTTCCGGAAGCCACCGGCGGACGTCGTCGTCGAGCGAGACCGTTCCGCCCTGCGCCAGCATGTTGGCGACTGCGGCGACGAACTGCTTCGTCACCGAGGCGACGTCGAAGACCGTCTGCGGCGTGATCGGGATGTCGTAGTCGAGGTTGGCGTAGCCGTAACCGCGGGAATAGACGAACTCGCCGTCCCGCGCCACGGCGAGCGCGCAGCCGGGCGAGCCGGGCTCGTCCCAGGCGGCGAACAGATCGTCGATGGCGGGATTGTCAGCCCCGGTTTGGAGGCCGGCTTGCGGGGTGTCGGAGGCGGCGCACCCGACGGCGAGGAGGACCGCTACGGTGCAAAGGAGCGAGGCTACCGCCTCGCGCGTTTCCCTCACGGTCGCCGCCGCTCCGCGGCATCGCCCGCGAAAGCCGGCGGGGACGCCGGCGCACCCAGTAAGTGTCGCCGCTTTCGGTACAGCGCCACCCACTGGGTGCGCCGACGTGCCATCCGTGCACCCGCTGACGGGTGCACGGACTGGTTCGCGGGTGGCGCGGATTCGCGCCACCCGGGTTCCCGTCGGCTTCCGGGAAGATCCGCGCCGCGAAGCGGCGACCGTACTGCCCGCTCTCCCGTCTCCATCCGCCCATTCTTGCAACTGTTCGAGCGTCGTCGTAGCGCCGCCGCAGACGATGACCAGGACGGACTCGAAGTCCTTGAGCTCCGGCGCGCCGTCGTACACGACGGCGAGCGAGGCACCGCAAGCCGGTCGAGGAACCGGTGACATGCCGACACGGCGGCGCGGTCCGAGACCACGACGCTCCGAAGCGGGTGATCCGTGGTGCAATGGAACGCTCGCTTGCAGATCTTCTTCGCACCCAGGGTGATGGCGAGGCTGGTGATGGCGGGGAGCTCGACTCGATGGCCCGCTCGCACGGACTGGGCTAGTGAGTCGGCGCCCTCCGTCTCGACCGCGATCACCGGGACATCGGACCAGCCGCTGCGCCGTAGTCCCTCCACAAGGCCGCACAGCAGGCCGCCCCCTCCGACGGAGACGACGACGGCGTCGGGTCTCGTACCCGACCGCGCGACCTCGTCCACCAGGCTGGCATGTCCCTGCCAGACGAGAGGATCGTCGAATGGATGGACCAGGACGTCGGACTTCCCGACCGTCGACATGGCGAGTTCGTTCGCTTCTTGCCAGGAATCGCCGTGGACGATGACTTCGGCGCCCTCGCGCCGGATCAGGGTCCTGGCCAGGTCGCTGGTGGTTTCCGGCACCACGATGAGGACCGGGACCGAAAGATGGCGCCCGGCGTAGGCGACTGCTATCCCCGCGTTGCCGCCGGACGGCGCCGCGGCGAACGTACTCCTGGCAGGCGTGGCCGATGCCCCGGATCTTGAACGAACCGGGCGGCTGCAGCGCGTCGAGCTTCAGCCAGATGCTCCGCCCCGCGCCGATGGACAGTGGGCGCGACTCGAAGAGCGGCGTTTCGACGTGCAGGGGTTTCATGAGAGGTCGTGGTGGACGGTCAGGCCCGGGAGCCTCGCCACGTTAGCGGGTCGGCCCGGAAGCCGGCGTGGACGTCGGCGCACCCAGTGGCGGATGCCGACGGGGACGTCGGCGCACCCAGTGCCGGATGCCGGCCAGAAGGCCGGCGCACCCAGTGTTGGCTAGGGACCGGCGGAGGCCGCGGCGGGGTCGCCGACCGGGGCGGCAAACAGCGGCACCCGTTGCGGTTGATCGGTATCGGTGCCGATGGTGACTGTGCCCACGAGCTGACCCTGCTCGTTGAGCCGCCCCTCGATCACGGTGGTCGTGGCGCTTGCGTTGAGGGTGGGGAACTGGGTCGTGATCCTCAGCTCGTCGCCCTGCCATTCGAAGTCGTCGAGGACGATGGAGTAGATGCCGCCCATGTAGAGCCAGCCCTCGCCTTCACGCGGAACGTGAAAGCCCATGAAGCCCCCGGACACGTAGGAGTCCTTCGCCGGGTGGAGTGCCAGGAGGTCGAGGATCTGCTCTCTCTGGTTCTGCTGCTCGAAGAGGACGCCTTCCTTCTGGGTGACTTCGATGAAGCCGTTGAACATCTCGCTGAACGTGTCGCCGCGGTAGATGATCTCCTTCGTCGGGTCCGGATTGGCAGGGTTGTCCTCGGAGTTGTCCCAGACGGCGGTGACGTCGAGGCGGCTGCCCGCCGGAATGTCGACCGGCTTCGTCGGGTAGTACAGCCACTGCCAGTTGTAGTCGTACTTCGGCACGTCCAGGAGGGTCTCGGTGGAACCGTCCGGGTAGGTGACGACGTAGGTCATCGCCTTGCCGCGTACGTGCATGTGCGGGCTGAAGGCGAGGATCTGCACGTCCTTGTCGAACAGGTAGTGGGCGTTCTCGGCGTGGTGGCCGGCTCCGGGCGGAATGCGCAGACCCGTGTTGGTCACCGGAATCGTGATTACCTCCTTCTGCAGCTCGCCCTCGCCAAAGTGGAGGCCGATCCGCGAGGCGTCGCGGGTCGCTTCGCCGATCGGGTGGTAGTGCTGGTCGACGATGATGCGGATCTTCGAGCCGAAGCGGCGGCCGACGCCGTCCGGGAAGACGTAGGGCGGCATGCCGGCCGTCCAGATGCCGAGTACGCCGGTGTAGGCCGGTCCGCCTTCGCCCATTCTCGTCGCATAGGTCGTGAGGAAGTGGTGCGTAACGCGCGAGTCCTCCGGCAGGAACTCGATCGCGCGGATCCAGCGTGGTTCGCCGAGATCGACCTCGACGACCTGCTGCGGGAAGAGATCGTCACCCTCGGCCGGCACCTCGATGCTGTCGAGGGTGACGACGAAGTCGGGTTCGCCGAGCTTCCAGCCCTTGGGGAAGGTCGGCGCCTCGGGCAGGTCGGCGGGGTCGCCCTGCGGGGCTCCGGTCTTGGCCCAATCGACGATCTTCTCGATCTCGCTGTCGGTCAGCGAGATGTCGTTGGACCACTCGTGGTTGTCGGAGTCGCCGCTCCACGGCGGCATGTCGCGGTTCTCCACCGCACGG
>JAGWAG010000126.1 GCA_021296535.1 Acidobacteriota bacterium | reverse complement strand
CGCCTACACCATCGAGCAGCGGCGCGAACAGGAAGTGGTCGCCGCCTACGACCTGTTGACGGGCGTCGAACGCTGGAACGTGAGTTGGGACGCACGTTTCGAGGAGAGCATGGGCGGTGACGGTCCCCGCGCCACGCCGGCTCTCTACGAGGGCGCGCTCGTCGCACTCGGCGCCACCGGCGAACTGCACACGCTCGACGCCGCGACCGGCGCTTCGATCTGGCGCACGAACATTCTCGAGGACTCGGGCGCCGCGAACCTGACCTGGGGCATGGCGGCGTCACCAGCGATTCTGGACGGAGCGGTCCTCACCGCGCCCGGCGGCCCGAACGGGGCCGTGATCGCCTACGAACTTGAGACCGGCGCGATTCGCTGGCGGGCGCTCGACGCCCAGGGCGCTTACACCGCGCCGGCGGTCTTCAACCTTGACGGCCTTTCCCAGATCGTCCTGATCGGCGCCGATCAAGTCGTCGCGCTGGCCACCGACGGCAGCGAGACGTACTGGAGCCGGCTCTGGGCAACGATGAACGGCATCAACGCCGCGCAGCCAGTCCAGGTGGCGCCGAATCGCATCTTCGTGTCGTCCGGCTACGGTCACGGCGCCGCGGTGCTTGAAGTCCAAGCCGACCTCGAAGCGAACACCGCACAGGTTCGCGAGATCTGGTTCAACAACCGGATGAAGAACACCTTCTCCACGTCGGTGGTCCACGACGGCTACGTCTACGGTCTCGACAACGGCATTCTCGCCTGCATCGACGCCGAGACCGGCGACCGGATGTGGAAGGGCGGCCGCTACGGCCACGGCCAGGTGCTTGTCGCCTCGGGCCACCTGCTCATCACGACGGAACGCGGTCAGCTCGTCCTGGTCCGCGCGACGCCCGAAAGCCACCAGGAAGTAGCGGCGCTGCCTGCCGTCTCGGGACGCACCTGGAACAACCCGGCCATCGCCCAGGGCATCCTGCTGGTGCGCAACGACCGCGAAGCCGTGGCGTACGACCTGCGGCCGCAGACGTAGCGGCTTCGCGAAGACGCCCGCCGGCGCGGAGACGCCGGCCGTTTCGCCCACCGGACTTTGTCCGTTTCGCCGGCTGGGACTTGTCCGTTTCGCCCGCTGGGACTTGTCCGTTTCGCCCGCTGGGGCTTGTCCACAGAACCCGCTAGACATGGTCCGTTTCACCCGCTAAACTTTGTCCGTTTCACCCTCTGCAGCTTGTCCACATCACCCTTTGAACCCTGTCCGTTTCACCCGCTGAGCTCGTTCGATGCGTTACCTTCCACGGATTGTCGAGGCGGAACTCGACGAACGTCTGGCCGCTGCCGGCGCCGTGGTCATGGAAGGTCCCAAAGCCTGCGGCAAGACAGCCACCGCCAGACAGAAGGCTGCGAGCGAGGTTCTTCTCGATACCGACCGCAACGCACGGGAGCTCGCAAGAGTGGATCCCGCCACAGCTCTCGCCGGCGCAACGCCGCGGTTGATCGACGAATGGCAACTAGAACCTTCGATCTGGAACCAGGTTCGTCGTGCGGTCGACGACCGGGCCGACTCCGGCCAGTTCATCCTCACCGGCTCCGCCGTACCAGCCGACGATGTCACCCGGCACTCAGGAGCCGGGCGTTTCTCTCGTATCCGGATGCGGCCCTTGTCGCTCTTCGAATCCGGGCATTCCAGCGGCGAAATCTCTCTCGCCGAACTGCTGAACCGCTCGCCCCAGGGAGCCGAAGCGACCTCAGTCAGCATTCCGGAACTTGCCGAACTCGTAGCTATCGGAGGTTGGCCGGCCAACCATGGCCAGCCGACCCGCGAAAACCTGCGATTGAACCGGGATTACCTGAACGAGATACGCCGTACGGATATCTCCAGGGTCTCCGAACGCCGAACAGACCCGATCCGCGTCGGCCGGCTTCTGCGATCGCTCGCCCGGAACACCGCGACGGAAGTGACGCTCTCCAAGCTGGCCACCGATGTGGGTGCCAGCCAGATCTCCATGAAGCCCGAGACCGCCGCAGGCTACCTGGACGCGCTGGAGCAGCTCATGGTCATCGAGGATCAGCCGGCCTGGTCACCTCACCTGCGCTCGCGGGCGATCCTTCGGGAAGCCCCCAAACGCCACTTCGTCGATCCGTCCCTGGCCGTAGCAGCGCTTAGGGCTACGCCCGAGCGCCTGGTGGGAGATCTGCGCTTCCTGGGCCTTCTGTTCGAATCGCTCGTCGTCCGCGATCTGAGGATCTATGCGCAGGCCAACGACGCAGAGGTCTTCCACTACCGGGAGAAAGGCGGACTGGAAGTCGACGCCATCGTCGAGGCCGCGGACGGCCGTTGGGCCGCGTTCGAGATCAAGCTCGGCCAAAGCGGCGTCGATGAGGGCGCCAGGAACCTGCGGCGCCTCGCCGAGCGGGCTCCACAGGCCATGCGAGACACGCCAAGCGAGCCCTCGGCCCTCGCGGTCATCGTGCCGAACGGCTACGGCTACACCGGGAGGAGCGATGTAGGAGTTGTTCCGATCGGTGCGCTGGGGCCGTAGCACGTGAAGTAGAAGTCTCGGCCCTCTCGGGTCCCGTCAGGGACCGAGGCGCTAGCCTGAAGCGATGGGGCCTTACTTGGCGGCGTCTTGAGAATACGCCGTCACGAACGCGGCCCCAACAGCCTCCGGAGCACCGCCCGCCCACCGTCCGTGAAGCGCAACTCGATCACGTCCGCGTCGGTCAACTCCCCCTGAGCGAGGAGTTCTCCCTTGGTCAACCACTCCTGCCAGATCTGCAGCCGCCCGTCATCAATCTCGAAATGGTGGTCCCGCAGGGTGCCGTCTTCGTCCATGAAGGCTACCCAGTAGGCACGGTTCCGCTCGAAGAAGACTTTGCTGATGCCTTCCGTCTGTTCACCGACCACGTCCCAGGTTCCGTCGATCTCAGTCGGGAATCTGTTGTTGAAGTTCGCGATCCAGTACGTGGACGAGAAAGCCAGTGCGCCCGCCAGAACGACGCCACATACCGTGGCCACTCGCGCCGCTCGGGTCGATTCGTGCCTGACAAACACAACCGCGAGCAACTGCCGCATCTGCGGACGGATCAGATAGAGAAGCCCGAAGGCCAGGACGATCGCCATCATCATTGCACCGAGGTCGACCCGGAAGGCGATGTTGATCAGCACGATGTGCACAGTCGCCGGCAGCAGAACCAAGACCCCTGCGAGTGCCGTGCGCCGGAACACGAGCAGCCCGCCGCCGACGATTTCGACCAGCGCGATGAAAGCCTTGTACAGGCCTGAGTAGCCGAAGAAGTACCACGCCAACCAGAACCCGGAAACGTCCTCAAGGGGTGACGCAAGCCGGGAGTCAAGAACGGTGAACTGCGAGCCAGTCACCTTCGCAAACCCGTAGAGCATGAACTGCACTGCGCAGAACCAGCTCACCACTCCTCGCAGGATGGTTCCCTGCTGCTCGACGCCTGGCTGAGAGACCGTCGCCATTTGATCGCTCCTCTTCCGACTAGGAACTCTGGACAGGGTGACCGCCAATTCTAAGCGGTGCGTTCAGCGTCTCCGGCCTCCGAGCGGAGTTGGAGCGGAGAACGAGTAGCCGAGTTGCAGCAGGGCGCTGAGGTCGTCCTGAACGGCCCAGCCAGCAGCCAACCGCTCACCGCGGCTCCGAAAGAAGACCATCGCCGGTAGCTCGACGGCACGGCCGGTTCTGTGCTGACCACGAAACGTCAGCCTGACGGCCTCGGTTCGTTCGGCCGACTCGCTCCGGTCGATCACATGATCCTCCACTTCGACAGAACACTCAGGGTACTCGACCCGAAACGACTTCCACCTTTGAACGAACGCCGTGCGGCTGCGAGCGCTGCCGCTCCTCCAGGACCATGCGAAGTCCTTAGCCAATAGATCGGTGAAGTGGTCTGACTCCTCGCCGCACCATGCAGCCAGAAACCGACGGACGAGCTCGTCCGTATCGTCGGACGCGGCGGAAGGCGCTGCTGTCAGAAACGCCAATCCGCAGACCGCCAGAACCCGCGGGATTCTCTTCATCATTCTTCGTCTCCCATTTCCGCAGAGATCTCTCCAGTTCCCACGACACCGCCGACCATCCTTCGGAGTCGACGCCGAGGCCGACGTGCCCCTCGAAACAAAGTCCATGAAGATAAGACGCCCCTGACGCGCTGAGGATTACGGACCGGCATCACGCCCGACAAGCCCAACCGGCGGGGTAGCCTCCGCCATTCAGGGCCATCGGCGTCGTCCGCCGTCACGCCGGCGTTCTACGCCGGAATCTCGACGACCAGGTACTTGCCCTCGCGGATGACCGGGTAGGTCTCGGCCATGTACGGGCCCTTGACCATGCCCGGGGCGGGGGCGTCGGGGTCGTCCGCCGGGGCCGCCTCGGCATCGGCAGCCTCAGCCAGTTCCTCGCCGGCGACGGTCTCCACATCGTAGCGCCGCACGCGCAGGCGCTCGGGCGCGCACCAGGACTGGCCGGTGCGGACGTGGAGGCAGCAGAGGATCTCCCGGCTAGGCCGGTATTCGAAGTCGCCTGGGCGTTCGGACCGGATCACGCCCCAGAGCTTGCCTTCGCACAGCCGACCGGCCTGGTGCGGGCAGCGGTTGCGGAGCGCGAAGAACTCGCCGTCCAGGTTGAAGACGCCGATCGAGCGACCGGCGACGGTCACGATCTTGCGGCCGCCCGATTCGATCTCGGACGCCTCGGCGACGACGTACTTCACGGACGGGCGGCCCGGGCCGAAATCGTGCCTGCCAACGACCCTAGAGCCCGTAGAGGGCGCGGGCGTTCTCGCGCTGGATGCCGCGGACGAGCTTGTCGTCGAGCCCCGAAGGGAGCACGACATCCGGGTTGTCCCCGTCCCAATGCGGGTAGTCGCTCGCGATCAGGATGTGGCTCGCCAACTCGCCGAAGTGCTCGATCAGGTTGAGGAAATCGCGGCGCCTCGGCGGTTCCTCGATCGGCTGCGTGGTCACGTAGACGTGCTCGCAGATGACCTCGGACGGCAGGCGCTCGAGGTGCGGCGCCTCGTCACGCAGCAGGCTCCAGGCGGAGTCGAGCCTCCAGATCAGGGGCGGTAGCCAGGCGAAGCCGTTCTCGACCGAGATCATCCGCAGGCTCGGGAAGCGGTCGAAGACACCCTCCACCACCATGGAGGTGATGTTCGCCTGCACCGCCTGGGGCGGGCTCGTGTGGTCCTCGATGTAGCGCCGGTGATCGGATGACCGTAGGCGCCGAAGGCGTGGGAGGCCACGTGCATGCCCGTCTCGACGCAGGCCTCGTAGATCGGCCAGAACCTGCGCCGGCCCATCGGTTCCTGCAATCGGCCCATGAACAGCACCTGGGCGAAGCGCCCGTCGGCGCCGCAACGCCGAATCTCCGCCGCCGCGGCTATGGGATCCTGCGGGGTGACGACGACCGAGGCCCGCAGCCGCGGCTCGGGATCGAGCCACTCGGCGATCTGCCAGTCGTTGGCGGCACTCGCGAGCGCCGCGCCGAGTTCCAGGTCGAGCGCCGAACTGACCGGAGACAGCGGGTTCAGGATCGCGTACTCGACGTTGTAGGGATCAAGGAAGTCCTCCCGCGCAAAGCCGACTTCCGAACCGGGGGTGCGCCCCGATGGCGGCCGCGCTTCCTCGCGGTGATCCATGAAGCGCGGGTAGTAGCCGCTGTTCGGATGACGGATACCGAACGTCTCGAGGTGGTTGCGCCAGCGCTTCGACAGGTACGGATAGAGATCCTTGATCGAGTCGAGCTCGTTGTGGAAATCGCAGTCGATAATCGGCGGTCGCTTCGGCTCGATCGCGGTAGGAAGCGCCGAGGCCTCCGTGGATGGCTCGAACAGGGTGACGGTCATGGCTACCCTCCTTCTTCTTCTGGGAGACGGTAGAAGCTGCGCGCGTTCTCCGACCTGATCTTACGCCCAAGCCCGTCCGGCAGCAGCCGCAGCAGCAGATCGCCGGCGTCACAGGCGTGGATGTGGGGGTAGTCGCTGGCGTAGAGCAGCAGGTCTTCCGAGCCGAGCTGGTCGACGACTTCGCCCAGGTGCGCCGGGTCCGGCGGCGCATCGAGCGGCTGGATGCCGACGCGGACGTGCTCGCGGAAGTAGTCGGACGGCGGGCGGCGCACCCAGGGCACGAGCCGCCGCAGATTCCGCCACTCCTTGTCCATGCGCCAGAGGTGGGCCGGAATCCAGGTGAAGCCGGACTCCAGGAAGACGACCCGTAGATCAGGACAGGCGTCGAACACGCCTTCGACGATCATGCTCGTGAGCTGGGTGGCGAACACCTGCGCCATCGCCGTGTACTCCTCCAGGAAGAAGGACGGCCAGCCGGTCGGCGTCGGCGGCATGACGGGGGCGCCGCCGAAGTGGACCGCCGCGACCAGGCCGCTCCGCTCGATCGTCTTCCACAGCGGGTGGTAGAGCCGGCTTCCGAGCGGGTGCTCGGTGCGCACGGGAATCAGGACCTGGACGAAACCGGGCCGGTCGGCGCACCGCTCGATCTCCTCCGCCGCAGCGGCCGGCAACTGGATCGGCGCGACGATCGAACCGCGAAGCCGCGGTTCCCGCTCCAGCCACTCCCGGGACTGCCAGTCGTTCGTTGCGGTCGCGAGCGCAGCAGCGACGTCCGGGTTGTGGACACTGTCGACTGCGTAGAGGCAGCTCGAGATCGCCAACTCCGCGCCGCCCTGCTCGAAGACGGCCTCCCGGAGTTCCGCCAGGCCGCCGCGGCGGCCGGCGACGGGCGATCGCGGAGGGTAGTACTCCTGGGAGGCACCCTTGTCCACCGTGTTGTTGAAGTGCTCCACCCAGTGCTCCGGCAGCAGGGGCATCAGATCCTGGATACGTGGATTGGGGATGTGTACGTCAGCGTCGATCACCGGCTCGGCTCCTCCATCTCGAAGTAGTGGTGCCAGTGTTTCGAACACCCGGGGTTGAAGGCGGCGCCGCAACTCGGGCAGGTCGAACCGCAGCCCATGTACTCGGCGATCGTGAGCCTGCGACCGCAGACACCGCAGAGCACGGCCTCCCGGTCCCGCTCCGCGAGCGACCAGACTCTCACCTCATGGCCGGCCATTTCCTGGTGGCAGTCGATACACGGGAACCACTCCCCGCAGCACCGGAAACGCATCGCGATCACGTCGGTTGGACCGTCGTAGTGCCCGCAGCGGGTCTCGGCGTCGACCTCTACTCCGCGAACCTCGGGCCGCGCCCCCGCGGCCGGCGCGCCAGCCGGCACCGTCGTCAGACCGACCGTCACGGCAGCGCGAACGCGACAAGCCGCGGCGTCGTCTTGTGCGCCCCCAGCGCCGCGATCTGCTCGTCGGTGAAGTTTAGGCCCGGGTCCGCCGACAGTTCTCCGATATCGGCGAAGAACGAGCCGCCGCCGAGCGCAACGACGATGTACTGCCTCCCGTCGACCATGTAGGTAATGGGATTGGCGCGGGCGGTGTCCGGCAGCGGCACATGGCCGAGCAACTCTCCGGTCTCCTTGTCGAACACGTTCAGGCGCGGCGAGTTGTCCTCTCCCCGCCCCTGGCTCTGGGTGACAAAGAGCAACGTCTTCGTGAGCATCGGCGCTCCGCGGCCACCACCAAGCATCGGCAGGTCGAGGCCGGCCAGCGCCGGGTGGCCGTTCGGACCGTGGCCGTTCGGCGTCATCCACAGGTGCTCGCCCGTGTTCAGGTCGATCGCGGTCACCCGGCCCCAGGGAGGCTTGACCAGGGGCAGCCCCAGCGGACTGCCGGAGGGTGCGAAGAACGAGCCGACGTAGTTCAGGTTGGAACGCGCCGGATCGGGCTTGCTCAGCGGGTGGACGCTGATCGAGCTCGACGAGGGGACGTAGAGAACCCCGGTCTCCGGATCGACCGCCGCGCCAGGCCAGTTCGCGCCGCCGCCCGCGCTCGGCAGCATGAGAACGCCGCTACCCGTGCTCGGCGGCGTGAACAGCGGCCCCATCCGGAACCCGGAGGCGATCTTCTTCGCCTCGGCCAGCAGTTCCGGCGTCAGGTCGATCAGGTCGTCCTCGCTGACCCCCTGGCGGTCGAACGGTGGCGGTTTCGTCGGAAACGGCTGGGTCGGCGACGCCCGTTCGCCCGGGACGTCGGACTCTGGCACCGGACGCTCCTCGATCGGCCACACTTCTTCCCCGGTCACCCGGTCGAAAACGTAGGTGAACGCCTGCTTGGAAACCTGGGCCAGGGCCTTGATCTCCCGGCCGTCCACCGTGATGTCGACGAGCTGCGGCGGAGTCGGGAAGTCGTAGTCCCAGAGCCCGTGGTGGACGGCCTGAAAGTGCCAGACCCGCTCGCCGGTATCGGCATCCAGGCAGACGATGCTCTCGGCGAACAGGTTGTCGCCCAGCCGGTGACCGCCGTAGAAGTCGTTCGTCGGCGTCGAGATCGGCAGGTAGACGTAGCCGAGCTCCTCGTCGACGGCCATCATGTTCCACACGTTCGTGTTGCCGCTGTATTTCCAGGAGTCGTTCTCCCAGGTGTCGACGCCGTATTCGCCCTCCTGGGGAATCGTGTGGAAGATCCACTTGAGTTCGCCGGTGCGCACGTCGTAGCCACGGATGTGGCCCGGCGGCGCCGCCTGCCGAATCGCCCCATCGCTGACCACGGAGCCGACGACGACCGTGTCGCCGACGACGGCCGGCGGCGAGCTGTGGGTGATCGCGCGCGGGTTGACCCGGCGTCCGAAGTCCGCCTCGCCCCGGTCGGCCAACAGGTCGACCTGGCCGCCCTCGCCGAAGCCGCCAATCGGCTCGCCCGTCCTCGCGTCCAGGGCAATCAGCCGCCGATCGTGGGTGGCGAGGAAGATCCGTGTTTCCTCACGCTCGCGGTCCCCGTCGGCGACCGTCCCCTGCCAGGACACGACGCCGCGGTGCTGAAAGCCGATGTTCGCCGGCCGGCCGGCCCGCCAGGATTCGGGATCGTAGGTCCAGAGCGTCTCGCCGGTGACCGCGTCAATGGCGGCCGCCTGGGCCACCTCGGTGGCCACGTAGACCACGCCGTCCAGCATGATCGGGACCGGCTTGAACTGGCCCGCCTTGACCGCGGGATTCGCTTCCACCACGGCTGTCGATGGGGACTCCCACTCCCAGGCGGCCTGGAGCTCCTGGAAATTCGACCGGTCGATCTGATCGAGTGCCGAGTACTTCGTGTTGTCAGGGCCGTTGCCGAACGCCGGCCACTCGACCATGGCTCCGGTGTCTTGCGCGCCGGCGGATGGAGACAACGCCAGAACGACGAGCGCTGAAACCACGCTTCGCACCGCGAGGTCGAAGCGACTTCCGATCTGCATGCGTTACCCCTCTTCGAGATTCCGCCGGAGCCTATCGCCGGCACTGCGACGTCCACCCGGAACGGGTTATCGTATGCGCCCGCAACGCACAGCCAGGAGGCCACCCATGCCAGCACTCGACGGTCTGCGCATTCTCGATCTGACGCAGTACGAAGCCGGGACTTCGTGTACTCAGGCCCTCGCCTGGCTGGGCGCCGACGTGGTCAAGGTGGAGCGCCCGGGGACGGGCGATCCGGGGCGCGGTCTCGCGGGCGGACGGACCACGGATGACTCCGAGTACTTCATCAACTGGAACAGCAACAAGCGCAGCATCGCGATCAATCTCGCGTCCGAGGAGGGCCGCGATCTGCTGCTGAAGATGGCGCCCCGATTCGACATCCTGGTCGAGAACTTCGGGCCCGGCGTGGTCGAGAAACTCCGGCTCGACTACGACTCGGTGCGCGAGGTCCACCCCGAGGTGATCTACGGCCGGATCAAGGGCTTCGGCAACAGCGGCCCCTACAGCGACTACAAGTGCTTCGACCCGGTGGCTCAGGCCGCGGGCGGTTCGATGTCGATCACCGGCGACCCGGACGGACCGCCGTTGCGGCCCGGCACGACGATCGGCGACTGCGGCACCGGCGTGCTGATGGCCCTGGCGCTCTGCGCGGCTCACACGAACAAGCTGCGCACCGGCAAGGGCCAGCTCGTCGAGATGTCGATGCAGGAGGGAGTGACCTGGTTCATGCGCACGGCGGTCGCGATGGGCGGCGAGTTCGGCACCAGAGCGGCCCCGCGCAGCGGCACCGGACGCGGGGCGATGATGAACCTCTACCCCTGCAAGCCGTTCGGCCCCAACGACTACGTCTACATGCTCGTGGTCACGAACCGGATGTGGGAGGCGCTGTGCGGCGCCGTCGGCCGCGAAGACCTCGCCGACGATCCCCGCTACAACACACCCAAGGGGCGCTTCGAGAACGGCGACGATTTGGCGGAAGTCATCTCCGAGTGGACCGGCCGCTACACGAAGCAGGAGGCGATGGCGATCCTCGGCGCGGCCGGCGTACCGGCCAGCGCCGTGCTCGACACGCTCGACCTGTTCGCGGATCCCCACCTCAACGAACGCGGTTTCGTCCATACCGTCGACCACGAGGCCAAGGGGCCGGTGCGCGTGCTCGGGTCGCCGATGAACCTCAGCGACAGCCAGGTCGAGATCGAGGCGGCGCCGCTCCTGGGCCGCCACACGGACAAACTCAACCTCACCCAAACTGAAATCGACCGGCTGCGCGCGGACGGCGTGCTGGGCGCTCTGCCCACTCCCGCCGCCGACAGCCAGGAGACCACGACATGACGACCCTGACCGGAGACGCCCTGATCGCCCGCAGCCTGAAGCAGCAGGGTGTCGACTACATGTTCGGCATCGTCGGCTTCCCCGTCTACGGGGTAGCCCACGCCGCGCAGCAGGCGGGGATCCAGTACTACGGCTTCCGCAACGAGCAGGCCGCCAGCTACGCCGCCGGCGCGGTCGGCTACCTGACCGGCCGACCCGGGGCCTGCCTCGGCGTGTCGGGCCCGGGCATGGTCCACGGCATCGCGGGTCTCGCCAACGCGGAGAAGAACTGCTGGCCGATGGTCCTGCTCGGCGGCGCGAACGACCGCTACCAAAACGGCCAGGGCGCGTTCCAGGAGTGCCCACAGGTCGAGGCGGCGCGGCCGTTCTCGAAGTACTCGGCGGAGATCGACGCCGCTCACCGGGCGCCTTTCTACGTGGAGCAGGCGGTCCGCACCTCGATCTACGGTCGTCCCGGCGCCTCCTACCTGAACCTGACGAACGACGTGTTGACCGCCCAGGTCGACGAGGAAGATGTCGAGTTCCCGCCCCGCTGTCCGGAGCCTCCGACCTCGCTCGCCGACCCCAGGGAAGTCGAGCGCGCCGTCACCGTGCTGCGCGAGGCGAAGAACCCGCTCGTCATCGTCGGCAAGGGCGCGGCCTACGCCCGCGCGGAGAGCGAAGTGCGCCGGTTCGTCCAGCGCACGAACTTGCCCGTGCTGCCGACGCCGATGGGCAAGGGCGTCGTCTCGGACGACGATCCCCACCTGGTCGCCCCGGCGCGCTCGTGACGTGATCCTGTTGATCGGCGCCCGGTTGAACTGGATTCTCCACTTCGGGCTGCCGCCGCGCTTCAAGAAGGGCGTGCGGGTGCTCCAGATCGACCTCAATGCCGAGGAGATCGGCACGAACGTCCCGACCGAGGTCGGCATGGTCGGCGACGCGCGGGCGGTCACCGCGCAGTTGAACGAGGCGCTCGACGCGGAACCCTTCACGCTGTCGGCCGACAACGAGTGGCTTGCCAGCCTGCGCGAGAGCGCGACCCAGAACCAGGCCGCGGTGCAGGCGATGCTCGACGACGACAGCGAGCCGATGGGCTACTACCGGGCCCTGCGGGAGATCGCCGACCGTCTGGAACCCCAGGACATGCTGGTCGCCGAAGGCGCGAACACGATGGACATCTCGCGCACCGTGCTGCCGAACATGGAACCGCGCAAGCGGCTCGACGCCGGCACGTTCGGCACGATGGGCGTCGGCACGGGGCTGGCGATCGCGGCCGCCGTCGTCCATCCGGATCGACGCACGATCTGCGTCCAGGGCGACTCGGCGTTCGGCTTCTCCGGCATGGAGGTCGAAGTCGCCTGCCGCTACAACTTGGCCGTAACCTTCGTCGTGATCAACAACAACGGCATCGGCGGCGGCGTCAGCGAGTACCTTCCGGGCAAGCCGCTGCCGCCGTCCACCTACACCCTCGGCGCCCGCTACGAGCGGGTGATCGAGGCCTTCGGCGGCAAGGGCTACCTGGTCGAGAAGGTGGCCGACCTCGGGCCGACCCTCGACAAGGCGCTCGCATCCGACCGGCCGGCGCTGGTCAACGTGCTGATCGACCCGAAGGCGCAGCGCAAGCCGCAGAAGTTCGCCTGGCTCACCCGCTGACCCGCGGGTACCGAAGCCGCGGCTCAGAGTATTCAAGCAGGAGAGGTCTACCCATGGGCATCAAGATCGGCGACGTGTCGATTACCCCGATCATCGAGATCGACTATCCGGTCCCGGCGTCCTTCCTGTTGCCGGACGCCACGCCGGAGAACCTCGCGCCGGACCTGGACTGGCTCGAACCTCACTTCGTCACGCCTGGCGGCGAGCGGCTCAAGATGATCATCCAGGCCTTCCTCGTCGAATCGCGCGGACTCAAGATCGTCGTCGACACCTGCGTCGGCAACGACAAGAAACGCGCCCTGCCGGCCTGGAACGAGCTCGACGGACCATTCCTCCAGGAGATCCGCGACGCCGGGTTCCCGCGCGAACAGGTCGACCTCGTCGTCTGCACCCACCTCCACATCGACCACGTGGGCTGGAACACGATGAAGGTCGACGGCGAGTGGGTGCCCACCTTCCCCAATGCGCGCTATGTCATGGCGCGCCCCGAGTTCGAGTACTGGCGGGACGAGGGGGAAGCCAACTGGGGCGACGTCTTCGGCGACTCGGTGGCGCCCGTGTTCGAGGCCGGCCTGGTCGACCTCGTCGATTGCAACCACCAGATCAACCCCGAGCTCCAGTTCTTCCCCACTCCGGGGCACACGCCGGGCCACTGCAGCATCGCCGTCTCGTCCGGCAGCGAGGAAGGCGTGATCTCGGGCGACGTGATGCACCACCCATGTCAGTGCGCCCACCCGGAGTGGTGCTCGATCGCCGACATCGACCGCGAGGCGGCGATCGCCGCGCGCCGCAGCGACAGCGGCATCACGGTCGTGGGCACCCACTGGGCGTCGCCGACCGCGGTGCAGATCATCGCCCACGGCGACGTCTGGAGGACGGCGGTTTGAGGGAGGGGAGTCCGCTACACTCCCCTGCCGTCATGAGCCGCGCCCGCAGATTCCCGGTTCTGGCCGCCGTCGTCGCGGCGGTGGCGCTTGCATCGTGCACCGGCGAGGAGACCGGCCCCCCCTTCCGAGAGGTCGCTGGTACACGGCTGTTGATGGCGTCGGTCATGGAACCGGCCGCCGACCACCTCTGGGCTTCGGTCGGCTGGATCATCACCCCCGAGGGCGAGGAGAAGATCCAGCCCCAGACGGATGAGGAATGGATTCTCGTCCGCAACGCCGCGGTCACGCTGGCCGAGTCCGGCAACCTCTTGATGATGGACCGGCGCAAGATGGACGACGAGGACTGGATCGGCTGGAGCCGGGACCTGATCGATGCCGGCGATGCCGCGATGCAGGCCGCCGACGCCCGCGATGTCCAGGGCGAGCAGGTCTACTTCGCCTGCGCCGGCTGCCACGCGCAGTACTGGGCCAACGATCCGAATCAGTTCCGGCAATAGGCGCCGGCTGAAGGCCGCGCGGACAGGGCTCGGAGGAGGACCGGGTTGCAACGCGCGCTGATCCTCCTCCACCGCTGGCTCGGCATCGCCGGCAACTTGCTGTTCGTCGTCTGGTTCGCTTCGGCGCTGGTCATGATGTATGCGCGGATGCCGGCGCTCGAACCCGGCGACCGGCTGAACCGGCTGTCGCCTCTCGACCTGGATGCGGTCCAGGTGGCGGCGGCGCAGGCCGCGTCGGCAGCCGGTCTGGATGCCGGCAGCCAGGAGGCGGTTCAGATCCGCCTCGGCATGGCAGGCGACCGGCCGATCTACCGGCTACGCACGGCGGCCGGCTGGACGGCGGTGTACGCGGACACCGGCGGTCCGATGCTGCAGCTTTCGGAGGGAGCCGCGGCGGCAATCGCGGAGCACTTCACCCCGGCACCCAGCGGCGGCGCTCCGGCAATGTCGATCGTCCACGACGGGCTGCTGTCCCGCCCCGACCAGTGGACGCTACAGATTCAGCCTCTGCTTCCCGCCCATCGGATCCGATCGGGCAGCGACGTGCTCTACGTCTCCGACCGCACCGCCGAGGTCGTGTTGGAGACGAGCGCGACATCCCGGTTCTGGGGCACCGCTGGCGCGGTCTTCCACTGGCTCTACTTCACGCCGCTTCGCTCGCACTCCACGCTCTGGTACCAGTTGGTCGTCTGGGCCTCCGCAGCCGGCTGCCTGCTGACCCTGTCGGGCCTCGCTGTCGGCCTGATGCGCCTGAACCGGAGGAATCGCTCGCCCTACTCCGGCATCATGCGCTGGCATCACTACAGCGGCCTCGCCTTCGGCGCCGCGGCGTTCACGTGGCTGCTGAGCGGCGCCCTTTCGATGGATCCCTTTGGCTGGCACGCGGGGAGAACGCCAAGCCAGGCCCAGCATGCCGCGGTCGCCGGTGGAGGGCTAAGGCTCGACGACTTCGATCTTGCTTCGATCCGGACCAGCCTGGAGTCGATCTCCGAGTCGTTCCACACGCGCGAGGTCGAGTTTCTCTCCTTCGACGGCGAACCCCTGCTCCTCGCGTACCGCCCGCCGGAATCAGGCAGGAGCGGCGGCTACCGCGCCGTCTCCTACGGCGGCGGTCCTGGTGCGTTTCTGGCTACGGTACAGCCGTTCGAGCAGCGGCTCGTCGCGCTGGGCAGCGGGGAAACGCGCCGCTTCGACCCCGACGAGCTGATGGCTGCGGCCACCGCCGCCATGCCCGGGGCGGCGGTCGTCGACGCGAACGAACTCACCGAGTACGACGCCTACTACGGCGACCGCAGGCATCGCCGCGACCCGCTTCCGGTCCTCCGGGTCCGCTTCGACGATCCGGACCGGACTTGGCTCTATCTCGACCCGGCGCTGGGCCGCATCGTCCACCGCGAACAGCGCCGGAGCCGACTCGACCGCTGGCTCTACCGCGGCCTGCACCGGCTCGACTTTCCCGGCCTTTACCACCGGCGGCCGCTTTGGGACATCGTCGTGATCGTCCTCCTGCTGGGCGGCCTGTTCTCCGCGGCCTCTTCCTTCGTCCCGGCGGCAAGACGCCTCAGGCGCGCCAGCCGAAGACTCGCGGCGCGTCTGAGGCGAGAGGAAGGTTGACGGCGCCACGCACACAGCTTCCGAAAACGGGGCATCACCCCTGTCTCCGGAAGCCGGCGCTGCGCGCCGAGTGCCGGCCAGACGGCCGGCGCACCCAGTGGTTTACCGGGGCGGTTCAGTCGGGTCGCGACCGTCGCGCGGGGCGCCGGTACCCGAGGAACCCATGAAGATCTTGCTGCCGTCCTCGAAGGTCACGTCACGGCCGTTCGCGCGGCGGGAGCGGTCCTTGCTCTGGTAGCCGTCCACGATGATCACCGTGCCGGCCTGGAGGTCGTCCCGGGAGAGGCCGCGGCGCAGGAGGGTGTTGGGCGTGCCGCCCTCGACCATCCAGACGTGCTCCGTGCCGTCTTCCTCGGTGTGCTTGATGTGAATCCAGGTGTGCGGATTGACCCACTCGACCTTGACGACCGGGCCCTTCAGCAGCAGCGGACGGTTGGGATCGAACTCGGCGCCGAACGCGTGGTGAGCTACCAGGGGCACCGCCACCGCGATTGCCGCGACGACAAAGCCGACCCCCGTGATGATCATGGCTCGCTTACTCATGGACGTCTCTCACTCCTCTGTTTGTGTCAGTGGGTTCGGTTCGGACAACAGACTCTAGCAGGATCCGGGCGCGGCTTTACTCTCCGGAACCGCCCGTACTGGCGGCCTTGGCCAGGGCGTCCTCCTCCAGAAGGCGGGCGCCGCGCATGATGTTGCCGAGGGCGTAGTTGCCCTCGTGGCAGGCGTACTCGTAAACGAGGGCGTCGCTGCGAGGCCAGGCGTACTCGCCGCTCCACGGCGCCGTCCACACGTTCGGATCTTCGACGGTGAACTCGTACCGCAGGTGATCCGGGCCCATCGGAGTGAACCGCTCGACCACGTGCAGGTCGCGGGTCGCCGAACGGAGAGCCGGCCGGTCCGCGAAGTTCGTCGTGTCGATGACGAGAGTGTCGCCTTCCCACCAGCCGATCGAATCGCCCATCCACCGGCGCTCCGACGCCGGGGCGTGCTCGCCGCCGATGCGGACGACGCGCGCGTCGTGGACCATCTCGACCAGGATCATCACGTGGTCCTCGGTCTGCACGATCCGCTTCAGGTTGTTGTAGAGGGCCGGCAGCATCGGCGGCCCGCCGGTCGAGCTGAAGCCCAGCAGGCAGCGCTCCGCCAGCGGTCGCAGTTGATCATCGTAGGGGCCCGGCCCCTCCCGCTCGAGCCACCAGGCCTCGCCCGTGTTGGCGCGGAAGAAGCCCCTCCGGGCAGCGAAACGTTCCCGGACAGCCTCGGTCACCGGCGGATGACGGCCATTCTTCGGGTCGACGATGATCGAGGTGCGGAACTTGCCGTCAACCTCGAAGACATCCGTCCCCCGCTCGATCCAGAAAGCGTTGTAGCCACCGACGTTGCCGGCGGCGCCCGGCGAACCGTCGCCGCCCTCGGGGGGCGCTTCGCGGTTGGGATCGCTGACCTGACCCGCCGCCTGCAGGCGCAGACGCTCCTGCTCGGCGATCTTGTCGGCTTCCTCCCGCGACAGGTACAGATTGTCGCCAAACGCCCGCGGCCGCCCCACGTTGTAGTAGCCGGAGATGTCTGGCCTGCCGGAGGAGGTGCGGGCGACCTCCTCGTCGCCGGCGGCCACGGCAGGCGCGGCGAGTCCGACCACCGCAAGAAGAACAACAGCAACCTTGAGTCCGGATTCGCGCATGCCTGACCTCGCTTTAGCCTTGGCGGAAGCGGCGCGACACGAGGGCGCGACTCCCAACGGGCGGCTCCGTTTCTAGTCGACCAGCTTCATCCGCGGCAGCGGGTTGCGCCGGTACTCGCCGTACATCAGCTCTTCCACGAACTCGACGCAGCGGAAGTCCATGAGGCGGGCATTCGGCTCCATCCGCCGGTAGAGAGGCATCTCGATCGTCCACGGCTCCGTGTACGTCATCGGGTCCGTCAGCGTGGCCTCATAGTGCATGTGGTTCGGGCCGGCCAGCGTGTAGCGCTCCTCCACCTGCACCTGGTTGCTGTAGTGGTTGCCCGAGCGGTCGAGCCAGCCACCGCAACCCGGCATGTCTTCCGCGCGCTCGGCACAGTCCTTGGCCAGCAGCCCGCTGACGTCGACCACCAGCGTGTCGCCCTCCCAGCGGCCGTAGGACGTGCCCATCCAACTGTCGACCTGCGAAGGCTTGGGATCCTCCATGTAGATGTCCCGCACCGCGCCGGCGTACTGGTAGGCGATGAAGACCGCGTTCTCGCTATGGAAGATCTGGAACGGCTGGGGCATGTACGTGGCACGCGGCACGCCCGGCAGGTAGCAGAAGACTTCCTGGTCGCGGGTGGACCAGTTCGCCATGTTCTCCATCTTCTTGGCGGCCGCCGCGTCCGTGTACGGGATGTTCCCGCCACCCTTGATCACGCCCATGCCCGGGGGCACCGAGCCGACCGCGCCGAAGTTGAGGACTTCGGCCGCAGGCAAGGGGCCGTGAGGACCCTCGCGCAACTGCATCGAGGCGCGGGCCATGTGCAGCTCCAGGTCATAGTTTGCTTCGTTCAGGGCCTGCCAGATGCCGTTCAGATCGGGCTTGCCGTCCGAGAGCCGGTTCGGCTCGAAGTCTTGGGCCGCGAGCGGAGCCACCGCCACGGCGAGCGCCGCGGCCACGACCACGGCAATACGAGAAGACACGCTAGTTCCGAGTTTCATGACGTTGGCCATACTCCTCTTCGGCGAAACGCCGAGTTGTCTGAACGGAAGGAAGGCGAACCCTGTCACCTTAGGCGAACGGGGTCAACCCCGAAGTGGTCCGCCCTGCCGTAGGCGCTAGCAGCGTGCGCGGCAGAAACTGGGTCCGCCGGCTTCCGGGGCTTCTGCCGCGCTAGCGCTCGTAGTTCTCATCGTACTGCTGCTCAAGGTACCGGGCGCCGCGGAGCGTGTTGCCCATCGAGTAGTTCCCCTCCTGGCACGCGAACTCGTAGAGGCGGTCGTCGGTGCGCGGCCAGGGCAGCGACCCGCTGTAGGGAGCGGTGAACTCCGGGTCGTTCACCGTGTACTCGTAGAACAGGTTGTTCTCGTCCTGGAAGCTCAGCCGCTCGACGACATGGGCGCCCTTGCGGTGAAAACCCCAGTCGCCCAGCAGGTTCCTCGTCTCGATGACCAGCGTGTCCCCTTCCCACCGGCCGACCGAGTCGCCCGCGTAGGAGCGGTAATCCTCCGGAATGTGCTCCGCCCCCAGGCGCACGATCCGGGCCCAGTGCATCCACTCGATCAGGATGACGACGTGGGTGTCGGTCTGGACGATCGTCTTCAGGTTGTTGTAGGCCCTCGGGCCGACCGGCATCGTCGAGCCCTGGTGGAACACGCAGCGGTTGCCCAGCGTGAGGGACTCGGGCCCGTCGTACGGGTCGTCGCCGTTGTCGAGCCACCAGGCCGTGCCGGTGTTCTCGTAGCTGAACGGCGGCAGGGTGTCGAAACGCGCCTGCCCCGCCTCGGTTCGGGCCGGCAAGCGCCCGTTCGGCGGATCGGTGATCACCGATGTCCGGTACTTCCCGTCGACCTTGAAGGCGGACGTGCCGCGGTCGAGCCAGAAGAGGTTGTAGCCGCCGACGCCCCGGAAACCCTCATCGGACAGCCCGGCGATCACGCCGCGGTTCGATTCCCGGACCTCCAGGTCGCGGGCGTTGGCAGCCGCCGTTCCGTCGGCGATCGCCTCCGCTTCCTCTTCGGTCAGGTACATCCGGTCACCGAACCTCGGATCGCGCTCCAGCGGCGTGAGAGACGAAACGTCGTAGTTGCCGGAGAAATCCGGCTTGCCGCTCGGCGTGCGAGGGATCTCATCTGCGACGAGGAGCGGCGCGACGAGCAAGGTCATCGCCGCACACAGGGAGAGGACTCGGGTCTTCATTCTCGACCTCCTGACACGCACTGTTCGTGGACCCATCGAGCGTAGCAGCGCGACGTGGCCCCACCGGTCAACGGAAACGGCCCTGGTGGCCCGCTCCCGCTACCACCTGAAGGTGAAGGTCTTGACCGTGTATCGACTCGGGCCGGGTGTGCTGAAGTCCGGGGCCTTGTACCGCTCGGGCACGGTGGACCAGCCTTCGTAGACGTTGCCGCCAAAGTAGAAGCGCCGCGTAGTTGGGGACTCCAAGGTCGGACTGCCCGTCGTGAGGAGCAGGTAGGAACGTTCCGGCGCGTGCGGGCCGGTCTGATCGTCGTGAGGCACATATTCCCTCAAACCGTCGCCGTCGATGTCCGCTCGAATCCAGTCGAGTTGGAGCAGGCGATGGTAGCTGCGGTCGAAGATCATGCCGCGGAGCTCGACGTTGAACTGCGAGATGATCGACTCCGCGTCCGGAAGCGATCGGCGTACGGCGAGGTGAAGCGAGCGGATGAGCAACGGCTTCGAGCCGAACGCGAGTCGTGTTCGAGCTTCTTCTCCGTGGTTAGTGATGAGGTACTGGATGACCAGGTCGTCCATCAGCGTGTAGTCCACTTCACCGCTGAGGAGTTTGGCGACGCTCTCCTCCTCGCTGTTCGAGCCAACGAAGATCGGCCCGTCCGTCGTCTCGACTGCCTCGCCATACGCATACCCGGCGACCAGGGCGATCCGCTTGCCGCCGAGGTCGGCCAGCTTGGTCGCGGACACGTCGCTTCCCTGCCGCCCGACGAGGATCAACCGGTTCTCGAGATACGGCTGCGAGTAGACCAGCGCGCGTTCGCGCTCCGTGTCCCTCCAGAGGGCCGCGCTTCCGTCGAACTCACCGCTCAGCAATGAGGGCGTCAGCTTGGCCTCATCCACGATTACCGTTTCAAACATGATCCCCATGCGTTCGAGAGCCTCCTCGACCAGATCGAGGGCGAACCGCGGCTGTCCTGGCGCGTTGGTGAACGGCGACCAAGCCGTCGACACGAACTGCAGCCGCCGGTCCTGCGCTGACGCCATGCTCGGCATGGCGATGATGGCGACTAGCAGCGCTCCAGTCGTCCACCGGAACCAACGGCGAAGCCGTGCCTGGCGAATGGGTCGTGACCTCATACCGCGACCTTAGCAACTGTAGCGTCGGGGGCCAATCTGGCGGGGCGGTGGTTGCCGTCGTCATTGAATGCGACAGCCACGCGCCAACCAGAGCACAGCGGAACAGACCGCACCGCCAAAGGAATCCGAGTAGCGCCAGCACCGGCGGCCAGATATCGACCAGCGACACGAACGGCAGGACACCGGGAGCGACGTTGTCGACCGTTTCGATCAGCGCACCGACCACCACACCGGCGGCTGCCCTAGGTCACGGCCATCCGACCCGGGCCGGGAATCCGTTCCATCCATCTCTTCATCTTCATGCGACTCCTTGCCTCACTTGAAGCCGAACAAGGGCGGAAAGGCGACGACGACGAAGGCCGCCCACGCGGCGTAGACCGGCAGGTAGGCGATCTGCCAGCGCACGAGGGCCGAGAACGGGCCGCGGCCGACGAGAAAGCGCGCGTACAACCAGGCCGACCACGACAGGTTGACCAGCAGAACGAGGTTCTCGCCCAGAGCCGCCACCTTGTTCGGGCTGACGCCGAACTCGGAGATCCGGCCGGCGATGGCGGCCAATGCGACGATGTCGACGACCAGGGCGCAGACGATGAGTACAAGCTGCACACCATCGAAGAGGCCCGGCGGAGCCTGCGGGTCGCGGGCCGAGACCGCATAGAGCAGTAAACCGAGAACGAGCGCCAGGAGGAGGTCGAAGGCAATGAGCACTTCCCTCTCCACGTCGATGCCCCTACCCGTCCACACCATCGTGGCGAGGAAGGCGAGCAGCACCGCGGTAAACAGCGGAGTGAACAGGCGCGTCAGCACCGGCGCCATGTTCTCGACGACGCTCTGCTTGGCTTCCACGAGCCACGCACCCACAATGACCGCACGGGAGCATCCACAGGGCGATGAAGGTCCCCGCGTCCAAACCGATCGCGGAGAACGTAAGGCCGGTGAACCCCATCAAAACACCGCCGCCCAGGGCCATGAGCACGTAGTAGATGAACAGCTCGCCCGAGAAGCGCACGAAGTCCATCCGGCCACTGCCGTCGCGCCAGCGTCCGCCGGTGTAGGCGAATCCGACCACCAGCCACAGCGCAATCGGCAGGTGGAGCGCCGCGAGCGTCAGGGTGTGACCGGGCGGCGTGGACGGGAAGACGTTGATCGCCAGCGCACCCGCGCCGAACGCCAGCGCCAGCCGAATGCACCCCGCGTGGCTCAACCCGCGCTTCCAGGCGAAGTAGCCGGCGAGGAACGGAAGCACGAAGAAACTGACGTTCGGGAAGTACAGGAGGTGGGAGTCGAAGAAGCCGTTTCCCGATCCGATCCGCGGGTAGCCGAACAGTTCGGGCAGCTTGATCGCCGCCGCCGCGGCGAACGCCAGCGCAATCACGACAGCCGCCTCGCGCGACGCGCTTCGGTCCGCGCCGTCCGTGGCCGCCGGCATCACGAGCTGCTTCCAGAGCCGCTCGGAGTGCTCGCGCGCGAACTCCCGGGAGACGGCGTCGAGGTTGCCCATCCGCTTGACGGCCACCAGGAAGGCCTCGTCGGCGGCAAGGCCGCCGTCGCAGAGCTCCGTGACCACGTCGCGCAGGTGGCCTTCGAGCTCTTCCACGTCGGCATCGCCGATCGCCGGTCGCCGCAGCAGCCAGTTTCGCCACTGGCTGATCTGCGCTTCGAGAGCCGCGTCGCGCGTCACCATGCCGGCGCAAGCCTCCCTTGCGGCGGCGCCTGTCCTGCATCGACCACTGTCGAAGACAACCTCCAGATTCCCCGCAACGTGGCGTCGACCACCTGCCATTGCCGCTGCTGGGTCTTCAGGCGCTCCCGCCCCGCCTTCGTGATGCGGTAGTACCGGCGCCGCCGGCCGGTGTCCGCCGTCGCCCAGCGCGCCTCGACGTAGCCGAGCCGCTCAAGACGGTGCAGCACCGGATAGAGCATCCCGTCCGTCCACTTCAGATGGCCGTCCGACAGCTCGCCGA
>JAGWAG010000005.1:42315-43193 GCA_021296535.1 Acidobacteriota bacterium | reverse complement strand
CCGTGCGCCGAAGGCCAGGCGTAGCGGCGGTAGAGGCCCTGGCCGCGCCAGTGGAGGCCGCCGGCGACTCCGTAGAGCTGACGGACGACGAAGCAGATGTAGGGGGTCTGGGTCAGATTGAGCGCCGTCACGACACGGGCGCCGGCCCTCACTATTCCTAAGCGTTCCTGCGCGGGACCGACGGAGAACCCGGGCTCGTCGGCAAAGTAGACCAGCGGCAGGTGGAAGGTCTCGCAGAGCTCCAGCAGCCGGAGCATCTTCTCGCCGGCCGCGATGTCCATCGAACCGCCGTTGAAGCGCGGATCGTTGCTCATGACCCCGCCGACCCGGGCGAGACCGGTGATGCGGGCCTGGCCGTAGAAGGGTCCGATCTCGAAGAAGCTGCCCTCGTCGACGACGGCACGGACGATCTCGTGGGGGTCGTAGGTCCGGCGCCGATCCTGCGGCACGACGGACAGGAGCGACTCGGCGCGTCGGTCCGGATCGTCGTCCGACGTTCGCTCCGGCGGCGCCTCCCAGACGCTCGATGGCAGGTACGAGAGGAATCGCCGCACCTGGGAAATCGCGTCGGCCTCGTCCTCGGCGAGGTTCATCACGACGCCGTTCTTCACCTGGGTGCGCTCGTCGCCCAGCTCTTCCTTCGTGATCCGCTGGCCGGTCGCCTGCTCGACGACCTTCGGTCCGGCGACGAACACCTGGCTCGTCCCCTTGACCATCACGCTGAAGTGGCAGAGGCATGCCTGCACGGCCGGCAGGCCGGCGACCGAGCCAAGCACGGCCGAGACCACCGGAACGGTCTGCAGGAGCCGAGCTGACACGTCGGTCCCGGCGCCGCCGGGCAGGTACGTCCTGCCGATCTGCTCGAAGGTCTTCACGCT
>JAGWAG010000005.1:0-42198 GCA_021296535.1 Acidobacteriota bacterium | reverse complement strand
ATGCGACCTTGCGGCCGTCGACACGCACCGTGCCGACCACCATGTTGGAAGGCTTGAGCGCCGCGACCGAACCGTCCTCCCAGGTCGCCGTGCCGGCGAGCGCGCCGATCTCGTGGAAGCTCCCCGGGTCCGCGAGCAGGTCGATGCGCTCCCGCACCGTCAGCTTGCCGCGGCCGTGCTGAAAGGCGACGCTGTCGGCGCCGCCCATCTCTTCGGCCATGCGGCGCTGCCGTTCGATCTCGTTGACGTCGTCGTTCCAGCTCATTCGACTCTCCCGTTCGGCTTGGCGCGATTGTCTCATTCCATGGAAGTGTTGAATTTTCAGCACTTGTCGGCTATGGTGTCTCCAGGGCGTCGGGATGGAGACTCCGAGACCAGGAATCGGGCAGGCGAGGGGATCGTGAACGAACTACCCCAACTCAGCAGACGAGAGCGCGAAGTCATGGACATCGTGCATCAAGCTGGAACCGTTACGGCGGCTCAGATCCGCGACCGGATGGCCGAGCCGCCTACGTATTCGGCTGTCCGTTCGGTGCTTCGCATTCTCGTCAACAAGGGGCACCTGGTGAGTGAGCAGGACGGCGCCCGCTACCTGTACGCGCCCACGGTCCCGGCTTCGCGGGCGCGGCGTTCCGCCATGCGGCACGTCGTGAAGACCTTTTTCGGCGGCTCGGTGGAGGGCGCGGTGGCCGCGCTCCTCGACCTCGAGGACACGAAACTCAGCCCGGAAGAGCGCGCGCGTATCGAGGCGCTCATCGAGCGGGCGTCAAGGGAGGGCCGATGACCGATCTCTTCGTCATGCCTGAACTGTCGAGCCTGCTGGAGCTGGCCGGCCGCGCGACCATCGTGTTCGGCGTTGCGCTGGCCTTCGCGTGGCTCGTCCGGAAGGGATCGGCGACGGCCCGCCATCACTTGTGGACACTGACGTTCGCGCTTCTGCTCGCGCTGCCGGTTCTGACACTTGCGGGGCCTTCGTGGGACGTGCCCTTGCTCCCGTCGGCAGGCCGGGCCGCAGACGAAGCCCTCGTCGAACCGTTGGCCGACCCGGCTCCTTCCGAACTTGCCACTCCGACAGGAGCTTTCCCCTTCTCGGCCACCATCGATGCCGCCGTTCCCGCGACCACTGAGGTGCGACCGTCGTGGCGTTTGATCTCCCTGCCGCTTCTGCTCTGGGCTGTAGGTTGCGGGGCGGCCCTCGTCTCCGTTGGAGTCGGGATCTTCAGGTTCCAGAAGCTCGTTCGCTCACCGGCAGTTGGAAGCAGTTCAGAGGGATTTGGGTTTCCGCAGCGACGTAAGCCTTCGTCTTGGCGGAGAAACCATTACGCCGATGACCGGCGGTTTGTGGAACCCCGTCATCCTGCTCCCGACTTCGGCGTCGGGCTGGTCCGCGGCTCGGCGCGCCGTCGTTTTGACTCATGAACTGGTCCATGTACGCAGGCGCGACGCTCTGCGGCAGCTCCTGGGCCGTGTCGTGCTGGCGCTCTACTGGTTCCACCCGCTGAGCTGGGTCGCGTCACGCCTGGCGGCGACGAGCCGTGAGGAGGCCTGCGACGAGGAGGTGCTGGCCACTGGCCCGCGGCCGTCCGAGTACGCGCGTCACCTTCTTGCCCTGGCGCAGAACACTGGCCAGAGTCGGGCCGTCATGGCGCTGCCGATAGTCAACGCGCCTCCGCTGGAGAGGAGAATCGGAGCCATTGTCAAGTTCAATCGACCACGCCGTCGCGGGCTGGTCACCGTGGTTGTTTTGACGGCGCTGGGTGCGGCCGGCATGACTGCATCTTGTGCGAACCCGGTGCCCGTCAAGACCGCGCCGGCGAGCGGTCGGGCTTCGACCGCCCAGGACTTCGGTGGGTGGGACTGTAGTTTCGTAACCGCTGACAAGAAGTGGCGCTGGAGCTACAAGCAAGGCATGGTGACCGTTGACAGGATATGGCCGTGGCGCCCCAAGCAAGACGGGGTCCTGTGCATGGGCGTCAGAGGCGACGTGGTGATGAGCCGCGATGCCCTGGAGGTCCGGGCGATCGGTCCCGGCGGTGCCGTCGCTCTGGAATCCGCGGGCCGTCGGTCTCATGTACTGGAGATCACCCAAGGGCCCGACGGCCTCGAATACGATTGGAGAATCGACGGACGCAAGCAGGCCTTCGATGAGAGCGCCCGGCAATTCCGCGACCTGATGCTGGCGTCGTTTCGGGGCCCGAGCTGGGGGGCGTCCGGGATCTGGGGTCGGAACGGTGGTCCGCACGGTCGAGTGCATGTGAACCGGGCCGTCGCGGGAATGCGAGGTCAGGCCGCCTCGCTCCGGCGCGAGGTAGCCGGTTTGCTGGGTCAAATGGCTACATATCGCGCAGAGGAACTGTCCCTCAGGTCGGCGCTGTTGGCAGCGTCGAACGCGCGGACTCGGGTTGCACTGGAAGGGGAAATCAACGAGCGGGTGGTACGCACCAGGGAGGTGAAGAAGAGAATCGACGAGTTCGAGTTGTCGGCGATCGAGGCTGAAATCCAGTTCCAGATCGAGCGCTACGACGACGAGGGAGATGCCCGTGACCTCGCGAGTGCACTGAGGGACCCCGAGACGTATCTGAAGGGGGTGGCAAAGGCCGACTCCAATCAGGACGAAATCGACGCGCTGCGGGCCCTGATCAACGACCGGTGAACGACTTGGGCTGGAGCGGGACTTGTTCCCAGGTTGCACAAGAAGGAAAGGAAGCACGATGCGAAGGAGGACCTTGATCCGGACGACTCTGATCGTGGCCGTGGCGGGTCTGGCTGCGACATCCATCCTGGGGTGTCGGCCGAACAGCGAGGCGGGGCCCGAACCGGAGAGCGACGATTCCACCAGCGTGGACCTGAGCTGGGCGGCCCCGAACCCCAATGCGCCCCGTCCGGGAGACCAGGCGCCGGCGCTCGCGATCGAGGAGACCCTGGGCGATCTTGTCGAAGGCGACGCGGACTGGGCGACGCTCGAGGGAAAGGCGACCGTCCTCGAGTTCTGGGCGACCTGGTGTGCACCATGTGTTCAGGTCATTCCGCATCTGAACGTGCTGGCGGACGACCTGCCAGCGGACGACATTCGATTCATTTCGGTAACCGACGAGGCAGAGGAAGTCGTCGCGCCGTTCCTCGAGTCGATCCCCATCTCCGGTGTCGTGGGACTCGATCTCGACCGATCGGTGTTCCGGGACTACGGAGTCCTGGCGATACCGACTACGTTTCTCGTGGACAAGGAGGGAGTTGTTCAGGGGATCACCCACGCACGTCATCTGAGCAGGGAACACCTGCTCGACCTGATCGCTGGCCGGCGGCCCGATGTTCCGGAGATTGGGGACATCGATGCGATGCTCGAGCTCACGGCGCTGGATGAGCTGACCGCTCGCGCCGACGGCGACCATGTCGTCGTGAGGGGATCGAGAGGTGGACTCCGGACGCTCTTCGCCCCGACAGAGAAGGCGGAGTACGCGATGAGTCGAAGTCCGGATGAGGTTCGGATGGTCTCGGCCGATCCAGCCCTGATCCTTCGCGTTGCCTACGGTGTTCGGCCGGGCCGGTTCTTGATGGAAGCAGAGCTGCCCGATCAGAAGTACGACGTCGCGGTGATGACTGGCGGAAGGCCTGAGCTCGTAGAACCGATGTTTCGCCAGATTGTCTCGGCGGGTCTGGGAATCGAGGCCGTTTGGGAAGAACGGGTAGTGGATTCCTACGTACTCGTCCGGAAGGGTGAGCCGAGGCTCGAGCCCCTTCCCGACGGCGCCCGGTACGGCTATCAAGCGTCCTCGGACTCGCTTGGGGCGACGGACCTGGATGGCCTCGCGGACAATGTCGCCCGTCTGCTGGAGCGACCAACAGTGAACGAGACGGGTATCACGGGTCGCTACCAGATCCTGTTGAAGTTCGATGCACCTGAACCGGCAGCCATCTTCCAGGCGATCGAGGACACGCTGGGGCTGGCGGTGGTGGAGGAGCAACGGGAGGTCGAGATGCTGGTGGTCCGGGAGCGCGTGCAGAACGACACCGAATAGACGGGCGGGCCGGCTGGTAGCCTGCCCGCACCATGACGAGACACGCTGCGGTTCCTGTACTTGCCCTCCTGGTGGCCTGCGGCGGTTCTGCCGCTCCTCCAGCCGAGCCTGCTGACCTGGCGATCGTCGGTGCCCAGCTCATCGACGGCATGGGCGGGGAGCCGGTCGTCGACTCGGTCATCCTGATCGACGACGGCCGCGTTCGGGCGGCTGGTTCGCGCGACGAGGTCGAGGTGCCCGACGGCACCGAGGTCGTCGACGCGGCCGGCAAGACGGTGATCCCCGGGCTGATCGACCTCCACGCCCACTACGGCGGCCCGGTGGAGGCGACGGAGCAGGCGCTTCGGGCACAGCTCTACTACGGCGTGACGACCACCCGCAGCATCGGCGCGGACGACCCCGAGAAGGTGGCTCTGATGCTGGAGGCGCCCGGACCTGCCCCGGGCGTACACGGCGGGCCTCGGCTTCTCCTACCCGGGCGGATTCAACTCCAGCTTTCCGAACACGCCGACGACCCCGGAAGAGGCGCGCGCCCAGGTGCGTGAGCAGGCGGCCCTCGGCGTCCATTTCACGAAGATGTGGATCAACGAGGTTGCGGAGCCCGGGCTCAAGATTCCGGATGAGATCCGGGCCGCGATCGTCGACGAGTCCTACAAGAACGGGCTCGTCCCGGTCGCCCACATCAACGAGGAGGCGGACGGCGTCCAGCTCCTCGAGATCGGCCTGAACGAGTTCATGCACAGCACGGTGCGGACCTTCGGGCCCGGCGGCGGCGTTCCGATGGAGGACCCGGTGCCCAGCCAGGCGTTCCTCGACCTGTGCCTGGAGAAGGACTGTGCCTTCGCGCCGACCCTGTCGATCATCCAGAACAACTGGCACTTCGCCGAACACCCGGAGCTGCTGGAGGACCCGGAACTGCGGGCGGTGATGAACCCCGCGGTGCTGGAGCGGTGGAGCGACGAGGAGACCCGCGCCGCCGTTCTCGCGGCGGATGGCTTCGAGGGGCGCAAGCTCTCCTTCCGGCACGTGCAGGACTTCGTCAAGACGCTCCACGACCACGGCATCAAGGTGGCGCTTGGCACCGACAGCGGTACGCCGAACGTGCCGATGGGGTGGGGCACCCACCATGAACTCGAGCTGTACGTGGAGGCCGGCCTGACGCCGATGGAAACCCTCGTTGCCGCGACGGCCACGGGCGCCAGCCGCGTGCCGCCGGTCGGGGAGGCGGATTTCGGCACGCTGACTGCCGGTATGAGCGCAGACCTGATCGTGTTGAACGCCGATCCTCTTGGCGACATCCGGAACACCCTCCAGATCGACCGCGTGATGCTGCGTGGCGAGTGGGTGGACCGGGACGGACTTCTGCCGTCGCCCTGAGACAACCCTGAAACCGGAACGGACCAGCGGGTTGTCAGGGGGAGCGACCGATTCGACCGGGCTCCGGGCCGTGCCCGGATGCCGACCGGAGGTCGGCGTACCCAGCGAGAGGGTGTGGGCGGTCGTGGTGGTTTACTGCTTGCTGGCCCTCGTCGTTTCGGCCGCGTCGCTCGCCGCTCCGCTCCAGGAGGAGCCGGAAAGGCCGACCCGGACGGCCGTCGTGACGACCGTGACGGAGCCGATTCTCCTCGACGGTGTTCTCGACGAACCGGCGTGGCAATCGTCGCCCGGGATCGGCGTCCTGGTCCAACGCATTCCGACGGAGGGCGCCGAGCCGAGCGAGCGCACCGAGGTCACACTGCTGCGCGACGAGGACAACCTCTACATCGGCGTGATGTGCCACGACTCCGAGCCGGACCGAATCCTCGCGTCGCAGATGGCCCGCGATGCATCCCTCGGGCCCGACGACTACGTTGAGCTGCTGCTCGACACGTTTCGCGACCAGAGCAATGCCTTCTACTTCTCGACGAACCCAAACGGCGCTCTGGTCGACGGCCTGGTGTTCGCGAACGGCGAGACGAACGAGGATTGGGACGCCATCTGGAACGTGGCGACGCAGCGCTCGGATCAGGGCTGGAGCGCGGAGTTCGCGATCCCCTTCAAGAGCCTGAACTTCCCCCCGGACGGCACGGTCTGGGGCTTCAACATCAGCCGGAACATCCAGCGGAAGTTCGAGGAGGCGCGCTGGGCAGGCGCTCGCTTCGACGCGCAGTTCTTCCAGGTTTCGGAGGCGGGCGAGATCACCGGCATGGGAGGCCTTGAGCAGGGCCTCAGTCTGGATATCCGGCCCTTCGTCGCGGGGCGCTGGGATCACCGCGCCGGCAGCGGCGAGGACAGCCTGCGCGGCAAGCCGGGGCTCGATCTGTTCTACAACGTGACGCCCAATCTGAAGCTGACCGCCACCTTCAACACGGACTTCGGCGAGACGGAAGTCGATGCGCGCCAGATCAACCTGACCCGTTTCTCGATCTTCTTCCCCGAGAAGCGGTCTTTCTTCCTGCAGGACGCGGGCGTCTTCAACTTCGCCACGACCGGGGTCAGCCAGCCGGGCGGCATTCCCAGCACGGGAGCGGAGATCTTCCCGTTCTTCAGCCGGCGAATCGGTCTGCTTGGAGGGCGGGAAGTGCCGCTCGACTACGGGGTCAAGCTGACCGGCAGGGTGGGGCGGACCGAGGTCGGCGTGCTCAACGTTTCGTCGACGAGCAGAGCCTGTTCGTCGGGCGCGTGCGGCAGAACTTTTGGCAGCAGTCCTACGTCGGAGCGCTCGTCACCAGCGGCAACCCCGCTGTTTCTACTGACTCGACCACCATGGGCGTGGATCTGCGCCTGGCCACGTCCGACGTGTTGGGCAGCGGCCGGAACTTCGTCTTCAACGCCTGGGGACTCGAGAGCGACAACGAGGGCGTCGCGGACAACGATGCGTCCTTCGGCTTCGCCGCCGCGTTTCCGAACGACCGGTACGACGCCCAGGTGCAGTGGCGCGAGATCCAGGAGAACTTCGATCCCGCGCTCGGGTTCGTTCAGCGCCGCAACGTACAGATGTTGCGGCTCGGCGCCAGCTTCAACCCGCGGCCGAAGAACCAGTGGCTGGGCATCCAGCAGATGTACCACGACATCTTCTACACGGAGTTCACCCGGCTCGACAACGGCCTGGTCGAAAGCCGGGACTTCTACTTCACGATCGTCGACTGGCATTTCCAGTCGGGCGATTCGCTGCACAGCCTGTTCGACGTGAACCCGACGTACGAGCGCCTGTTCGAGCCGTTCGAGATCTCTCCGGGCGTGGTTCTCCCGCCGGGCGAGTACGACTTCACGCCGCTTCGGATCTTCTTCACCTCGGCGCAGAAGCGCAGACTCCAGGGGAGCTTCGGAGTCACCTTCGGCAGCTTCTGGTCGGGCGATGCCGAGACGTTCAGTGCCGGCCTCCGGTACTCCGCGCCCCCACGGTTGACGATCAGCGTGAATACGAATCAGACCTTCGCGCGCCTGCCGCAGGGTGAGTTCGTCGCCAGGATCCACCGGGCGGAGGTCAACTACGCGGTCTCGCCCAGGCTGTCGTTCGCGAACCTGGTCCAGTTCGACAACCGTTCGGGGAACCTCGGGTTCCAGGGCCGGGTGCGCTGGACCCTCGAACCGGGGAACGACATCTTCTTCATCTTCGGCCAGGGCTGGGTGCAGGAACTTGGGCGACGGGGGACCGACTTCCGGCAGCAGGACTCGAGGCTGGCGGTGAAGGCGCAGTACACATTCCGTCTGTGACAGCATGCCGTCATGAGCATTCTCACGATCGTCATTCTGGCGGGTCTGGTCCTCCTCGCCGTCATCTTCGGCGCGTCGCTGATCGGGACCTTCAACAAGCTCGTCACGCTGAAGAACCGCTATCAGAACGCGTTCGCGCAGATCGAGGTCCAGCTCAAGCGACGCTACGACCTGATCCCGAACATGGTCGAGGTAGCGAAGGGCTACATGAGTCACGAGCGGGAAACCCTGGAGGCGGTGATCCAGGCTCGGAACATGGCGGCCGGCGGACTGGAGCAGGCGGCCGCGAACCCGGGCGACGCCGCGGCGATCCAGGGCCTGGCGTCGGCCGAAGGCGTACTCACCGGCACGCTTGGCCGCCTGTTCGCGCTGGCTGAGGCCTACCCCGATCTGAAGGCCAACCAGAACATGATGCAGGTCAGCGAAGAACTGCGCTCGACGGAGAACAAGGTCGCCTTCTCACGCCAGGCCTTCAACGACGCGGTGACCGTCTACAACACGTTCAAGGATGTTCGGTCACGGCCAGGATGCGACGCTGCTCGAGTTCGACAGCGAGGCGATCGCCGAAGCACCGGAAATCTCGTTCCAGTAGTCTGCTCGCGGAACGCAACGAAGTGAGTTACGGGAGCGGACTACTGGTAAGGACGGGCTGGGCCGAAACGCCGAGCCTGCGAGGCGATTCGGGGCGCGAGTAGACCGGGTTTCCCGTTCCGGCGGCGCGATGGCCACCGACTTCTTTCAGCAACAGGACGCGGCAAGGCGGGGCACGACCCGTCTGGTCGTGCTCTTCGCGCTTGCCGTGCTGGCGATCGTGGTCTCGGTCGAGCTTCTGCTGGCCGCCACGATGGGTTTCTTCGGTCGCGATCCTGAGACGAACGAGATCGACTGGACCGCCGTCGCCGATCCACGGCTGCTGATCCTGGCCATCTTTGGCACCCTCGTCGTGGTCGGCGGGGGGAGCCTGTACAAGATCGCCCAGTTGCGCGGCGGCGGCAGGGTGATCGCCGAAGAACTGGGCGGCCGGCTGGTGGACGGCAGCACGTCGGACCCGGTCGAGCGGAAGCTGCTCAACGTCGTCGAGGAGATGGCTATCGCCTCGGGCACCTCGACTCCGCCGGTCTACATGATGGACGGTGAAGCGGGCATCAATGCGTTCGCCGCCGGATTCGCGCCGCAGGATGCGGTCATCGGTGTGACTCGCGGGGCGGCGACGACACTCGACCGCGACGAACTGCAGGGCGTGATCGCGCACGAGTTCAGCCACATCCTGAACGGAGACATGCGCCTCAACATCCGGCTGATGGGCCTGCTGCACGGCATCTTCCTCATCGGGATGATCGGTTACTTCGTCCTGCGGATGTCGTTCTACACGGGCGGCGGTCGTTCCAGAGACAACAAGGGTGCCCTGCCGATTCTCGCCTTCGGCGCCGGACTCGCGGTCGTCGGGTTCGCCGGTACCTTCTTCGGCGGTCAGCCGGCAGCGCGAGTTTCTTGCCGACTCCTCGGCCGTGCAGTTCACGCGCCATCCCGGAGGAATCGCCGGCGCGCTGAAGAAGATCGGCGGTTTCGTGACCGGCTCGAAGGTGGAGAACCCGAACGCTCCGCAGGCCAGTCACATGTTCTTTGGCCGGGCGACCTCCGGCTTCAGCGCGATGTTCTCGACCCATCCGCCGCTCGGTGAGCGGATCAGGCGGATCGACCCGTCGTGGGACGGTGACTTTCCCGAACTGCCGGAGCCGGGCGATGGTGCTCCAGCCGGGGTTGCTGCTCCGGGGGCTGCGGGCTTTGCCGGTGCCGAAGCCGGCGCGTCAGCCCGTCCCGACATCTCGAACGCGGTCAGCCAGGTCGGCCAGCCGTCGCCCGCGCACGTCGAGTACGCGGCGGCTTTGATCGACCGCTTGCCTGAGCCGGTCGTCTCGGCCGCACACGAGCCCTACGGCGCCCGTGCCCTGGTCTACGCGCTCCTGCTCGACCGCAACCCTGCGCCGCGGCAGGTACAGCTTGACCACCTCGAAGCGGCGGCAGACGACGGCGTCTTCGAGGAAACCGTGCGACTGGCTCCGGTCGTCGAGCAGCTCGACCCGAGAATGCGTTTGCCGGTGCTCGAGATCGCTCTCCCGGCCCTGCGGGCCTTGACCTCGCGGCAGTACCAGCGGTTTGAGGAGAACGTGGTCGAGCTTGTCGAGGCGGATGAGGTCATCGACCTGTTCGAGTGGTCGCTCCAGCGCATCCTGTTGCGCGAGATGCAGGCCTCCTTCGGGCAATCCCGGCCTACGCGTGTGCGGCACCGCTCGGCCGGCGCGGTGCAGTCCTCGCTGGCGGTGCTGATGTCGGTGCTGGCGTACGTCGGCCATCGGGAGCGGCAAGCGGCCGAAGGGGCGTTCGCGGAAGGTTGGCGTGTTCTGCCGCTTCCGGAAAGGGGTTTGCTTCCGCATGAAGCTTGCGGTTTCGCCGAACTGGATGCGGCTCTCGTTGAACTGGACCGGGCCGCGCCGCAGGTGAAGAAACGCACGCTGGAAGCGGCGGTCGCGTGCATCATCGCTGACCGGAAGGTCACGGTAGAGGAGGGCGAGCTCCTGCGGGTCGTGTCGGCCTGGATCAACTGCCCGATGCCGCCGATTCTGGGCTAGAGGTCCCGCGCCGGGAGGGAGGCTACGCTACAGACCTCCACTCCATGGCGTTCTTGAAGCGTGGGGTCTCTCCGGGATGGCCACAGACTTCTTTCGGCAGCAGGACAGGGCAAGGCGGAACACGGGCCGCCTCGTGGTGCTCTTCGCGTTGGCGGTCCTCGGGGTCGTCGTTTCGGTGTTGGTGTTTACGGCCACCCTGATGGCCTTCTTCAACCGCGATTCAGAGACGGGCGCCATGGACTGGACGGCAGCCGCCGACACGCGGACACTGGCCCTGGTCCTCGCCGGAACCCTGGCCGTCGTCGTTGGAGGCAGCCTGGTCCGGATCGCTGAACTGCGTGCCGGCGGCCGGCTGATCGCCGAGGAACTGGGCGGGCGGCTGCTGAACCCGAACACGTCGGAGCCCGCTGAACGGCGGCTGCTCAACGTCGTCGAGGAGATGGCCATCGCGTCCGGCGTTTCGACACCGCCGGTCTACGTGATGGGCGGTGAAGCGGGCATCAACGCGTTCGCGGCGGGGTTCTCGCACCATGACGCGGTCATCGGGGTCACGCACGGGGCGGCGGCCGCGCTCGAACGCGATGAGCTCCAGGGTGTGATCGCTCATGAGTTCAGCCACATCCTCAACGGCGACATGCGGCTGAATCTTCGGCTGATGGGAATGCTGCATGGGATCTTCCTGATCGGGGCGATCGGCTACGTTCTTCTGAGGGTTCGGGTCACGACGTTTGTGCTGATCGGCGCCGGTCTCAGCGTGGTGGGCTTCTCCGGGACCTTCTTCGGCAACCTGATCAAGGCCGCGGTCAGCCGGCAGAGAGAGTTCCTGGCCGACGCATCGGCCGTCCAGTTCACCCGCCAGCCGGAAGGCATCGCCGGCGCGCTCAAGAAGATCGGCGGCTTCGCCAAGGGCTCCAAGATAGAGAGTTCGAACGCGCCGCAGGCGAGTCACATGTTCTTCGGCCGCGCGACATCGGGCCTGAGCGCGGTCTTTCCGACCCATCCGCCGCTCGCGAGTCGGATCCGGCGCATCGACCCGTCCTGGGACGGAGAGTTCCCTGAGCTGCCTGCCGAGGTCGTTGAAGCCCTGGCGGCGGTGGCCCCTGCGAGCGCGGCCGAAGGAGAAACCCGCACGGTGGCCGACGGCGATGTCGCGAGGGCGGTGAGCCAGGTCGGGCAGCCGACTCCCGCGCACCTTCAGTACGCAGCCGAACTGATCGGCGACTTACCCGGACCGGTCGTCGCGGCGGCCCATGAGCCCTACGGCGCCCGCGCCGTGGTCTACGCGCTCCTGCTCGACCACGCTCCCGAGCCAAGGCGGTTGCAGCTACGCCACCTCGAAGCCACGGCGGACCGCGGGGTCTACGAGGAGACCCTGAAGCTCGCGCCACAGGTCGAGCAGCTCGTGCCTCTCGTCGAGATCGCTCTGCCGGCGCTGCGCGTCCTGTCTTCGTGGCAGTACCAGCGATTCCAGGAGAACCTGGTGGAACTCGTCGAAGCGGACGATCGTCTGGACCTGTTCGAGTGGTCGCTTCAGCGCATCCTGCTGCGGGACATGCAGGTCTCGTTTGGGAGATCCGAGCCAACGCACGTACGGCACGCCTCGGTGCGCTCGGCGTCGTCGTCGCTGGCAGTGCTGCTGTCCGTGCTGGCGTACGTGGGGGATCGGAACCCTCAAGCAGCCGAAAGAGCATTCGCAGCAGGGTGGCGGGTCCTTTCGCTTCCGGAAAGGGGTCTGCTCCCGCACGAGGCTTGCGGCTTCACCGAACTGGACGTGGCCCTCGTTGAACTGGACCGGTCCTCGCCTCAGGTCAAGAAACGCACCCTGGAAGCGGCGGTCGCGTGCATCACGGCCGACCGGCAGGTCACGGTGGACGAGACCGAGCTTCTGCGGGCCGTGTCCGCGTCGATGAGCTGCCCGATGCCGCCGATCCTGCCGAGTTGGTGACTGGCGCCATCACTGGGTGCGCCGGCCCTCTGGCCGGCATTCGGCGGCAGGCCGCCACAGTCAAACGGTTGCCGCGTGGTGCCGACGCGAAGCCGCCTACGCCTCCCGGATCCAGCGCAGCAGCTCCCGCAGGTTGGGACGGTTGCCCTGACTGAGGATGCCGACCTTGTAGATCCTGCCCGCTACCCAGGCGGCGCCCCAGACGGTCAACGCCATCAACACAATCGAGAGGGCGACCATCCAGGCCGGTACGTCGCCCATGACGGCTCGCGGGTACATCATGATCGGGCTGAAGAAGGGGAAGAGGGCGACCCAGTTCATCCAGGGCATGTTGTTTCCCTGGAACGTCATCATCTGCATCATGAACGGCACGATGATTACGATGATCAGGGGCGTCTGCGCCTGACCGGCCTCCTGCAGGTTCTTGCACATGGCGCCGACTGCGGCGAAGAGGCTCGAGTAGAGGAAGTAACCGAGCAGGAAGAAGACAAGGAGCAGGACGATGGCGCCAGGGCCCGGCAGGTATTGCCGGACCTGCCCCAGTTCTTCGAGATCCGGCGCAGCGGAGATCAGGCCGGGAAGCGCCAGCCCGGCCAGCAGGGCCACGCAGCCGATCCAGATCGCCACTTGGGTGAGCCCGACGGCGCCGACGCCCACGATCTTGCCGAGCATGAGCTGCCACGGCCGCAGCGACGAAATGACGAGCTCGACGACCCGGCTCTGCTTTTCCTCGAGCACGGATTGCAGCGTCTGTGCGCCGTAGGCGAGCATCATGATGTAGAGGATGAGGCCGCCGGCGATGCCGGTGATCATCCCGGAGATGCGTTCGGCTTCGGCTTCCTCCGCTTCGGCCTCGTCGAGGCCCACGGGCTCGTACTCCAGCGAGCCACCCTCGAACAGCCTTCGGACCGCTTCGCCGTCCTCCATCTGGCCTAGACGCAGGTCGACGACTTCCTCGACGATCGCCGCTCGCATCAACTGGGAACGCACGCTTCCCGGCGGTTCCTTCGCCCGGTAGTGGAAGACGGCTTCGCTGGCCGTCGCGTCGTCCAGAAGGATGTAGGCCTCGAGTTCCTCGTCGAGCACCTGCTGGTCCAGCTCCTCGATGGCGGTCCCGGGCGCCGCGAGTTCCACGTCGTAACCCGCCTGATCCAGGGCTTGCTGGACCCGTTCACCGAGTTGTCCGCTCTGGTCGACGAGGACGATCTGCCGCTCCGACTGCTCGGAGAGGAACCCGACAAAGCCAACCACCGCCATGATGCCGATCATGAGCAGCGGCATGCCGAGCGTAGAGAGGATGAACGCCCTCGTCTTCACCCGCTCCACGTACTCCCGCCGGATCACCGACCAGACCTGCTTCATGACGCACCTCCCGCCGGCTGAGCCGAGTCGTCGTCGCCGGGGTCACCGGCATGGCGCACGAAGATCTCGTGCAGCCGCGGCTCGAGCAGTTCGAACCGGCGCAGGCTGACGCCTTCCGCGAGCACCGCCCCCAGGATCTCCTCCGGGCTCACGCCGTCGTGCAGGGACAGGTGGAACGCGGCTCCCACCTGCTCGACTTCCAGGACTTCCGGCCACGCGATCCGGGGCGCCTCACCGTCGAACTCGACGGCCACGACACCGGTTCGCTCGCGGCGCTTCAACTCCTTCAGGTCGTCGTCGAGCACCTTGCGGGCCCGCGAGATGAGGCAGACCCGTTCGCAGAGACGCTCCGCCTGCTCCATGAGGTGGGTCGAGAACAGGATCGTCTTGCCGCGCTCCTTCTCCTCGAGCACGATCTCTTCCAGCACGTCCTGGTTGATCGGGTCGAGGCCGCTGAAGGGCTCATCGAGAATCAGCAGCTCCGGATCGTGGAGCACCGTGGAGATGAACTGGACCTTCTGCTGCATCCCCTTGGACAGCGTCTGGACCTTCTTGGACGCCCATTCGCTGAGCCCCAGGCGCTCCAGCCACTCCTCGGCCCGGGTGCGTGCCAGGGACCGTGCGACGCCGCGGATCTCGCCGAAGAACACGAGCTGGTCGAGGACCTTCATCTTCTCGTAAACGCCGCGCTCCTCGGGCAGGTAGCCGACCCGGCTGCGTCGCTCGAAGTCGGGCGGGCCGCCGAAGAGCTCCACCCGGCCGCTGTCGGGCAGGAGAATGCCCATCATCATGCGGATCGTGGTCGTCTTGCCGGAGCCGTTGGGGCCCAGCAAGCCGTAGATCGTTCCGGGCTCGATTGTGAGGTCGAGGTCGTCAACGGCCGTGTGGGCGCCGAACGTCTTGCGGACGCCGGTCAGGCGCACTGCCGTTCCGTTTTGAGTCATGGAGGCCTACTTCCGCTTCTGGGGGCGTGGAGAGGATAGCGCTCGATAGGCTGTCGCGACAGTGCCACAGCCTTCACCCGACACAACGGAGGATGCGAGATGAAGAGATCACGGAGAACCCTCATAGCTGTGGCGAGACTGGGCTTCATCGCCTTGGTCATCGCGACGATGGCGGCGCCAGCCCTTGCCGAGGAGATCCGGCCCGGCGTCTACCGCACGCCCGACGCCCGGTTTGAGAACCTGCCCGACTTCGACTTCGAGCCGCACTACCTGGAGGCCGACGGCTACCGGGTCGCCTACCTGGACGAGGGTCCGGCCGACGGCGAACCGATCCTGCTGATCCACGGGGAGCCGACCTGGTCGTATCTCTACCGGAAGATGATCCCCGTCCTGGTCGAAGCGGGCCATCGCTGCATCGTGCCGGATCTCATCGGCTTCGGGCGCTCGGACAAGCCGGCGAGCATGGACACCCACACCTACAAGTTCCACGTCGACGCGATGACTGAACTGGTCAAGGCCCTCGACCTCCGGGACGCTACGTTCTTCGGCCAGGACTGGGGGGGACTGATCGGCCTGCGGGTGGTGGCGGAGAACGAGGAGCGCTTCGCGCGCGTCGTCGTGTCGAACACCGGCCTGCCGGTCGGCGGTGCGGCCGGCCCGGAGGACTTCCCGGAAAACAGCGCCTTCATCCGATGGAAGCGCAGGAACCAGGCGATGATCGATCGCGGCGACATTCCCACCGGTGGCATGCTGGCGAACAACACGGGCGACCCGTCGGTCTTGGCCGCCTACGATGCGCCGTTCCCCGAGCCGGCCTACAAGGCAGGCCCGCTGATCATGCCGCAGCGGGTGCCGGTCTTCGCCGACGATCCGGCGAACGAGGCGAACCGCGAAGCCTGGGAGGTGTTCGAGCGCTGGGAGAAGCCGTTCCTCACGGCGTTCGGCGACAGCGACCCGGTAACGCGCGGCGGCGAACAGCCTTTCCAGAGGCGGGTTCCCGGCGCGCAGGGCCAGCCCCACGTGACGGTCGAGGGCGCGGGCCACTTCATCCAGGAGACCCACGGCGAGGAACTCGCCCGCATCATCAACGAGTTCATCGCGGCGAATCCGGTGGAGTAGGGGCGTGGGCGGCGCGCTATGCTCCGCCCCCTATTCTGAAATGAGATCGATGCTCGCAAAGGAGCTTGTGATGGCGAGTTGGACCGTTCGGGCCTTGGTGGTGACGATGTTCGTGTGCCTTGCGGCCCCGCTGATGGCCGGAGACGGGAAGTCGGATGCTGAATTGGGGTTGGTAGCGGTCGGAGACGTACTACGCCGAGGTGCTGGGGTTCACTCGTGCCTGGCAGTACCCGCCGGACTCGGACGATCCGATCGAGATCGGTCTGGTGGCGCCTGGCGGTGGTGCGGGCCTCGCCCTTGCGCACCTGAACGACGGTCCGCTGCCCGAGGGGAAGGGCCGGTACGGCCGGATCATCGTCAACACCGCGAACGCCAAGGCGCTGGCGAAGCGGGCCGAGGCCGCGGGCTCGACCCTGCGTCACGTAACGATTTCCGGCGACAATCCGCCTACGATCGCGACCCGGACGGTTACGAGATCGAGCTGTACCAGGCGCCGTCGCAGTAGAGCGGTTGCTGGCAGCCGTCAAGCCGGCGCCCCTTCGATGCGCGGCTTCGTTGGTACGGGCGCCAGTGGCCTCACTGGCGACTGGGCGCTTCCGACTGCCGGCGTCAGAGCACGGCGGCGATCAGAGCGATCATCCACGCCAGCATTCCCTCCACCGTGAGGAATGCCAGCAACCCGACGGCGAGAGCTACGAAGCGCACGATCAGCCCGGCCCAACCGCCGCCGTACATCCGGCGCATCGCCACCACGAGGTAGAGGAGCGAGACGATCGTCACCACGATGGTCGCGATCTGACGGGCAACCCCCGACATCAGCAGTGGCATCAGCGTGACAACGACGAGGAAGGTTCCATAGTGGCAGCCGAAGGCCAGATGTTCCTGCAGGTAGCGCCTCCAGTAGAGGAGCTTGAGCAGCACCATGATCGCGAGTGGACTGAGCAGGTTCAGGATTGGGAAGACCGCGTCCAGGCTGCGGTTGAACCGCGCCTGGAAGACGGGGTCCCTGAGATCGGCGACCCCTTCTAGCGCTTCTTCAAGCGCGGCGAGGCCTTCTTCGCCGGTGTTGGCGAGCATCGTCTCGAGATCGGCGATGCCGAGCAGGCTCATCGCCGCGAGGACGACGGCGCTTGCCGCGACATAGAGCCGGATCGGCGAGGTGTACGGCTGGCGTCGCCCGGCCGCGTACTCGACGGTCAGGCGACCCGGCGAGAAAAACAGTCGCGGCAGAGTCCGAAGCAACCGGACATCGAGGACGGCGACCTGGCGGCCGAGGTCCTGCAGCCAGTGATGAAAGGGTCGAAGTGGGGCGAGGTTCTTCGCGCCGCATTGCGAGCAGAACCTGCCGGAGAGGGGCTCGCCGCACTCCAGGCAGAGTGCTACGTCACCGTAGCCGGTTTGCTCGTTTACCTCTACCACTACGCCGCACGATCATGCCAGACGACGGCGTCGCAGCCGGAGATTGGAGCGGCGCTGGCCGGAACGAGAAGGCGACTGGCCGGCTGCGGACTTGACGAAAGCAGCTACAAGTAGCTACTTTCAGGGCTATGAGATCTGTAGGCCTCAAGGCGCTCAACAGCAAGCTCAGCGAGTACGTCCGCATCGCCGCCGCGGGAGAGACGGTGCTGGTCACGAACCGCGACCGGGTGGTTGCCGAACTCGGCCCGCCGCGTCCTGACCGGAGCCCGAGGCTGGCTGACGCGGAATTCGCCGAGATGGTCAGGGAGGGCATCCTGACGCCCCGCGCGATCGAGCCGGGTTCGCGGCCACTGCCGAAGCCGAAGCCAGTCATGACCTTCGAGGAGGGCATGAAACTGCTGGACGAAACGAGGAGCGACCGACTCTGATCTACGTCGACAGTTCGGTCGCGGTGGCTCACCTCCTGTTTGAGGACTCTGGGATGCTTCGCTCCTCTCGAGCCGCCTGCTGGAGTACGAGGTCTGGAACGTCCTGCACAGGCGCTCCTGCGCGCAGTCCCACGGAGAGCCGGCCAGAGATCTCCTGGAGCGCATCGATCTGCTGAGGCTGGCGACGCCGATGCTCGAACGGGCCCTGGAGCCGTTCGGCGTCCCGCTTCGCACACTCGACGCGCTCCATCTCGCGTCGCTCGACTACCTGAGGAAGGAGCGAGGATGGCGGATCGAACTCGCCACCTACGACCGGCGGATGGCGGATGCCGCGGAAGCGATGGGCGTCCCCCTCCTCGACCTTCAGGTGGAGCCGGGAACCAACGGCAGCTGACGCGCCGGGCCGCTGCCGGCGCACCGGTCAGGGAATCAGGCGGATCAGGGCGACCACGGCGCCGACGATCACGCCGGTCTGAACCAGCAGAACCCGGTACAGCCGTCCCTCCAGATTGGCCAGTTCAGCGCGCAAGTTGTCGCGAGTCACCAGGTCGCCGACTGCCTCGCCTAGCGCTTCGTCGATGGCGCGGGCGTGGGCGGCTGCCTGCCGTTCGGGGACCCCGGCCTCGGTCAGGGTCTCGGCTGTGCGGAGCGTGTCGGTCGCCGCGCTCATCGCGCGGCCTCTCTCTCCGTAGCCGTCGGTCGGGAGTGGTTGACGGGCATCTATCCTCCGTCGGGGCGCACCGCTACGCTAACGCGGGGCCTCGGTTTCACGCAAGTCTGGCGGGCGCGCCCCCGGGTGGCCAAGGTGCTGGGGTTCACGCGCGCGTGGCGGTACCCGCCCGCCGGGCCCTGACGATCGAATCGAGATCGGTTTGGTGGCGCGTCACTCCGTCGCGTTCTGTGTCGCCGTCTCCGGGATCACGATCGCGATCAAGCCGTCGAGGTCAGAGATCACGGGCAGATCGGTGTTCGGCACCTTGCCGTAACGGGAGATGACGATCCCCTTCATACCGAGCTTCTCGGCGGCCTCCACGTTCACCGGCCGGTCGTCGACGAACACCAGGCCCTCGGGCGGAATGCCAATCTCTTCCACCGCCGCCCGGTAGATGCGCTCGCAGGGTTTGCTGCTTCCGACCAGGGCCGAGATGACGAAGGCGTCGAAGTAGCCTCGCAGGCCCATCGTGCGGAACCTCCGGTCCAGGGAGGGCCAGTTGTCCGAAACGACCCCCAGTCTGAGACCGGCCCGCTGGAGCCATTGCAGCACCCGCACGGTATCCGGAAACGGTTCCATGCCCACGTCTTCTTCGAACGGCCGGAGAATGTCGGCGACAAGTTCCTCTGTTGGGTCCGAGATCCCGAGTGCTCGGAGGATCAGCCTGTAGGCCGTGTGGAACTGGTCGCGTTCCGCCTCCTCCGTGACGGCCAGCGCGTGGTGTTCGTTGAGGTAGCGGAGACCTACGTCCAGCGCATCCTCGAAACGGTCCATGTTCGCGTCGGTAACGCGTCGAGCCCGAAAGGCGTCAACGAAGTGCTGTTTCGGAAACCACTCTCCGGCCTTCGGTCTGACAAGGGTGTCCCCCGCGTCGAACAGGATGCCCTTGATCTGTTTCACTATCGGAGCCTGACGATGTTGCCAGTCACGATTCGGCCGGCGTCCGCGCAAAGGTAGGCGATGACCTCGGCGACTTCATCGGGCGACGCGATGTGGTGATGTTCCAAGTCTCTGGCGACGAAGTCCCGGACTTCCTTCGTGATCCAACCGGTGTCAGTGACCGGCGGGTAAACCACGTTGGCGGTCACACCGTCGCCGGCCATCTCGGCTGCAGCTGACATCGTGTAGCTGATCAAGGCGGCCTTGGCGGCACCATAGGAGACCTCACCGGGAAACTGGCGACCTTCGCCCGAAGTAAGAGTGACGATCCTCCCCCAAGTGGCGCCTCGAGAACGATGTCGTTTGATGAACTCGGCCATCAACAATGCTCCGGCTCGAGCGTCGACGTGGAGCTGGCTGTTGATCGTCTCTTCGCCGACGAGCTGAGCTTGCCGGCCGACGGCATTGACGCTGTCCGGTGAGAAGCTGTCTTTCTGCCAACCGCTGGCGTTGTGCACCAGAACCGAAACCGGTCCCAGGGTCCGTTCGGCTTCGTCCATCAACTCGGCTGGAGTTGCCGGGTCGGCCAGGTCAGCTTCAATGGAGTGGCAGCGCCGCCCTGTGGCTTCGACGGCTGCAGTGACTACCGACCCATCCGTCGAGCGGGCCTTGTTGAACGCGTCAGCCTTTTCTGGGTCGCCGGTCCTGAGGTAGGCGGCCACGATATCGGCGCCGCGTTCGGCGAGAGCTGCGGCCGTAGCAAGTCCGATTCCGTGATTGGCACCCGTAACCAGCGCGACCTTGCCTTGCAACGGGGGCAATCGAGTGTCGTCCATGGGCGCTTGTGGCTTCGAACTGAACGAGAGGCGAGTAGGCCTGAACGCGCGGTCGCCGCCCTAGTGCGGCCTTTCGCCGAGACCTTTCTGGACGGGCTCGAAGCCCTGCCGCTATCGTACAGCCCTGAGATCCACCGCCCTCATCCCTCGCGCGAAGAGACCGATTCTCCTTCTGGTGTTCGGCCTCTCCATGTTCTCCTCCCTCGTTTACGAGGTGGCCTGGTCGCGCTCGCTGGCTCTGGTCTTCGGGACGACGATCTACGCCTTCACCGCGGTCCTCACGGCGTTCATGGCGGGTCTGGCCCTCGGCGCATACGTCTTCGGAAGAGTCGCCGATCGGACGAAGACACCCGTCCTGCTCTTCGCGAAGCTCGAGTTCGCCCTTGCCGCCAGCGGTGTTCTTCTCATACCTCTTTTCGACCTCACGTACCGGGTCCGGTTGGCTCTGTTCAGCCAGCTCCAGGGATCTTCCGCGATGTTGTTCATCATGTTCAGCATCGTCTTCCTTCTTCTCATCGTGCCGGCTGGAATCATGGGCGCCACGTTCCCGCTGATGACGAAGATCTACTCCAGAAACTTCGGCCGCGACATCTCGGACGTGTATGCGGTGGACACGATCTTCGCGGGCGCCGGCGCCCTGTGCGGCGGATTCCTCTTCCTGCCGTACCTGGGCCTGTCTCAAACGATCGTGTTGGCCGCCGCACTCAACCTCTTGGCCGGTCTCGTGCTCTACCAGGGGCGTGAACGATGAAGCTGAGAGCCCTGCTCCTTGTTGCCTTCTTCTTCTCGGGCTTCGCCGCACTGGTGTACGAAGTCATGTTCACCAAGGGGTTGATCCTCTTCGTGGGGGGGACGGTCTACGCCTACAGCTTGATCCTGACGGCCTTCCTCACGGGAATGGGCTTCGGCAGCCTGTTGGCGAAGCGCTTCCGGAAGACGGATCTCGCCACGCTGTTCGCGTACGTTCAGCTCGGGATCGGCGCCTACGGGCTCCTCTTCGTCCCGATCCTGAACAACCTGGATGTCGCGTACATCGCGATCTACAACATTTCGAACGGGAGCTTCGGCGTCTTCTATTCGCTCCTGCTTCTCCTCGCGTACCTGGTCCTCCTCGTGCCGACTCTGCTCATGGGGATGACGTTTCCCGTCGTGAGCCGGTTGATCACCCGTGCCGGGAACATCGGCACGGATGTCGGGAAGCTGTTCTGCGTCAACACTCTGGGTGGGGTGTTCGGCGCCTTTGTTGGAGGTTTCGTTCTGCTGCCGGGAATCGGCCTGGAGAGAGCGATCCTTGTGGCCGTCGCGCTGAACCTTTTCATCTCAGCGGCGGTCTTTCTTGCTGTCGGCAGAAGCGGCAGAGTCGCCTACGGCGGCGCCTTCGCCGTCGTGGTTCTTGCTGCGGCGTTTCTGTTCGACGCGAAGGTCGATCCCTACCGCTTCGGCGTCTACCACCAGCATGGGAGGTTCGAGACCGCGAGCGACTACCGAAAGGCGCTCGCGCGCGAGAGAGCAGCCGCCGGAATCTCGTTCTCCGACTTCGGGCTGTACGGCTCCGTCGTGGTGAAGGAAGAGGGGCCAGTCAAGGTGCTCATGATCGACGGGAAAGTCGATGCCGGAACGGGCCTGGACGTCCCGACCCAGCTCCTCCTGGGGTACATCCCCGGCCTGATGCACACGGATCCGAAGGACGTGGCGATCATCGGCCTCGGCAGCGGGATCACCCTGTCCGCGGTCGAGAGTCTTCCGGCGGTGGAGAGGATCGACGTGCTCGAGCTGAACCCGACCGTCGTCGAGGCGGCGGGGTTCTTCGAGCTGGAGAACCGGAACGCCCTCGCCGATGAACGGGTGGAACTCACCGTAGGCGATGCGAGGGACTATCTCTCCACTACCGAGCGGACCTACGACATCGTCATTTCGGAGCCTTCCAACCCGTGGATCGACGGCGAGGTCTTCCTCTTCACCAGAGAGTTCTACTCCGTCGTCGCCGAGCGCCTCAACGAGGGAGGACTGTTCCTGCAGTGGATCGGCGCCTACGACTTCAATCCGGAGGATCTGAAGGTTTCCCTTCGCACTCTCGAGACCGCGTTCCCCCATGTCCAGGCTTGGGCCGACGCGAGAGGCGTCGATTTCTTCCTTCTGGCATCGAAGGAGCCCATCGCCAGGGACCACGAAGGAATCGCGGCCGCCATGCGGGAACCGGTCATCCGTTCCGATATGGAGGTGATCTCCGCCCTGTCGAACCGTGCGCCGTTCACGGGTCCGGACGCCTTCTTCTCGTTCTTCGTTGCAGACGACGAGGCTCTCGACTCCTACGCCGCGGGCGCACCGGTCAACACGGACAATCGTCCGATCATCGAGTTCAGGACCGCAAGGAACAGGGTGGGGCGCACAACGAGCAGCCTGGGCGCCATCCTCGCGCACACGAGTGGTGGCGGCACCTCTACGACCGTCTCACCTCCTGTAACCGATCCAGTCTCGGGCGACGCTCTGTCCTTTCTGGGCCTTCACGCGAGGATCGACATGCCCCTGGCGGAGATGGAGTACGCCTACGAGTACACGACCCAGGATGAGGATGCCACCAGCCTCCGCTTGGCGCTCGAACTGACGAAGCACGTCATCTTCACCGACGGAGAGAAGCTGCTGGTCATCCGTGGACACCCGCGAGAAACGGCGCCGCCGATCGATGAGTTCGCGAGGATCGCGAGTTCCCTGGAGTCGGCCGTTCTGGGCACGATCGAAGTCGAGGGACAGACCAGGTACCTGACCCAAGGCGAGACGATCTCCGCGATGCTGTGGCACTGCAACCGCCACCTGTACGTGACGTACTTCGAGCATCCGCCGGGAGCATCGCTGCCGTCGATGTTCGAGACCCTGGCGGGTGTCAGTTGCGCTACGACTACCTCGTAGCGGCGGCTGTCAAAGCGGACGCCGGCCACTGGGCGGGCGCGTCCATCTGGCCGCCTGCGGCGGCAGCCGGCGGGGACGCCGGCGCACCCAGTACGCAGCCAGTTCCCTGCGCTGACTTCTAGAAGCTGAAGCCGACGTTGAACCGGTACTCGGTCGGCCTCTGGTAGGCAATGTCACCGCCGCCCCTTCCAGTGGGCAAGCCCGACACGGGGTTCACGAACAGTTGGGCGTCGTCATTCAGCGCGTTCGCGAGCTCCGCGCCTACCTTGATCTCATACTTGCCGTTGATCGGCGGGAAGATCCAGCTCGCGTTGAGATTGAGTTCCGTCGCGGTGTCGAGCTGTCGGGAACCCTGGGAGTCCAGAAACTCCGTGACTCTCTCCCTTTGGCCCGAGACTGGATGGCTCACGAAGACGTACTGCTGACTCTCCCACAGCCGGCCCGTTCGGAAGCGGTAGTGGGCGCCCGTGTTCAGCGTGTGGTTGCCGATCGACCAGCGCTTGACGGCGAGGAGGTTGAAGATCTCCGGAAACTCCGAGTTGTTGGCGATAGGAAGGTTCCCCTTGTTGCGGGTGTTCACATCGCTACTGCCGTCGGACCCAAGGCCGCCGATGGCTTGTATGTAGTTACCGGCAGCCTCAGTGCCCTTCGCATCGCCTACATAGAGGTTGGCGCGAAACGTCCAGTTGTTCGAGAAGTTCCGGTTGAGCTCGAGGATGACGCCTTCGTGCTCGCGCGTCAGGCCCAGGCGCGAGGGAACTCCATGCAAGGCGGACAGTCTGTCGACCTCCGACTGGGTCCAGTTGGCGAGGGCGAAGACCCGTCTTCCGGCCTCGTCGAACTGGATGGTCGTAGCCCAGATATTGTCGTTCTCGCTGACGGTGTACATGGCCTTGGCGACCCAGTTCCGGCTGAACTGCCAGTCAACACCGAGGGTGTAGGCGTCGGAGTACTCGGGTTCCAGGTTACTCGTCGCCTCCCTGCCGGCGCTGGCCACGATGCTGCTGTTAAGGATGTCGTAGGCCTGGGTCACGGGATTCCAGTTGAAGACCTGGCGGGTGTTCGTGCCGTTCGAGCCCTGGTCGAAGTTCTCGGTGAGGCTCATATTGAAGAGGTTCAGGTAGCGCCCGGCGGTACCACGGACCAGCAGGCTGCCGTCACCGTTCACGTCGTAGACGACACTCAACCTGGGCGCCAGCTCGTCGTAGTCGTTGACCTGTTGGCCGATGTTGTTGTCCATCGACTGACCCTCGAGACGCAGCCCCGCGGTAACGACCCACTTGTCGCCGACGTCGATGCGGTCCTGGACGAAGAGGGTGTTCAGCTCGCTCTCGCGTTGGAACAGCCCTCCGGCCGGCGGCGCGTAGACCGTGACGGTCTCGGGAGTTGCGAAGCCGCCCGGCAGGTCGTAGCCGAACCCGCGGCCGCTGTATTCCTTCTCGGGCCAGTTCCGGGTGTCGAGGCCCATGACGTGGCGCTCGGCGCCGATCCTGAGCTCATGGTTGTCGCCCGCGAAGATCGTTGCGTAGGCGTTGATCTGCTGGCGGGGACCGTTTGTGAAGCGACCGGACAAGCCGCCAACGGTGCAGCCGTTGTAGAAGAGCAGACGGTCGAGGTCGTAGTAGCGGAAGTTGTTGCTGGACGGGGTGTCCGGGTTACCGCCGGCGAGACTGTCCTTGGCATGGAGGCAGTTGTCGGTGCGAATGTCGTCACTGTCGCCAACCTTGATTTCAGTGAAGACCTTCGGGGTGGCGGCCCAGTTCCACAACGCCGTGCTCAACTCGGCCGTTTCCTCGCGCCCGTTGAGGCTGAAGAGGTCTCCCGTTCGGTTGCCTCCGCCCTCGCGGTAGCCCGGAGTGCGCACATAGGTCGCGGCGAGCTGGTGGTCATCGCCGGGTTGAAAGTTGACCTTGGCGACTGTCGAACTCCCCTTGTAGCTCCAGTCGAAGACCGGGTCCGCGATGACGTCCGGGTTGGAGTTCGTGCTGGCGCCCCGGATCCGGTTGTCGGACAGTTCGGCGCGGGCAACGAAGAACCAGGCACGATCGCGGTAGATCGGGCCGCCGAGAGCGGTCTCGTAGTTGTTGATGATCTTGTCGGGACCGTTGAGATCGGGGTAGTCCCGGAACTCGCCGACCCACGCCTGGTTCTGAGCGACGTAGTGGAAGTCGCCATGGAACACATTGGTGCCCGACTTGACCACCGTGTTGATCGTCGCCGTCTGGGTGCGTCCGTACTCGGCGCCGCGGCCCTGGGTATGAACCTCGGTTGCGGCAACCTGCGTGGTCGCCATCCTGAACTTGAACACTCCGTAGTTGCCCGTGACCTGGCTGACGTCGACGCCGTCGATGTTCACCGTGCCTCCGTCTCGGGGGCCGCCCATGAAGCTGTTGAGCCAATCCTGCTGCTTGGAGCCGGAATTGGCCGGCAGCACCGCCAGGCTGTTGACGTGGTGACGAGTGATGAACGTCGTCAACTCGGCGGTCTCGGCGTCGATCCTCGCCGTCGCCCCTGGCTCGTACTTGTTGATCATGGGCGCTTCCGCGACGACGCGGATCTCCTCGGCTTCGTCTCCGCGCAGGGTGAGGTCGACGGCGCGGCGCTCACCGGGGTCGAGAGTGACTGCGACCTGGTCGCTCGAGCCCAAGCCGTCGAGCTCGGCGCTGACGGTAAAGACGCCATCGAGCAGCAGGCTGAAGCGGAACTCCCCGGCCGCGTCGCTGATCGCGTCCTTCGTGTTCTGCTGTCCGACGAGTTGCACACTGGCGCCCGGCAGTGGGTCTCCCTGGGCGTCGAGCACGCGGCCTTCGATGATTCCGGTGCCCGGACCGTCGGCCCACAGCGGCAAGGCCGCGCAGGCGACGACGGAGAGGATCCAGATGCTGCGCTTGACGGCGGCGATCTCCATAGCTCCACCTCCATGAGTGTCCGACCCCGGGGGTGGGAAGGGTCTAGCCCTCTTCAAAGGCCGGCCCAGCCCTGGTCTCCGCCATCATCTTGCCGACGATGCGTCGGGCAGCCAGCCGTTCGTCCTCGGGGCGGCTCCAACGTAGTTGGAATGTTGCATCGAGCGTAGCGGAAGAATCCCGCCGCGTCAATCACCGATTTGGCTTGCTCGCTGAAAATTGGGCTAACATCGTTGGTTCCACGATGCAGGCTTCAATTCGCCTCGCGCTCCGCCTCGTCTTCGTCTGTGGGTTCGCGTCCGCCTCCGGCTCGGCGCAGCCGGGCGCGACCGACGGCGACTGGCGCACGTACGCCGGCGACACCTGGGCCAGCAAGTACTCGCCCCTGGATCAGATCAACGCCGACAACTTCGGTGACCTGGAGATTGCCTGGCGCTGGAAGACGGCGGACACGCACCTTGTCGTGGCGGGCGAGGGCGGAGCGTCGCTCGTGCCGTCGCAGGTCGTGTTCGACCGGGTAGCGGAGCAGCACCCCGATCTCTGGCTGCGGCGTCCGGGGATCGGTGCGATGTCGTCGACGCCGCTCGCGGTCGACGGTGTGCTCTATCTGACCACGAGCGTCGAGCAGGCTGCGGCGATCGACGGGGGCACCGGCGAGACGCTCTGGGTTCACGACCCGCGCACCTATGAAAGCTCCGCGCTTCCGACCAGCAGAGGCCATCGGGGGGCGGCGTACTGGGAAGGCGACGGCGAGGCCCGGATCGTCTGGGGAACCGGCGCGGGCTACCTGATCGCGGTCGACGCCAGGACCGGCGTACCGGCCGCTGAGTTCGGAGACAACGGGCGGGTCGACTTCATCGCCGACCTGCCGCGCTCGCCCCGGGGGCAGCCCTTCCAGTTGCCGGTCGGCTCGCGGTCGGCGGCGCCGCTCATCGTCGGCGACACGATCGTCATCGGAACGAACCACACGGACTTCGCCATTGCGAAGGAAGGGCCGCCCGGATTCATCTTCGCCCACGACGTGCGCACCGGGGAGCGGCTGTGGGAGTTCCACATCGTGCCGCAGAGCGCCGACGAGTTCGGCGCCGACACCTGGGAAGACGAATCGTGGCGCTACACCGGCAACGGCAACGCCTGGGCCAATCTGAGCGGCGACCCGGAACTCGGCTACGTCTACGTGCCGACCTCGGCGGTTGCCCCGGACCACTACGGCGGCCATCGCCTGGGCGACAATCTGTTCGCCAACAGCATCGTCTGTCTCGATGTCGAGACGGGCGAGCGCGTGTGGCACTACCAGCTCATCCATCACGAGGTCTGGGACTACGACAGCCCGACGGCGCCGAATCTGCTCGACATCACCGTCGACGGACGTCGGGTGAAGGCGGTCGCGCAGGTCACCAAGCAGGGGTTCGTCTACACCTTCGACCGGGTGACCGGCGAGCCCGTGTGGCCGATCGAGGAGCGCCCGGTGCCGACCGACACGGACCTTGAAGGGGAGGTCATGTCTCCCACCCAGCCCTTCCCGACGAAGCCGCCGCCGTTCGCGGTGCAGGGCGCCCGGGTCGAGGACCTGGTGGACTTCACCCCCGAGATCCGGCAGATGGCGCTCGAGGCCGTCGGGGACTTCAGGCTGGGCCCGCTCTACACGCCGCTGTCGCTCCGGGGCACGATCTTCCGACCGGCGGCGGGGGGCGGCGCCAACTGGTCGGGCGCTGCCGTCGATCCCGAAACCGGCGTCCTGTACGTCCCGTCCACCAACGGCCACTCGGTGCTCCGCTTCCGCGACGGAGGGCCCAACACCGACTTGCGCTACTTCGCCGACCGCACCGATCCCGTCAGCGGGATCATGCGCGGCCGATCGACGCCCTGGGGGCCATTCGAGACCGTCGCTCGGGGCGCCCCGTTTCTCGACGGAGGCAACCCGACCCGGCAGCCGGCGATGCCGCGGGGGCTGCCGCTGTGGAAGCCCCCCTACTCGGCGATGGTCGCGATCGACATGAGTCGGGGAGAGCATCTGTGGACGACCCCGCTCGGCCGGGGCGCCCGGTACCAGGACCACCCTTTGCTTCGCGATCTCGATCTGCCGCCGCTGGGGGGTGACCACAGCCGGGCCGGTTCGCTGCTGACCAGGACGTTGCTGATCCACGCGCTGAACAGCGGTGGGACCGACGACGGTCCGCAGCTCGTGGCCTACGACAAGGCCACCGGTGAGCAGCTGGCAGGAGTCGATCTGCCGGGCAGGGGGCTCGGCTCGCCGATGACCTACCTGCTCGACGGACGGCAGTACGTCGCCCTCACGGTCAGCGGCAGGGTGCCCGAACTGGTCGCCTACCGGCTGCCTTCGGAGAGTCGATGATGAAAGTGGCTCTTTCAGCCCTCCTGGCGGCGCTCTGCCTCCTTCCCGGTGCGGCTCTCGCCCGTTCGCTCGAGGCCGACGTCGCGCGTCTCCTCGAGGTTTCCTGTTTTCGCTGTCACGACGTGGAGACCGAGACGCCGCTCGATCTCGAGAACCTCGGCTACGACCTGGAGGATCGAGGGACCTTCCGGAAGTGGGTGCGGGTCTTCGAGCGTCTCGAGGCGGGCGAGATGCCTCCTCGCGGGACGAGGCGCCCCCCGAGGCGGGTCGTCGACGCGGCGCTCGGTGCGCTGGAGAGAGATCTGGAGACGGCGGACCTGGCCGCTCGCGCCTCCGAGCAGGCAGCGCCGCGCCGGCTGACGGGGCTTGAGTACGAGTACACCGTCGAGGATCTGCTCCTGATCGAGGAGAACCTGGCGCGCCTGCTGCCGGCTGAGAGCGCATCCGCCGGGTTCGACACGCTGGCGGCCGAGCAGGGGATCTCGGCGCTTCACCTGCGCAGCTACCTCGAGGCGGCCGATCGTGCGCTCGATGCGGCGATCCGGCTGGGCGGGCGTCCGGCGACCGCGGCGTACCTGATCGACTACCCGAATCGCCCGTCCTCGTACCGCATGGTCCGCCAGAGTGTCAGCAAGAAGCTCGACGACGCCGTCGCGATGTTTGTCGATGAAGACCACCACAACACCAGCGGGTCCTTCTCGGCCGGAAAACTGAGGAGCGACAGCCACGGCTTCTCGGCCGCGCATCCGGGGCTGTACAAGGTGACGGTCGACGCCTATCCGTACCAGGCATCGACACCGGTGACGCTGCTTCTCGTTCGTGCCAACCCGAACGGCGACAGGAAGTTGCTCGGCGCCTTCGACCTGGTGAACGGGGAGTCCGGCGCCTTCGAAGTTGTGACCTTCCTCCACCCGACCGACTACGTCTTTCCCGAAGTGGCCGACCTCGACTGGCACACGGAGGTCGAGGGCTTCTACGCCCCCGTCGAAGACTGGTCGGCAGCGGCCCAGGTCGTGGCTGCGGGGAAGGGCCTGGGCCGGCGGCTGCTCAACAACCGGCTCTATCACCCGATCTTCTACCACCCCACCGAGATCCTCGTGGATGGGGCCGCCACCTACAAGGGCGAGGGCGTAGCGGTCAGGTCACTCACAATCGTTGGACCGCTCCTCGATGCGTGGCCGCCACCGTCGACGCGCCGGATCTTCGACGGCATCGAGTTCGATTCGGCCGGCGGTCTGAAGCTCACGAAGGATCCGTACGAGCACGTGGTGGATGTCGTCGCGCACCTCGTGCCGCTGGCGTTTCGACGGCCCGCGGAAGCAGGTGAGGTCGAGGCGTTCGCGAGCCTGGCCAAGCCCGCGATCGCCGCCGGACGGGAGTTCGTCGACGCCGTCCGCGTTCCCCTGCGCGCCCTGCTGAGCGCGCCACAGTTTCTCTACCACGACGACCGGCCGGGCGAGCTGGACGACTTCGCGCTGGCGACCCGCCTTTCGTACTTCCTGTGGAAGAGCCTGCCGGACGAGGAGCTCTTCGCGACTGCGCGAGATGGCACGTTGTCGGAGCCTGAGGTGCTGGCGGGGCAGGTCGAGAGAATGCTCGATGACGACAAGGCGCAGCGCTTCGTCGCGGACTTCGTCGGCCAGTGGCTACGGCTCTACGAGATCGAGCTGACGAGTCCCGACGAGAGGCTCTATCCCGAGTACGACGACCTGCTGCACCACGCGCTCCAGGAAGAAACCAGGCTGTTCTTCGCCGAACTCGTGAAGAGCGATCTCGGAGTCCGGAACCTGATTGACTCCGACTTCACCTTTCTCAATCGCCGCCTGGCGGAGCACTACGGCATACCCGGGGTGGAGGGGCAGACCATGCGCAAGGTGTCGCTGCCCGACGACAGTGTGCGCGGCGGCGTCCTGACCCAGGCCAGCGTACTCAAGGTCACCGCCAACGGCACGACGACCTCGCCGGTCTTCCGGGGCAGCTTCGTCCTCTCGAACCTCCTCGGCCGGCCGCCGAACCCGCCGCCGGCGAACGCCGGCTCGGTCGAGCCGGACATCCGGGGCGCCACGACGATCCGCGAGATTCTCGCCAAGCATCGGCGGGACCCGACGTGCAACGTCTGTCACCGCGCCATCGACCCGCCGGGATTCGCGCTGGAGGCCTTCGATCCCACCGGCGGCTACCGGACGCGCTACCGTTCCAGCGGCGAGGGCGACACGCCCCCGGGGACACTCTACGGTCGCCCGATCCTGGAGTACAAGGACGGGCCGCCGGTGGATGCGGGCGGCGTCACCCCGGACGGCAAGGTGTTCTCGGGCATCGCCGAGTACAAGCGACTCCTGCTCGCCGAAGAGGACCAGGTAGCGCGCCACTTCATCTCGCAGCTTGTCGTCTATGCGACCGGCACCGAGATCGGCTTCGCCGACCGCGACTCACTCTCCCGGCTTGTCGCGCGGAGCCGCGAGGGCGGCTACGGCGTGCGCACGATCATCCACAATGTGACTCAAAGCCCACTCTTCAGGGAGCGGCAACGATGAACCAGCCCCTCGACCGACGCACCTTCCTCAGGACTTCCGGGGTCGCTCTGGCGCTGCCCCTCCTCGAAGCGATGAGCCCGGCCCTGGCCCGGGCGGCGATCGCGGCGCCCCGGCGGATGGTGACCGTCTGCAACGCGCTCGGCCTGCACCCGCCGTCGCTTTTTCCGGCCACACCGGGCCGGGACTACGAAACGACCGAGTACCTGGAGCTGCTGCAGGACCACCGGCGCGACTACACCCTGTTCTCGGGGCTCTCCCACCGCGACCAGAACGGCCGCCAGGCCCACAGCAGCGAGGTCTCCTGGTTGACCGCGGCCCGCCACCCGGAACTCGCCGGTTTTCGCAACACGATTTCCGTCGACCAGTTTGCCGCCGGGGAGCTCGGCTACGTGACTCGCTTTCCCTCACTCGTGCTGGGTACCGACACGACGGTTCAGAGAAGCGCCAAGGGCACGCAGAGCCAGTCCTTCACGAGGCGGGGCGTCATGGTGCCCTCAGAAACCAGTCCTGCCAACCTCTTCGCCCGGATGTTCCTCGCGGGGAATGCCGACGAGGTCGAGCGGCAGAAGCGCGATCTCGGCGACGGACGCAGCATCCTCGACGGCCTGGGCTCGCAGCGAAAGACGCTCGACCGGCGCGCCAGTGCCGTCGATCGAGGCCGGCTGGACTCGTACTTCGAAGCTGTGCGCGCGGCCGAGAAGGGCATCACCGAGGCCCGCGCCTGGCTCGACCGGCCCAAACCGCAGGTGGACCGCGAGCCCCCGGTCGACGTCCAGGAACGCCGCGATCTCATCGGCCGCGTCGAGTTGCTGATGGACCTCATCCCGCTGATCCTGCAGACCGATTCGACCCGCGTCGTCGCCGTGATGATCCAGGAGCTGCGGGAAGTACCGAAGATCCCGGGTGTCTCGGGGACGCATCACAACCTCTCGCACCACGGTCAGGATCCGGACAAGATCGCGCAACTGAGGAAGGTCGAGAGGGAGATCGTCAAGTGCTTCGGCAGCCTCCTCGAACAGCTCAAGGGAGCCAGCGAGGGAGACGGCACGCTGCTCGACCGAACCGCGGTCCTCTTCGGCAGCAACCTCGGCAACGGGAACTCTCACGACACCCGCAACCTGCCGATCTTCCTCGCCGGCGGCGGCTTCGAGCACGGCCGCTACGTCGCGTTCGATCAGGACGACAACGCGCCGCTCTCCAACCTCTACGTCACGATGCTGAACCACATGGAGCTGGAGACCGCTTCGTTCGGCCAGAGCACCGGCGAACTGAGCTGGTAGGAGCCTGGGCCGGAGAACTGGGTGCGCCGGCGTCCCCGCCGGCTTCTGAGAAGGACGCGCCGCGAAGCGGCGACAATTGCGCGCCGCAAGCTCCTACCGCCTTTCAGCCCACTCCTTCTCCAACTGCCGCGCCCCGCGCATCGTCATTCCCATCGAGTAGTTGCCTTCGTGGCACGCGTACTCGTAGATGCGCTGGTCGGTGTGCAGCCACGGGAACGAACCGCCCCAGGTCGCCTCGTAGTCGGGATCGTCGACGCTGAACTCGTAGAACAGGCTGCCGTCCTCTTGAGGCGTGAAGCGCTCGACGATGTGGAGGCCCTCGTGCAGCACGCCCGAATGAGCTCCGACGTTCTTGCGTCGTTCGCTCGCGTCCCTTGCCACGCCCTGGCGGCGGAAGTTCGTCGTGTCGACGACCAGCGTGTCTCCGTCCCACCGGCCGATCGAGTCGCCGGCGTAGGAGAGCACCTCTTCGGGTGGGTGCTCCGAGTCGAGGCGGACGATGCGCGCCTCGTGCATCAGTTCCGCCAGGATGACGACATGGGTCGCGGTCTGGGTGATGCGGTAGTAGGCGCCGTAACCCCTTCGCAGGGTGGGGATGGTCGCCGGGTCGGAGTAGATGCAGCGCTCCCAGAGGCCGATCAACTCCGGGTCGTCGAAGATCCGGTGTTCTCCATTCGTCGCCGGGATGAGCCGGCCGCGCACGCCGGCGACTTCGTCCGCCCGCAGCCACCAGGCGCCGTCGGGATTCGGCGGGCCCATCCGATCGGCCGTCGTGAAGGCTGGTCGCCGCTTCCTTCCGGCCTCGGTGACCGCCGGCATGCGGCCGTTCGGCGGGTCGGTGAGGACCGAGTTCCGGTGCCTGCCGTCGACGGCAAAGACGATCGTGCCCATGTCGAGAAGCGCGAGGGCATTGCCACCGGTGACGCGGCCGCTGCTGTAGCCGCCGGCCGGCGGGGGAGAACGATCCGGGTCGCCGGGGACGCCTTGTTGGGTGACCCTCGCGGCCATTGCCTCCTCGATTCTCCGGGCCTCCTCGGCGCTCATGTAGGGGTCGTTGCCGTACTTCGGATGGCGCGCGTAGGGCGTCAGCGTGTTGATGGTGTAGGTGCCGGAGAGATCCGGCTCGCCGCCTGGCATTCGTGGAATGTTGCTCTCCGCGGCAGCCACGGCCGATGCGGCCGTGGCGACGATGGCCGTCGCAAGCACGACCGCCGCGCTGGCCGACCCGGGAATCACCGGGGTGAGTCGCCGCATCGTCTCTTCTCTCACAGTCACTGAGCAGCCCTCCTCTTCATCCCTCGAGTTCGACGCGCTGCAGCGCCGCCTTCGTGAGGATCCGCAACTGATCCAGGCCTTCGGGGCCGGCGTCCACGTCGATGACGATCGTGCTCCCATCGGCAAGGATCTCCCAACCGTCCGTGTCGGACTCGCCTACGACGGTGCCGCGATCGGCCGAGGCGGCGAACTCGGGATCCGCGAAGGCGAGAAAGTCAGTGGCGGCGAGGCCTGCCGAGCTGGCGACAACGCCGCGGATCGGATCGTCGAACTCGATCTCGACGCTGGTGATCCCGTCGGTCGCGGCAGGGGCGAAGTGGAGGAGGAAGCTGTGGACGACCGTGCCCGCGGGTACGGTCGCTCCGTGCGGCAGGTTACCGCCGTCGTAGGAGGCGGGGTTGCCGTCGGACTCGAGGGGCAGGTCCTCGTCGAGTGTGGCGAACTGCCGCTCGACGATCAGCTCCGGACGATCGACGGCGGTCCGGCGAGCGGCCGACAGATCGTCGGGAACGGTCTCGTCGCCGACGTTTCCGAGAATGTCGACGCCGTCCGCCGAGGCGATGCGGGTGTCGTAGTCGGCCCCTTCGCGGCTTCGGGCCGCTTCGACTTCGAACCAGTTGGTGAGGTCGTCCCGCAACGACTGGAAGGTGCTCTGGATCTCCGGCGGCTTCGAGCCGATGTCGGCGCTGGTGGCGACCGGCGTCTCTTCGCGCGGGTCCTCGATCAGGTCGTAGAGCTCCCACTCCCTGCCGCTGGTTTCGGAGATCAGCTTGTATCGGTCGTCGATGATCGACCGCTCGCCGCCGACCCTCTGCAGCATCCGGGTACGCCGGCTGTCGCAGTCGGTGTCTTCGTCGTCGCCTCGGTCGGCAGTCGCGTCGCCACAGTCCTCCCACCGGATGGGTCCCCTGCGCGGCGCCGAACGATCGCCGAAGAGGACCTCGGTCATCGACTCGCCGTCGAGCGGACGCGCGTCCGGCATCCCGATTCCCCAGATGTCCAGGAGAGTCGGCAGGTAGTCGCTGGTCGTCATCGGTGTCGAGGTTTCGCCGGGGGCGATCCGCCCCGGCCACTCGACGATTCCCGGCACCCGGACTCCGCCCTCCCAGAGGTTGCTCTTGGAACCTCGCAGGCCACCCTTGCCCTCGCTCTCGAACTCCATCCTCACCGAGCCCGATTGGCCGTTGTCGGACGTGAAGGCCAGGAGCGTTTCGCCTTCGATGCCGAGGTCGCGAAGGTGCCTCCGCAGGCGGCCGATCTCCGTGTCCATCGCCACGATGCTGGAGTAGTAGCGGGCCTCGTACTCGCTCCACTGCGCCTGCTCCTCCGGCGTGTAGAACTCATCGAGCGCCGCCTGGTTGAGACGGTGCGGGCCATGGGGCGCATGGAGCCAGACGACGGCGAGGAAGGGACGTGTCGCCGCGACCGCGTCGTCGATGAACCGCAGCGTCTCGCGGATGATGATCGCCGAGGCGTCGCCGCGCAGCGCCGGCGAGTCGGGGTCGACGTGCTCTCCGGGGCCGGTGTAGTAGCGGCCGCCGTGGAAGTTGCCCTCGCCGGGCAGCGGTCCGAGGGGATCCTCCTTCATCGGCTCGAAGGTGGGCAATGCCTGCTCGCTCGCCCACACGCGGTCGTAGCCGTGGCTCCAGGGCGGCGAATAGAACTCGCCGCCGTTCCTGTCCTGCAGCGTCCTGGTGAGATCGCCAAGGTGCCACTTGCCGAAGTGTCCGGTCGTGTAGCCCTGGGTCGCGGCGAGTTCGGCCAGCGTCAGCTCGAGGTTGCGGAGAGCGTCGTTGTACGCCCAGTCCACGCTGTTGCGGCGCGGCGCCCGGCCGGTGACGAAGGAGGCCCGCGTGGGGCTGCAGACCGAGCTGCCCGAGTACATGCGATGGAACTGGAGCCCTTCTTCGGCCATCGCTCGCAGGTTGGGCGTCCTGAGCTCGGGATGGCCCGGAAAGACGTGTCCGGGTGCGAGTTGCTGTGGGTACTCGACGGCGCCCCAGCCCTGATCGTCGCTCATCATGAGAATGACGTTGGGCCGCGACGGAGACGAGACAGGCGTCGCGGCTCCGTCGGGTGCCGGTGCCGCGCAGCCGCAGGCCGCCATGCCCAGGGAGAGCATCGCCCATCGCAGCGATTCGGGTCTGCCACTCATGTCGAGGTCACGGCGCGGCCGGCAGGGCGAAGGCCACGAGCTGAGCCGTCTCCGGGCCGCTGCGTGCGGTTCTCGAAACCACCTTGCCGCCGGCGGGCACGACGATGTACTGGCGCCCCTGGTGCAGGTAGGTCATCGGTACTCCGTGCAGGGTGGCCTCGGTCTCCACCTCCGCCAGGAGCTTCCCGGTCGCCTTGTCGTAGGCCTGCAGGTAGCTGCCCCTGGCGGCGCGGGCGTCCCAGCTCGGCCAGTTCGGTACGTAGGTGATCAGCAGCGTCCTGGTGATGAGAAGCCCGCCCTCGCGGTTGCCGCTCGAGGGGCGGCTGCCGAGAGGGCCGAGTTCCAGATGCCTGATGGCGGGGTGGTCGGTCGGTCCCTCGCCGAACGGCGCCATCCAGGCGTGCTCGCCGGTGCGCAGATCGATGGCCGTGATGCGCTGATACGGAGGCTTGAGGAGCGGCAGTCCCTGGGGACTTCCGACACGACCGCCGCGGCTTACCCATCTCCACTCGCTGCGCGCCGGGTCCGGGGGCGCGACCGCGACGCCGGTCGGCTGCGTTCGCGACTGGACGTAGAGGATGCCGGTCAAGGGATCGAGCGAGGCGCCGGGATGATTCGCTCCACCCGCCATCCCCGGCACGGCGAGCGTCGCCTGCTTGCCTCCCTCACCCGAGACGATCGGAGGCGTGAACATCGGTCCCAGGAGGAACTCCCCGGCGATCTCGAGTGCCTCCTTTCGCAGCTCGGGCGTGAAATCGATCAGATCGTCGATCGTCACGCCCTGGAGATCGAAGGCCGCCGGTCTGGTCGGAAAGGGCTGGGTCGGCGCCGTCCACTCCCCGGGTACCGTGGTCTGCGGCACCGGGCGTTCTTCGATCGGCCAGATGGGCTCGCCCGTGACCCGGTCGAAGACGTAGGCGAAGGCCGTCTTGGACACCTGGGCGACGATCTTCCGCAACCGGCCGTCGATCACGACATCGGCGAGCACGGGCGCGGAGGCGATGTCCCAGTCCCAGATGCCGTGATGAACGGTCTGGAAGTGCCAGACGCGCTCGCCGGTTTCGGCGTCCAGGCAGAGCAGGCTCTCGGCGTAGACGTTGTTGCCGGGCCGGTGGCCGCCCCAGAGGTTGCCCGTCGGCGTCGTGGTGGGGATGTAGACGTAGCCGAGCTCCTCGTCGCCGGCCATCGCTCCCCAGACGTTGGCGCCGCCGACCCACTTCCAGGAGTCGTTATGCCACGTCTCGGTGAACTCCTCGCCCTCCTGCGGGATGGTGTGGAAGCGCCACTTCGGCTCGCCGGTGCGGACGTCGTAGGCCCGCACGTGGCCCGGCGGAAGACCCTGCTTCGTCGCCGGTGCGTCGGCGATTCGCGAGCCCACGACGAATGTGTCTCTAATCACGATTCCGGGCGAGCCGGCGCTGATGTCCCGCTGGAAGACCTCCTCGCGGCCCAGCCGGTCATCTGACAGGTCGACGATGCCGTCTTCTCCGAAGGCGGGGTCGGGACGTCCCGTTGCGAGATCGAGCGAGATCAGTTGCTTGCCGCTCGTGATGAAGATGATGCGCTCCGCCTCGCCGTCGGTCCAGTACTCGAGGCCTCGAGGAGTGGCGCCGTACGCTCGAGGGAACTCGTAGCTCTTCGGGTCGTAGACCCAGAGCTCCTCACCGGTCGCGGCGTCGAGGGCTGCGACCTGCCAAAGGCTGGTCGCCATGTAGACGCGGCCGCCGATGTTGAGCGCCGATCCCCGGAAAGTGCCGGGTTCCTCCCTCAGCTCGTGGTCGACCGACTTCCAGCGCCAGGCGACCTCGAGCTGGTCGAAGTTCGCGGCATCGATCTGGTCGAGGGGCGAGTAGCGGGTGAAGGCGTGGTCGCGTCCATGGTGGCGCCACTCGGCGTTTTCGGCACCTGACTGGGCGAAGGCCGGGGCGGCCATCGCGGCGGCTGCCAGCAGCGCCAGAGCAAGACGAGCGGGCCAGACCGGAGAGTACCGGCGAACGTTCACTGTGCTCGCTGCAAGGCCGCTTCGGTGAGGATCCGCAGTTGATCCACGCCTTCGGCGGCGGCGTCCACGTCAACGACGATCGTGGTCCCGCCGGCGAGGATCTCCCAGGCGTCGGAGTCGGACTCGCCGACCAGGGCGCCGCGATCGGCCGAGGCGCCGAACTCGGGGTTGGCGAAGGCGAGGGAGTCGCTGGCGGCGAGGCTCGTGGAGCTGGCGGCGACGCCGAGGATGGGGTCGTCGAAAGTGATCTCAACGCCGCTGAGGTCGGCCGCTGCGGTCGGGGCGAAGTGCAGCAGATAGCTGTGGACGACCGTGCCCGCGGGTACGGCCGCTCCGGGCGGCAGGTTGCCGGCGTCGTAGGAGGCGGGGGCGCCGTCGCTGTCGACTGCGAGGTCCTCGCCGAGGGTGGCGAACTGCCGTTCGACGACCAGCTCGGGACGGTCGACGGAAGTCCGGCGAGCGGCCGACAGGTCGTCGGGAACGGTCTCGTCGCCGACGTCGCCGAGCAGGTCGACGTCGTCGGCGGCGGCGATGCGCGTGTCGTAGTCCGCGCCCTCGCGGCTGGCCGCCGTCTCGACCTCGTACCAGGTGGTGATCTCGTCGAGGAGCGAGGTGAAGATCGCCTGGACCTCCGGCGACTTCGAGTCGACGTCGGCGCTGGTGGCCACCGGGGTCTGTTCGCGCGGGTCTTCGAGCAGGTCGTAGAGTTCCCATTCCCGGCCGCTGGTCAGGGAGATCAGCTTGTAGCGGTCGTCGAGGATGGAGCGTCCGCCGCCCACCGTCATCAACCCCCGGCCCCCGCGGTTCCGGCCGGCGCTGTCGCAGTCCTCGGGCTCGCCGACGGCGCGTTCCGGAACGGGGTCGGCACAGTCGTCGAACCGGAGGCGTCCCAGGCGCGGCGCCGAGCGATCGCCGAAGAGAACCTCGCTCATCGACTCGCCGTCGAGCGGCCGCGAGTCGGGCAGGTCGAGTTCCCAGATGTCCAGGAGCGTCGGCAGATAGTCGCTCGTGATCATCGGAGTGGAGGTCTCTCCTGGAGCGATCTGTCCCGGCCACTCGGCGATACCCGGTACCCGGACCCCGCCCTCCCAGATGGAGCCCTTGAATCCGCGCAGGCCGCCCTTCGCTTCCTCCCGATCGTCGAGCCTCACCGATTGCGAAAGCCCGTTGTCGGAGGTGAAGGTCACGAGCGTGTCGTCCTGGATGCCGAGCGTGCGCAGGTGCGCGCGCAGGCGACCGATCTCCTTGTCCATCGCCGTGATGCCGGAGTAGTAGGCCTTCTCGTAGTCGTTCATCTGGCTCAGCTCCTCAGCCGAGTAGAACTCGTCGAGGGTCGCCTGGTCGAGGCGGTGGGGGCTGTGCGGCGGATGGAACCAGACGACGGCGAAGAAGGGCCGCTCGGCGGCGACCGCATCGTCGATGAAACGCATCGTCTCCCTGACGATGATCGCGGAGGCGTCGCCGGCGAGAGTGGGGGAGTCGATGTCGATGTGCTGTTCGTGGCCGGTCCAGTAGTGCGCGCCGATGTGGTTGCCTTCGCTGGGCAACGGCCCGGCGGGGTCGATGCGCATCGGCTCGAACGTGGGCAGCGCCTGAGGGGACGCCCAGGTGCGCTCGTAGCCGTGATGCCACGGCGCCGAGTAGAAGTCGCCGCCGCTCCGGCCGAAGCAGCGGCCGCCGCATCGCGCAAGATCGTCCGCGTCGGGTTCGGGTGTCTTGTTCAGGTTGCCGAGGTGCCACTTGCCGAAGTGTCCGGTCATGTAGCCCTGGGTCTGGGCCAGTTCGGTGATCGTCAGCTCCAGGTTGCGCAGACCGTCGTTGTACGCCCTGTCGATGTGGTTGCGGCGTGGAGAACGGCCGGTGACGAACGACGACCGGGTCGGACTGCAGTTCGAACCGTGCGAGTACATGCGGTGGAACTGGAGTCCGGCCGCCGCCATCTCGCGCAGGTTGGGCGTCTTGACCTCGCTGTGGCCCGGAAAGACGTCGCCGGGAGCGAGTTGCTGGGGGTACTCGACGTCGCCCCAGCCCTGATCGTCGCTCATCATGAGGATGATGTTCGGCCGCGGCGGAATCGACGTTGGCCCGGCCTCCTCGCCCGAGGGAGCGGCGCAGCCACAGACTGCGAGGCCGAGGATCAGCGCGCCCGGCCGGTGGAGGGCGGTACGTGAGACCCTTCTGATCATCTTCGTGGACCTCCTCATCCTGCCGAGGTCGGTCGTCAGTCCTCCCGCGGCAGGGCGAAAGCCAACAGCTCGGCCGTCGCCGCCTGGATGCTCGCGTCTCTGCCCACGGCCCTGCCGCCCGGCTTGCCGCCTGCCGGGACGACGATGTACTGGCGGCCCTGATGGCGGTACGTAATCGGCACGCCGTGCAGCGCGGTGTCGGTCTCCACCTGCGCCAGCACCTTGCCGGTGGCCTTGTCGTAGGCGGTGAGGTAGCTGGCGGTCGCCGTCGGCGCGTCCCAGCTCTCCCGTTTGGGCGAGTGGGTGATGAGGAGGGTCCGGGTGACCAGAAGCCCGCCTTCGCGGGTGCCGCTCGACGGACGGCTGCCCAGTGGCCCGAGGTCGAGGTGACGGAGCGCGGGGTGATCGGTCGGGCCTTCTCCCAGCGGCGCCTGCCAGGCGTGCTCGCCGGTCTTCAGATCGATCGCCGTGATGCGCCGGTAGGGAGGCTTTGTCAGGGGCAGCCCCTGCGGGATCTTGAGCCCTCCCGCCCCTCCCGCCGACTTCTTCACGTAGCGGAACTCACTGCGCGCGGGATCCGGCTTCGCCAGCCCCCAGGCGCCGATCTGGGTCGTCGACTGGACGTAGACGATCCCGGTCAGGGGATCGAACGAGGCGCCGGGGTGATTCGCTCCGCCGCCGGCGCCGGGCGAAACGATCGTGCCGAGCTTGCCTCCCTCGCCGACGACGATGGAGGGCGTGAAGATCGGTCCGGAGACGAACGACTCGAGGACCTCGAGCGCCTCCTGGCGCAGCTCCGGCGTGAAGTCCACCAGATCGTCGACGGTCAGGCCCTGGAGATCGAACGCCGGCGGCTTGGTCGGAAACGGCTGGGTCGGGGAGAGCTTCTCGCCGGGCACGGTCGAGGGGGGAACCGGCCGCTCCTCGATCGGCCACAGAGGCTCGCCGGTGACCCGATCGAAGACGTAGAGGAAGGCGGTCTTCGCCGCCATGGCCACGGCCTTGCGCAGCCGGCCTTCGACGACCACGTCGACCAGGTTCGGGGCCGAGGCATTGTCGTAGTCCCAGATGCCGTGATGCACGGTCTGGAAATGCCAGATGCGCTCGCCGGTCTCCGCGTCGACGCACACCAGGCTCTCGCCGTACACATTGTCGCCGTGGCGGTCGCCGCCGTAATAGTCGCTCGACGGTGTCGACGTGGCGAAGTAGACGTAGCCGAGCTCCTCGTCGGCGGCGAGCGGCGCCCACACGTTCGTGTTGCCCATCCACTTCCAGGAGTCGTTCTCCCAGGTCTCGGTGAAGTCGTCGCCTTCCTGCGGGATCGTGTGGAAGCGCCACTTCTGCTCGCCGGTGCGCACGTCGTAGGCGCGCACATGGCCAGGCGGGATGCCTGTCTTCTTCGACGGCACGTCGAAGATCCGCGAGCCGATGATGTAGGTGTCACCGACCACGATCCCCGGTGAGCCGGCGCTGATGTCGCGCAGCCGGATCCCGGGGCGGCCGAGGTCGTCGAGCGACATGTGGATGAAGCCCTCCTCCCCGAAGTCGGGATCGGGTTGCCCGGTCGCGAGGTCGATCGAGATCAGCAGCTTGCCCGAGGTGGCGAACAGGATGCGCTCCTCCTCGCCGTCGGTCCAGTACTCGATCCCCCGCGGACCCGAGTACGCGGCTCTTGGCGCGTCGTACGCTCCGGAGTCGTACACCCAGATCTCTTCGCCGGTGGCGGCGTCGAGCGCCGCGAGTTGCCACAGCTTGGTCATCATGTAGACCCGGCCACCGACCATGAGCGCCGAGCCGGAGAAGGCGCCCGGCTCCTCCCTCACGCGGTGGTCGGCCGACTTCCAGCGCCAGGCCACCTCGAGCCGGGAGAAGTTCTCCCCGTTGATGTCCTCGATCGGCGAATAGCGGCTGAAGGCGTGGTCGCGGCCATGGTGCGGCCACTCGACGTCGGGGGCGCCGGATTCTGCGAAGGCGGCGGGGACCGACAATGTGGCCGCCAGTGCCGTCAGTACCGCGCAGGCAGCCCTCACCGGTTCGGTGGCTCCGACGGATCGGCTGAGTCTCTCGGCGCCCCGGTGCCGGACGAGCCCAGGAACAGTCTCTCCCCGTTTATGTAGGTCACGGTGCGTCCCGCGCACTTGTTCGAGCGGTCCTTGGCCTGGAAACCCTCGGCGACTCCTTGGTAAAGCCCCGACGAAACAGGCTGGGCGGGCTGCCGCTCTCGACCATCCAGATCTCTGTCGAGCCGTCGTCTTTCGCCACCGCCATGTGGATCCACGCATGCGGATTGATCCACTCCATCCGGGTCACCTTCCCGGTGAGCTTGACCGGGCTGTCGGCATCGAACTCGGCCGCGAAGGCGTGGTGCGCCATCGCCGGCACGGCGCCCACGAAGACGAAAGCGGTTGCGGCCAGAAGGGCCTTGATGGGCACCATGTTGACCTCCTTTCGGGTCATTCGGGTTCTCCGCCCTTCCAGACTCCCTTGCTCAAGTGGCCGTACATCAGCTCTTCCGCGAACACCACGCACTTGAAGTCGAGGAGCTGCATGTTCTCCTCGATGCGTCGATAGAGCGGAAAGCTCACCTTCCACGGGCGCGTGTAGGTCTCGG
>JAGWAG010000125.1:1422-10839 GCA_021296535.1 Acidobacteriota bacterium | reverse complement strand
GTGAGGCCGAGCCGGGCCGGTCGGGACTCGATGCGCATCACTGGGGATCCTGCTCGTTTGGGGTGTGGCGTCTTCGTCTCAGGCGCGGCCCGGGGCTACCGTCAGGAGGGCCGATTCAGTATGTCCCAAGCACGTGCTGTGCCATCGAGGAACCGCCGTTGTCCCTTGATTCTAGGGCACATTGCCCTCCTGGGGGTCTAGCGCGAGTTCAATCCGTTGGTCGTGGCACGGTTTGTTGAACCGCACGCACGGACGGCACGGCCCCTTGGATGCCGGCCAGAAGGCCGGCGCACCCAGTGATTCCGCCTAGAAGCGGACCGCGATGCCGGCGACGACGCGGCGGCGGAGCTGGTCGGGGTCGTTGCTCGACTCGATCGGGACGTGTCCGCGGCTGAGCTGCATTTCGAGTTGCAGGGCCCAGTTCTGCAGGCCCGTGACCCAGGGCAGGTCCTGGGTCAGCACGAGCTGGATGCGTTCCATGGCGAGCACGGTGTCCAGGCCGGCGGGCCGGAAGTCGGCGACGTCGTGGGTGACGGGCGAGAGTTCCTGTTCGACCCAGCGGTAGGCCACCAGGACGCCGGTCGAGCTGCGCTCGAACCGTGTGTCCGCGCTCGCGACCAGGTAGCGGACATCGTTGCGGAGACTGCCGCCGTCCTTGGCCCGGAGCAGACCGCCGCCGCCGACGGCGGCCGAGGTGCTGACGCGGGTCAGGATCTTCTCGCCCAGGCGCTGCTGGAGGCCGAACTGGACTTCCTCGACCTGGTCGCCGTCAACCAGCAGCAGGCTTTCCAACCGGTCGAAGATGTCGCGGCTGAAGTACAGCCGGACGTTGTCGGCGAACTGCCGCCGGTTGACGCCGAACTCGAAGCCGTGGTCCTGGCCCGATGCGCCGAGCCGGCGGCTGAGCTTGACGCGGTAGCAGTGCTCGTAGGTCGTGCTGCAGGTGTCGTCGTCCTGGTACTGCACGGGCAGGAAGTCGCGGAACAGGAACTGTTCGGAGTCGACCCGCTGGCTCGCCGCGACGCTGGCCAGCCAGTGTGGACCGAGTTCGACCACGAAGCCGGCCTGGGGCGTGAACGAGAGGCTGCCGTCGCTCAGGGTGCTGAACATGCCGTATTCGAGGATGACGGTGGGCTGGATCTCCCAGTCTCCCTGGCCGAAGACGTCGAAACGCTGGTGGGGATCCTCGCCCCAACTGGACAGCCGGCCGTCGCCGTAGGCCTGACGCTCGCGGTAGCTGATGCCGGTCTCGAGGGACGTGCTGGCGGTGAGCTGCCGCTCGTAGGCGCCGCGGAACTCGAGGGTGGTCGACGACATGGGGGAATCGATCGCGGCCAGCGCCCGGCTGTGGACCCCGCTGGGGCCGGCGTAGAGGTCGCCGAAGCCGTGGTGGAAGTTGTTGTCGGCGGTGTAGCGGGCCTCGAAGTGGGAGGCTCCGCCGCCGCCGGCCTGTTCCACGCGAACGCCGTAGCTCTCCAGTCCGGCGGCCATGGAGTCCAGGTCGTCCCAGGCTCCGGCCTGCGGACCCTGGAAGCGGTGGCGTTGCGAGGTGAACTGGATGTTCGAACCCCGGTGGTTCACGTCGAGCGCGAAGGCCTGGCTGTCGCCGACCGGTTGCTGCGCGGTGTCGGCCATGAAGGCCTGACGCTTGAACTCGCGCAGGTCGGAGCGGAGGGCGAGCTGCGTTTCGCCGAACCGGCTGCGGAGATCGAGCTGGCTGCCCAGCACCAGGGCGCCGGCCTCGCCGGCCTCCTCGATGCCGGAGAGAGTCCTCAGTTCGGCTTCGAATCGCTCCCGCTGGATCGCCGTCTCGAGGGCCCAGTCGGAATCGTCGGCGATCGCCTCGGCGATCTGGATCTGGCGCAGGACATCGCTGGGGATGCGGGCGCGGATCGACCAGAAGTCCTCGTCGTCGTCCTTGCCGTCGTTGCCGGAGCGACGCGCCCGGGTTCCCAGCTCGAAGTCGAGCGACTGGACCGATTCGCCCGTCGTGCGCGTGAGTTCCGCCACCGCGGGGACGTAGCCCGGCCGGTGGGCGATCACCCGGTAGATGCCGGCGGGCAGGGGCTGGAAGGCGTAGCGCCCGAAGCGATCCGTCGTCGCGAGAAGCTTGCTGCTGTCCGCGACGTCGTAGACGTAGACCTGGGCCTCGGGCAGCGGCGCCTTGCCGGCGTGGACGCGGCCAACCAGACGGCCGGCGGTCGGATCGCCGAGGCTGGGCACGTCGAGGCCCGCCCGGACGGGCGCGGCGGCGAACAGGGCGACCGCGGCGACAGGCGCGAGGACTCCCGCCGAGAGCAGGCGCGGCAGCGCGTCGGTCGACCGGGAGTCGCCGGGATGGTTCCGGCAATTCATGTCAGCGGACCACTATAGCGGAAGAGTTGGGCGGTCAGCCCAGCGTTCGCGCGGGTGTGAAAACGATGACCTCGGCCGCCCCGGCGGCTCGCAGGCAACGCGCGGCGCGAGTGGCCGTGGCGCCCGTCGTCACGACATCGTCGACCAGGAGCACGACGCGATCCCGGACCTGGGCCGGCCGGGAGCAGTGGAACATGACGGTCGGGTTGGCGAGCCGCTGGCGCCGGCTGCGACCGACCTGGGGTCTGCCCAGGGTCCGGCGGCGCAGCGCGGCGCGCCGTGGGCGTCCGAGCTTCGCCGCCAGCGGACGGGCGATCGACTCGGCGTGGTTTCGGCCGCGGACGAGGCGGCGGCGCCAGTGCATGGGCATCGGCACGATCAACTCGGCGCGACCCAATTCCATTCCCAGGGCATTCACGGCTTCGGCAGCGATGTGGCGTCCGAGGTACTCGAGGCGGCGGTGCTTGAGTCCCAGGATCACTTGGTCGAGCGGCGGCCGGTAGGCCCAGAGCCAGAAGAAGGCATCGCAGCCCTCGAGCCGGTCGCCGGCCGCGAGGGCGTGCCGGGGCGGCTCGAGCAGGCGGCGGCAATCGAGGCACAGACTGAGCTCCCGTTGGGCCGGAGCGGAGCAGGCGAGGCAAACGCGGGGCAGGATGAGGTCGAGGGCCAGGGCGGCGCTCCTCCTCGCGCATTTCCGGAGGGGCCGTGCGCATTTCCGGAGGGTCCGGCCGAGGCGGACGGCCACGGACCGAAATCGGATACGGACGTTTCGCCGTCGAGATCCGTAGAACGAAGTAGGCAGTCTTCGGGTGGGTGGTTCGTTCCCGGTCATGTCTGTTGACCAGGACGGATTCCGCCCGAGGCATTCCGCCTGAGTCATTCCGCCTAAGCCATTGGAGCACTGGTTGCTAGAGTGCCGGCCGCGCCGAAAGGAGATTCACTTGACCGCATCGGAACCTCATTCCCGCCCCGGGTGCGGGCGACCGCGGGCGCCGCGGCCTGCCTGCCGTCCCGTTGTCCTGTTGCTGGCGGCGCTCCTCCTCCTGCTCGCCGGTGCGGGCTCGGCCGCGGCCCAGGAGCGCTACAGCTACATGGTCACGCTAAGCCCGTCGATCGGCGGCAGTCTCAGTGAGGGAACCGACAGCAGCGGCGTGCAGGCGGCGTTCTCATGGCGTACGCAGCCGCGCACCGCGGTCGGAGTTCGTTTCGGGAGCATCGACCTCAGCGGGGATCAGGTCGGCACTCTGGAGAGCCCGACATTCCGCTACGCGACGATCGCCGGTGAGTACCGCTTCCAGGAGCTCTACTACGAGTCGGGGGTGTTCTTCGGCCTCGGTCTCTACCAGCTCGGCAACGGCGTGGACTCGGAGGAGGGCCCCGGTCTGACGCTCGGCGTGTCCGGCGATTTCCCGATCAACAAGCGGCTCTCGGTCGTCATCGAACTGTCGGGCCACTACGCGGACATCGATGCCGCCAGCACGTACGCCAACGCCAGCGTGGGTTTGGCGTACCAGTTCTAACGGCTCCTGGCGGGGCCGGTGTATCATCCGTCGCCGTCATGCCTCTCTACGAGTATCGATGCACGGATTGCGAGGCCACGCTGGAGGTGATCCAGGCGTTCGCCGCGCCGCCGCTTGAGGAGTGTCCGGAGTGCGGCCGGAGCAGCCTGAAGAAGCTGCTCTCCGCGCCCGCGTTCCAGTTCAAGGGCAGCGGCTGGTACGTGAACGACTACGCCCGCAAGGACAAGAGTCCGGCCGGGGGAGGCGGGTCCGATCGCGCCGCGGCGAATGGCAACGGCTCGGAAAGCAACGGCAAGTCCGCGGCGAAGGAGTCGTCCGCGGACTCGGGCAAGAAGGCGGGAGCGTCCAGTTCTTCCGGGAAGAGCGACAGCTCGAAGACCGCCGCGGCCTCGTAGCGGCTCCGCTTGCGCTTGGTGGCGGAAGCGCATGGGAATCGAACCCACCCCGGAGACGCATCACGCCCCCGACCAGCGACTTGTGAAGACCCGGTCGCGCCGGTGGCGGAAGCGCATGGGAATCGAACCCACCCCCGTGACGCATCACGCCCCGGACAACGGTTTTGAAGACCGCAGGAGGCACCAGCCCCCGAGCGCTTCCGCCGGGCAGCATATCCTCAGCCCACCGGCTGTTTCGCCTGAGTCATGACCGCATGAGGAGCCAACGATGACGACGCCGACCGCTACCCCGCTGCCCCGCGTGCCGGCGCTCGGCCTGGCGCTCCTGCTCCTGGCCTGTGGCCCGGATGCGCCGGCCCAGGGCAACGCGGGCGCCGAGGAAGCAGCCGAGCCCGTCGAACTGTCGGCGCCGGTCACGGCGAACGGCGTGTCGGTCGCGCTGCCGGCGGCGTGGAACCGGCTCGAACCCCGGTCGAGGATGCGCATGCTCGAGGCCGAAATCCCCGGTTCGGGGGGTGTGGCCGAGATCTCGATGTACTTCTTCGGGCCCGGCGGCGGCGGGGGCGCGGCGGCGAACATCGAACGGTGGAAGAGCCAGGTCGTCCTTGATCCCGGCGCTCCCGAACCGATCCCGCAGAGCCGCGAGAGCGACGGCGTCCGCCGCATCTGGATCGAACTCGAGGGCATGGTCAAGGCGAGTACGATCGGCAGCTTCCCGACCACGGACCAGCCGGACTTCGCGCTCTACGGCGCGGTCATCGAAGCGCCCGGTGGCCCCTGGTTCCTTCGCGCCGTCGGACCCGCATCCACGATGCGAGAGCAGCGCCAGGCATTCCTGGCGATGCTCGACAGCGCCCGCCCGGAGTGAGTGTTGCGACCGACCGGAATGGTGGAGCCGATGGGAGTCGAACCCACGACCTCTTGAATGCCATTCAAGCGCTCTCCCAACTGAGCTACGGCCCCTCCGGGGTCGGCGGCGCGTGAGTGTAGCAGCAGGGCGGACGTTACAGCGGCAGGACTTCGCAGGGCTCGCCCGGGCCAGCCGGAGCGCTGTGCTTCGGCACTCGCACGAGTCCGGCGCCGGCGCCGTAGGCGACCAGGTCGTGGGAGCCGAGGGGCGGCCGTGGGTCCGCGAGCACCCTCCCGGACTCGGTTCGGAGGCGGCAGGGCAGGAAGCGGTCGCGCCACTTGGCGCCCGGGAGGTCGCCGTCGAGACGGGCTCGAAGGGCGCCCTGCCAGTAGCTGTCGTCGGCAACAGGGGGCGCACGAACAGCCAGTAGGTGACCATGGCCGAGGCTGGATTGCCGGGCAGGCCGAACACCCATCCCCGGTCGTGCCGGGCGGCCACCAGGGGCTTTCCCGGCTGGATCGCGACCGCGTCGAACAGGAAGCGGCAGCCGAGACCCGTGTCGCCGAGAACCTGCTCGACGAAGTCGAACTCGCCCATCGAGACGCCGCCGGAGATCAGGAGCACGTCGGACTCCAGGCCGCGTTCGACCTTTGCCTGGAGCTCGGCGGGGTCATCCCGCGCGATGCCGAGCGAGCGGGCGCCGATGCCCAGTTGCGAGAGGGCGGCTGCCAGGAAGTCCCGGTGCGAGTCCCGAAGCTGGCCCGGTCCCGGTTCCGCCTCGGCCGGCACGATCTCGTCGCCGGTCGAGAGCGTGGCGACGGTGGGCCGGCGGAACACCGGCGCCTCCGGGATGCCGTGTGTCGCCAGCACGCCGGCTCCGCCCGGCGTCAGCAGCTCTCCCGCCGCCAGCAGGGGCCCGCCGGCCGCGGTGACTTCGGCCTGCCGCCGGATGTGGCTGTCCGCCGGCACCGGTTCCACGATGCGGACGGCTCCCGTGGTCCCCGTTTCGTCGGCGGCATCGAACTCGGTCTGTTCGATCGGGATCACCCGGTCCGCCCCGGCCGGCGCCGGGGCTCCGGTCATGATCCGCATGGCCGCCCCGGACCTGAGCTCCGCTCCCGGCGGGTCTCCCGCGGCAACGATTCCCTCGACCGGCAGCGCGGTTCCCGGTTCGACGTCGGCGCAGAGGGCGAAGCCGTCCATCGCCGATACGTCGTGCGCGGGTACGTCGACGGTGGCCGTGAGGTCTGCTGCCAGCACCCGGCCCACAGAATCCGCCCTGTTGACTTGCTCGACTTCGAGTGTCTGCGCTTCCGCGGCGATCGCGGTCCAGGCTTCTTCGGGTGACAGCATGCGGTGCTTGTAGCCGAGGGGTCAGCCGTTCGTGTAACCGCGGGTCTTCTGACCCGCGGGGCAAATCGCCGCCGCGGAGCGGCGACCGCAAAGTGTAGCCCGGACCCTCGTCGCTCACCCGATCTGCGTCAGCGCGGAGTACATCGGCAGGTACATCGAGATCACGATCGTGCCGATCACGATGCCGAGGATGCTGATCAGGGCGGGTTCGAGGAGCTTCATCATCGCGTCGACGTCGTTGTCGACCTCCTCCTCGTAGAAGTCGGCGATGCGGGTGAGCATGGGGCTCAGGGTGCCGGTCTGTTCGCCGACGTAGACGATCTGGCAGAGCATGGCGGGGAAGATCTTCGTTTGTCGGAGGGACTCGTGGATGGGGCGACCCTGTTCGACTTCGCGGCGCACTTTGCGGAGGGCGTCCTCGACGACGACGTTGCCGGCGGCGTCGGCGGCAACGGACAGCGCGCTCAGGATCGGAATGCCTGAGGAGAGAAGGATGGACAGGGTGCGGCAGGTCCGGCCGGTGACGATGCGCAGCATGAGCTTGCCGGCGACGGGCAGCCGCAGCAGGAGACCGTCGGCGGATTGCCGTCCCTGCCGCGTGCGGAGCAGCCGAGGCACCGCGAACCCGGCCACCGCGAGGAGCGCGACCAGCACGAGCACATAGGCGCCAATGAACTCGCTCGTGCCGACCACGATCCGGGTCAGGAGCGGCAGGTCGCCGCCCATGTCGTCGAAGAGATGCTGGAAGACGGGGATCACCTTCCAGAGGATGAGGAAAACGACCGCCGCGGCGACCGTGAGGATGGCCGCCGGATAGGTCAGGGCGGAACGGACCTGGTTGCGCAGCGCGGCGACCTTCTCGATGTGGGTCGCCAGCCGGTCCATCACCGTGTGCAGGGCGCCGCTGGCCTCGCCCGCCGCGACGAGATTGCCGTAGAGGTTGCCGAAGGCGCGCGGCCGGCGCCTCAGCGCGTCGGCGAGGCTGGAACCCGCTTCGACCTCGGCGCGGACGTCGAGCAGGATCCTCCGCAGGCCGGGGTGCTGACCCTCGACGCTGAGGATCTCCAGGCTCTGGAGCAGGGGCAGACCGGCGTCGAGCAGGACCGCGAACTGGCGGCTGAAGACGGCGAGCGTCTTCGGGCCGACGCGCCGGCCCGGCCGCCACCAGGCGGCCTGCCGATCGTGCCGGGGTTCGTCTTCGGCGGCGTCCGGATCGGGTCCGAGAGCCTCGTCGTCGTCGAGCCAGCGGGGGAGCACCGGTCAACTCCTCCGGGAGGCGGCGGACTCAGTATTCGGCTGGCGCCTCGCCCTCGGCCGCGGCGGCCTGCAGATCGTCCGAGCTTCTGAGGTTCTCCAGGAGCATGAGGAGATGGTTGTTGATCCGTGCGGCTGAGTCCGCGTTGTCGACCACCGGATGGTCATAGACGAGAGTGAGGACTCGATTCTGCGCGGGGTGGACCATGAAGAACCGGATCCGCTGAAGCGTTGCGCCGTCCTCGGCCTGGAATCGTCCGCGGGTGTAGCGCGCGGCTCCGAAGGGGCCGTAGAAGAGCGCGCCGCCGACGCCCAGGAACTCGCCTCCGGGCAGCGCCTCGAACAGCGGCCGGTGCTCCTCGCGGAGGACGTCCAGGGCGGAGACCTCCGCCAGTTCGATGCCGAACTCGGTTGGCTCGTCGAGTTCGATCCGGACGCTGCCCACGGGCCCCGCGGGCGTCTCCGTTGTCTCGAGGAGTTCGCAGGCAAGCTCCAGCGGCTCGTCGATCGACTCGACCTGCACACAGCCGTCCGGCAGACTGGCAAACCCGATCCCCATCTCTTCGAGGATGATGTGGGTGGGGCCGGATTCCTCCGGCTCCGGCGTGCTTTGGCAGCCGATGTGTACGGTCGAGACACCTGTACAGACCAAGACGAAAACGGCGCCCCGGAACACAGTCCGGAGCCGCCCGCGGCCCGGTGAAACAGGGGTGGGGAGGTGCCTGGACATCGCGAGGACAGTACCATGCGGGGAGAGTCAGACGACGGTCTCAACGGAGGGAGGAAGACGGTGGACAGACCGATCGCACGCGTTCAACAGCGGCTGTGGAACATGACGCCGGACGAGGCCCGGCAACGGTTGCTGCGCGGCCCCGAGGCGGTGCTGGGCATCGATGGCTCGTTCGCGCTCGCCGCGCGGCGTGGAGTGGACGTCGTGTTGGCCCGCAGCCTCGACCGGCCGATGCGCTACTTCCTGGCCAAGGAGTCGTCCGGGCCGATGCTCGTCATCGCCCAGCGGATCGACGAGATCCGGGATTGCCTCCAAGCCGAGGGGTATCTCGACCAGTTTCACCCGACCTACACGCGGATGGTCCCGGCGCATCACCAGACGACGCTGCGCCTGATCGGCTGCCCCGATCCGAACCCGACCCACGAGCGCTTCTTCGATCCGCCGCGCGGCACGTTGCCGCCGGACCTGGACCTGATCGGCGAGCGCTACGTCGAGGCCCTGATGTTCGAGTTCCGCGGCTGGCTCGCCGCGATGCCGGAGGACCGGGAACGAGAGCCGATCGGGGTCTGCTTCTCCGGCGGCATCGACAGCGGCGCCGTGCTGGTGGGGCTCAACCGCGCGTTGCTCGAGCGCCGCCCGGCTCAAGGCGTTCACGCTTCGCGTCGGTGACGGCGCGGGCGACGCCGCCCAGGCGCGCGAGTTCCTCCGGCGCGTGGACCTCGAGATGCTGGGCGAGGAGATCGCGGCCGACGCCGAGGCGGTCGATCCGCTGGGAGCGGTCGAGGTGATCGAGGACTACAAGCCGCTCGACGTCGAGTGCGCCGCGGTCGGTCTGGCACTGCTGCGTGGCATTCGGGCGCGCTACCCGGACTGGCGGCTGCTGGTCGACGGCGACGGCGGCGACGAGAACCTGAAGGACTACCCGCTGGAGGAGAACGACGAGCTGACGATCACCAGCGT
>JAGWAG010000125.1:0-1279 GCA_021296535.1 Acidobacteriota bacterium | reverse complement strand
GGTGGCCGAGGCGATCCCGTTCGACGCGCTGGTCGGCGGCTCGCACGAGGCGCTGTACGAGCTGAAGGGCGAAGTCGTGCGCCGCGGCATGAAGCGGGTGCTTGGGCTTGACTTCCCGGTCTTCCCCAAGCGGCGCTTCCAGGAGGGCGCGGCGTCGGCGGATGTGTTCGCCGCCGCCTTCGACCGTCCGCCCGACCACTACCGCCGCCACTTCCAGTCGCTCCACGGGTAGCCGCTTGAGCGGCGCACCCGGTGCCGTGCGGGCGCTTCGGCCGCCGCGCTCCGTGCTCGACCCCTGGCAGCCCCAGGGTGTGACGGTCGAGCTGGAGCGGGAGCCGGACGGCGAACTCCGCCCGGCGGCGACCGTGTTCCTGACCGGGGCCGAGTGCCCGTTCACCTGCGTCTTCTGCGACCTGTGGCGCTTCACGATCCCTGGTCCGACGCCGGTGGGCGCGTTGCCGGCGCAGTTGCGATCGGCCCTGGAGGGCCTGCCCCGTCTGCTTCAGGAAGCGGGTCTCGAGCGCTGCGACCGGCTCAAGCTCTACAACGCGAGCAACTTCTTCGAGCCGCGCGCGGTGCCGGAGGCGGACCTGGAGCCGATCGCGCGGCTCGCGGCCGGGTTCGAGCGGGTGGTCGTCGAGTGCCACCCGCGCCTCGTGGACGGCCGGGTGCGCCGTTTCGCCGACCGGCTCGAGGGTCGCCTGGAAGTCGCGATGGGCCTTGAGACGGTTCATCCGAGGGCCCTGCCGCGGCTCGGCAAGCAGTTGACCCTGGAGCAGTTCGACCGCGCAGCCGCGCGGCTGCTGGCGGACGAGATCGACCTGCGGGTGTTCGTGCTCGTCGGCGTGCCCTTCGTGCCGGCGGAGGAGCAGGCTCGTTGGGCGGCTGCGAGTGTGCGGCATGCGGCGGAGGCCGGCGCGCGGTCGGTCGCGCTGATTCCGGTGCGGGGCGGCAACGGGGAGCTGGAACGGCTGCAGCGGCTCGGGTCGTTCGAGCCGCCGGATTTGGCGTTGGTGGAGGAGGCGTTGGCGCGAGGCGTAGAGGTGACCGGCGGGAAGGCGGCGGTGCAGCTTGATCCCTGGGATCTGGAGCGGGTGGGTTCGGCGTGCGGCGCCTGCCGGGGCGCGCGGCTTGAGGCGATCCGGGAGATGAACCGGACGGGTGTGCCGCGGCGGACGGTGTGTGATGTGTGCCACTGAGCGGCGAGAGGTCGTCATTGCCGGGGGTGGCTTCGCGGGGTCCATCCTCGCGCGGGCGCTCCGGGCGGAGGGCCGCGACG
>JAGWAG010000124.1:4485-14161 GCA_021296535.1 Acidobacteriota bacterium | reverse complement strand
TCCGCACGGCCTACCTGGGCCGGGTCGGCTACGAAGCCGGTGTCGAGTTGCAGCACCGGGTCCGGCAGTCCATCCTGGACGCGGCCTCCGATGCGGCCGACACCCTGCTCCTGCTCGAGCATCCGCCGACCTACACGGTGGGCCGGAACTGCGACCGGGGCGATGTCCTGGCGGCGCCCGACTGGCTTGAGCAGCGTGGAATCGCCGTCGCGGAATGCGATCGCGGCGGGCGCGCGACGTACCACGGACCGGGCCAGCTCGTGGGCTATCCGGTGATCGACCTTCGCCCCGACCGCCGCAACGTGCGCGCCTACGTCCGCGATCTGCAGGAAGTGCTGGTCAGGACGCTGGCGGCGTTCGACGTCCGTGCCGTGGGCGGCGAGGAACGGGAGCGGATCGGTGTCTGGGTCGGACACCGGAAAATCGCTTCGATCGGCATTCACCTCCGGCGCTGGGTCACCACCCATGGCTTCGCGCTGAACGTCTCGACCGCACTCGACGACTTCGCCGGCATCCTTTCTTGTGGGTTCGACGCCGGCGTGATGACCTCGATCGAGGACCTGACCGGCTGCCGCCACGACCTGGCCGAAGTCGGCGCGTGCTGCGCCGAGGTCTTCGCCGAGGTCTTCGAGCGACGTCTGGTCACGGTGGAGCCCCAATCACTGGGTGCGCCGGCCTGGCCGGCTTCCGGGAAGGAGGCGCCGCAGAGCGGTGGCCAGCAGACGGCGTTAGGATCCGAAGGTCCCACGGCCGCCGGCGAGCGGCCGCCGGAGTCGTAACGCACATGGACGAACTCGTTTCCATCGGCGCTCCGCCGGCCGCGTTGCCGCGGCCCGACTGGCTGCGGATCCGGCTGTCGACGCCGGAGTCGTATCACCGTGTGCGCCGCCTGGTGGACGGCCTGGACCTGAACACCGTGTGCGAGGAAGCGCGGTGTCCGAACATCTACGAGTGCTGGGGCCAGCACGGTACGGCCACATTCATGATCCTCGGCGACACCTGCACCCGCCGCTGCGGATTCTGCGCCGTCCACACCGGTCGGCCCGCCCCGGGCGTCGACGCGGACGAGCCGGCGCGGGTGGGCGAAGCCGCCGCGACGATGGGGTTGCGACACGTGGTCGTCACCTCCGTCGACCGCGACGACCTGCCGGACGGCGGCGCGGGCCACTTCGCGGACACGATTCGGGCGATCCGGGCGCAAGTGCCGGGCGCCGCGGTCGAGGTTCTGACGCCGGACTTTCGCGGCGTCCCGGAGGCTCTCGACATCGTCCTGGCGGCCCGACCGGAGGTCTTCTCCCACAACATGGAGACCGTGCCGCGGCTCTACCGTCAGGCACGCCCCGGCAGCCGCTATGAACGCAGCGCCGACCTGCTGCGTGCCGCGGCCGTGCACCGGGACAGCGGCCGCTACGACGGCCGGGTGAAGACGGGCCTGATGGTCGGCCTGGGCGAGACGACCGCTGAGCTCGAATCGACGATCACGGACATCCGCGCCGCGGGAACCGAGATCCTGACCGTCGGCCAGTACCTGCAACCGACCCGGGACCACCTTCCCGTGGACCGCTTCGTTCACCCGGACGAGTTCGCCCGCCTGCGCGAGTTCGCGCTCGGTCTGGGCTTCAGCCACTGCGAATCGGGTCCGCTGGTGCGCAGCAGCTACCACGCGCACGAACACGTCGGCTCGAAGGAAGCCACTCTCGAGGTCGGAGCCGCAACAGTCGCTCCTTGTCCAGAGCGACCCTGAGGGGGGAGACCGTTCGGTGACGTTCTTCTCGCGCGTTGTCGGCTGGTCGCTGCCGCTGATGCCGCCGCCGCTCGTGCGCTGGGCGGCCGCGCCCTACGTGGCCGGCGACGAACCGGCCGACGCTCTTGCCCGCACCGCAGGCCTCAATGAACGGGGGCTGGCCGCGACGCTGGCCCTGCTGGGGGAAGAGATCGACAGCCGGGAGCTGGCGGTCGAAGGAACCGGGCTATACGTCGACCTGGTGGATCAGCTCGCCGATCGCGGGCTCGACTGCAACGTCTCCGTCAAGTTGACGCTTCTGGGCCTGAAGATCGAGCGCGAGCTCTGCCGCGATCACCTGGCGCTCCTGGTCGGGCGGGCGGCGGAGCGGGGCAACTTCGTGCGCATCGACATGGAAGACCACACCTGCACGACGGCGACGCTCGATCTGTACCGGGAGATCCTGGCCGCGTCGCGGGCTCGGCGCGCCGCCGGCGGCCCAAGCGGCTCCGGCGCCGGCGGCGACGCGGTGGGCGTCGTGCTCCAGGCCTACCTGCACCGCACTCTCGCCGACATCGCGGCGCTGCCCGAGGGCGCGAACGTGCGGTTGTGCAAGGGCATCTACGTCGAGCCGCCCAGCGTCGCGATCACCGACTACCACAAGGTGCGCCGGAACTTCCTGGCTTCCCTGGAGGCCCTGTTCGACCGCGGCGCCTACGTGGGAATCGCGACTCATGACAACTACCTGCTCCGGGAATCGGCGGCGATCATCGAGCGCCGGGGTCTGGCCGGTGACCGTTACGAGTTCCAGATGCTGCTGGGCGTCACCGAGAATCGTCGGGACGCCCTGGCCGCGGCCGGTCACCGGATGAGGATCTACGTGCCGTACGGTCGCCAGTGGTATGCCTATTCGACCCGCCGCCTGCGCGAGAACCCACGCATTGCCGGCCATGTGGCGCGGGCGTTCTTCCTCCGGACGCTGGGAGGGCGTGACTGGTAACTTCCCCTCGGATAGCAAGTCGGCATAACGTCGCGGGCCGACGAACCGGGGAGATATGAAGGTGACGACGAGCAGCAAGGACGAAGGCTTCGGAGCAGCGGGCGGAGCAGCGGGCGCAGGGGGTGACGGTCCCCGCGTCGCGGTGATCGGCGCGGGGAAGATGGGCCAGACTCTGATCGGCGGCTGGCTCGATGCCGGCGCCGTCAACGGCGGAAAGGTCGTGGCGACGGCGGCCCATGCGGACCGCGCCGCGCGGGTGGCGCGGGACTTCGGCATCGAAGGCACGATCGACAACCGGGCCGCGGTCGAGGGCGCCGACATCGTGATGCTGGCGGTCAAGCCGCAGACGGCCGATCTCGTCCTGGCGGAGATCGGCGACGCCCTGCGCCCGGAACAGCTCGTTGTCTCGATTCTGGCCTCGGTGACCACGTCCTACATCGAGGATCGCCTGCCGGGGCCCATCCCGGTCGTGCGGGCGATGCCGAACACGCCGAGCCGCGTGGGCGCCGGCATGACCGCGATCTGCGCGGGCCGCCATGCGTCCGCCGACCATGTGGCGGAATCGGAACGTCTCTTCCTGCCCCTTGGCCGCGCCGTCGTCGCGGACGAGAAACACATGGACGCGATCACCGGACTGTCCGCCTCCGGACCGGCATTCCTCTACATCGTGATCGAGGCCCTGGCGGACGGGGGCGTGAAGGTCGGCCTGCCGCGGAAGATGGCGATCGAGCTGGCCGCCCAAACGTGTCTCGGCGCCGGCAAGATGGTGCTCGACACGGACCGCCATCCGGCGTTGCTCAAGGACGAAGTGACGACCCCGGCCGGATGCACGGTCGATGGCATCCTGCGTCTCGAGGAAGGGGGGCTGCGCGTGACCCTGATCAAGGCGATCGTCGAGGCGGCGGCGCGCGCCGGCGAACTCGTGTCCGACGAATAGCTTCGTAGCGGGCATTCAGATGCTGCGCTCGTTGCACGTTCAGAACCTGGCCGTCATCGAACGGGCAGAGCTCCGGTTCGGCCCGGGCCTGAACGTGGTCACGGGCGAGACGGGCGCCGGCAAGTCCCTGGTCGTGGATTCGCTGTCCCTGCTTGCCGGGGCGCGCGCGAGTTCGGAGACGATCCGCACGGGCGCGGACACGCTGGTCCTGAGCGGGGTTTTCGAACCTTCGGGCAGCGACTGGCGGCGGCTGCTCGAAGAAGCCGGAGTCCCGGTGGATGGGGACGAGCTCCTGGTCCGTCGCGAGGTTGTTCGTCAACGACCATCCGGTGACGCTGCGGCTCCTTGCCGCGGTCACCCGCCGGCTGATCCGCATCTTCGGTCAGCGTGACGAACTCGGCATCGTGTCGCCCGAGCTCCAGCGGGTCTGGCTCGATCGCTCGGGCGGCGACTCCGTTGCGGCCCTCGTCGCATCGTGCGCCAGCGCCTGTGAGGCCTGGCGGGAGGCGGCCGACCGGCTGAAACGTCTGAGCGGTGACGATCAACTGCGCCTGGAGCGGATCGACCTGTTAAAGTTCCAGACCTCGGAGATCGACGGCGCGCACCTTCTCGCCGGCGAGGACGAGGAGCTGCGGGCCGAACGCGAAGTGCTTCGCCACGCGGAAGCGATCACGACTGCGCTGCACCAGGCGCTCGCCCTGCTCAGCGACGACGACCAGGCGGTGGACAACCGGCTCGCTCAGGCCGGTAACGCGCTGCAGGACATCGCGCGCTGGCAGCCCGAGGCCGGGGACTGGGCCGACACGCTTGGCGAAGCGGGCACCCTGGTGAACGACGTGGCGGCTGAACTGCGCAGCCGGGCACTCCGTTCCGATGCGGATCCCGGGCGGCTCGACGCGATCGAGGAGCGCCTGAGCGTCATCGAGCGGCTGACCCGGAAGTATGGCGGCAGCGCCGCCGACGTCCTGGAACACGCCCGTCGCCTGTCCGAGGAGCTGTTCGAGCTGGAGACGGCGGACGTTCGACGTGACGAGGTGGAGCAGCAGGCGGCAGCGTGTCTTGCCGAGTACGCGGTCCGCGCCAAGGCGCTTTCGCACACGCGCAGGGAGCTGGCCGCCGCGCTGGAGGCGGAAGTCGTCGGCCACCTGCGCGACCTGGCTCTGGAGCGCGCCGTGTTCGAGGTCGAGATTGGCCGTGCGCCGCGCCCCGACAGCCCGCTGGAACTCGACGGCGAGCGCGTCGGCTTCGACCGCCGGGGCGTCGACCAGGTGACGTACCGCTTCAGCGCCAACCCGGGTGAGGCGCTTCGCCCCCTGTCGCGGGTCGCCTCGGGCGGCGAACTCGCACGCCTGTTTCTGGCGCTCCAGACCGCTGTGCGCGGCGCCGGACCCGCGGCCGCCTCGACCCTGGTGTTCGACGAGGTGGACGCCGGTGTGGGCGGCGCCGAGGCGGCGATCGTCGGCCGCAAGCTGCAGGGCCTGGCCCGCGGCGGCCAGATCCTGGCCGTGACCCACCTGCCCCAGGTGGCGAGTCGCGGCGACCGCCATCTGGAGGTCAGGAAGGAAGTGCGAGCCGGCCGAACGCGGGTCGACGTCCACCGCCTCGAGGACGAGCGCCGCGTCGAGGAAGTGGCCCGCATGCTGGCCGGCGAGGAGATCACCGAGGGAGCGCGCTCGGCCGCCGAGGAGCTGATCGCCGCGGGCTCCGAGTAGTCCCGCCCCATGCTTGATACTTGGCCTTGGGACGGCGATCTGGAGGTCGTGAAGCGAGCCTTGGCCGACGGTCGGGTGCTCGCGGTTCCTACGGAGTCGTCGTACGGCTTGGCCGTCGATCCGCGTTCCGCGGCGGGTGTCGATGCGATCTACCGGATCAAGGAGCGGGAGCGAGGCAAGCCGCTGCCGGTTGTGGCGGCGAGCCTGACGCAGGCCGTTGAACTGGGCGTCGAGCCGAATGAGGCGGTGCGGATGGCGGCGGTTCACTGGCCGGCGCCGCTCACGGTGGTGGCGCCGCTTGCTCCCGGCGCGTCGGTGCCGGCGGCCGCGGGCGGCGAGAGCCTGGCGGTGCGGGTGCCGGCACACGAGCGGCTCCGGGGGCTGTTGCGGGAGTTGGGCCACCCGCTGACCGCGACGAGCGCGAACCGGAGTGGTGAACCGCCGATCTGCGAGTTGTCGGCCCTCGAAGCGATCCTCGGCGATGCCGGCGCGCTCGTCGTGGGCGGTGAAATCACGCCCGGAGGGCCGGCATCCACCGTGGTATCTTGGAGTTCCGCCGGCTTGCGGGTGTTGCGCCGCGGGCGCTTCGAACTCTGACACCGGTCGCCGGCTCTGGTTGCCGACTTCCGAAGAGAACCCTGACTGTGACCCGTTCCGTCGCTCTCGTTCTCGGTCTTCTGGTGGCCGGCCTCCTGCTGCCGGCCGCCCCGGTTGGGGCGCAGGAACCGGTGACCGTAGCGTCCCGTACCGAATCCGCTCCACTGGTCGATCTGAACGGCGACGAGATCGGCGTCGACGAGCTTTCCCGCGGGCAGACCGGCTACGGCCTGTCCGTGTTCGCCGGCAGCGAGCCTGCGCGCTTCGGGGTCGAGGTCGTCGGCGTGATCCGCGAGATGGATCCGGGCATGAGCTACATCGTCGCCCGTCTGAGCGGCAACGGCCTGGAAGAATCGGGTGTCGTTGCCGGGATGAGCGGCAGCCCCGTCTACTTCGACGAACGCCTTGCCGGAGCGGTTGCCTATTCCTGGGCGTTCACCAGTGAGGCTCTCGCCCTGATCACGCCGATCGCAGCGATGCGGGAGTTGAGCACGCTCGAAGCCGGCGAGGCGGCGGGGGAGTCCCTGGGACTGGCTGCTCCGGGCGCGCTGCGGCCGTTCGACCGATCCGTGCAACAGATGCTCGAGCCCCCCGACGACGTCGCCGCGGCGGTTCGTGAGATCGTCGCGGAGCAGCTCGGCTCGCTCGTCGCGCCGGCGGACTGGGGAGGCCGTGGCGGCGCGCAGATCGCCACCCTGGGCTTCGGCGATCCGGTGCGCCGGATGCTCGCCGCAGCACCGGCCGGCCGCGCCGACACCGCCGGGATGCCTGACCTGAGTGCCGGCAGTGCGGTCGCGGGTGTTCTGATCGACGGCGACCTGAAGCTGGCGGTCGGCGGTACCGTGACCCGGGTCGAGGACGGCGAGGTCCTGGCGATGGGCCACCCGTACCTCGGTGTGGGCCCGCTGCGGGTGCCGATGGCGACGGTGGAAGTGATCGGGGTCGTGCCGCGCCTCAACAGCTCGATGCGGCTCAGCAACATCGGCTCGGTGGTCGGCGCCTTCGACCAGGACCGCTTCGCGGGACTGCGGGGAAGGGTCGGCGCCGAGGCGCGGACCATCCCGATGACGATCCAGGTCGAGGCGCCTGACGGCGACAGCCGCCGCTTCGATCTCAGGCTCGCCGATCTGCCGCGGATGCTCCCCTCGCTGGTCGGCATTCCGACGATGCAGGCGCTCGAATCCGCTTCGTACGGCGGCGGCGAGAGCGGCCTCGACATGACCGGCACGCTGCGCCTGCGTGGCCACGAAGACGTGCCGCTGCAGCAGACCTTCGACGGTTCGGGGCCCGGGACGAACGCCGCGTTCTACCTGCTCGCCCTGGTAGGCGCGCTGGTCAACTCGGACTACGAAGACGTCGAAATCGAGGGCGTCGACTTGACTCTGAGTCAGAGCCACGGCGTGCGGACGGTGAACATCGAGCGCGCCCAGGCCTCTTCGAGGCGGGTTCACGCCGGCGACACGGTAGATGTCGTGTTCGATCTCCGGCGGCATCGCGGGAACCGGTACCAGGAGACGCTCCCGGTGACGATTCCCGAGGATCGCCGCCCGGGCCGCTACTACCTCTTCGTCGGCGACGGCGTGAGCATCGACGCGGCGCGGCTGCAACTGGAACCGAGCAAGGCGTCGTCGCTCGCGGACGAGCTCGACATGCTCCGTTCGTTCCAACCGAAGAGCCGGCTCGCCGCGCTCGGCGTGGTCCCGGCGCGTGGGCTGATCGTCGAAGGGCGGCCGATGCCCCAGCTTCCGGCGTCCGTTCGATCGATCTGGCAGGCTTCGTCCCTGCAGGGAGAGCCCCGGGCGCTGAACCTGGCCATCGTGAACGAGCAGGGCCGCGACCTGGACGTCCCGCTTGACGGCCTGTTCCGGCTCGACCTCGAGATCCTGCCCGGTAACGCGCCTTGAGCGCCCATACCCTGGGGGCCCGACCCTTGGGACACCGCGCCCGCCCCGCGGGGGGGATCGTGGCCGGCATTCTGCTGCTCTTGACCGGCGGCTTCGCCGGCGCCTCGGAAGTCCAGATCTGGCGTGCCGACAGCCAGGCCGCGTTTCTGGCGGGCGAACTCGTCGACGTGAGCGTCGATCGGCTGGGGATTTTGCGTCTCGCCCAGCGGGCCGAGCAGTTCGCCACCGTCGCGGAGCCCTTCCTGTTCTCCTTCGTGGGAACCGAAGGCCGCTTCGCAGCGGGCACCGGGAACTCCGGCAAGGTCCTGGAGGTCGAGATCGACGGGGATAGCGGCTCAGTTGCCGAACTCTTCGCCACCGAGGAACCCGAAGTGTTCGCGGTCTGGGTCGACGGCGACGGGGTCGTGTACGCCGGTTCGTCGCCGGACGGCAAGGTCTACCGGAAGCGGCCGGAGGGCGAGGTCGAAGAGCTCTTCGACCCGGATGCGCAGTACATCTGGGCGCTCCTGGGCACCGGCGATGGCGGCTTGCTGGTGGCGACCGGCCCGGAAGGGAAGTTGCACCGGGTGGACCTCGCGAGCGGTGAATCGAAGCTGCTCTACGACAGCACGGACATCCATATCCGTTCGCTCGCGCTACGCCCGGACGGCACCGTGCTCGCCGGCACGGCGGGCGAAGGCCTGCTGCTCGAGATCGACTCGGAGGGCCAGGCCCGTACGCTCTACGATGCCGCAGGCCCCGAGGTGCTGGCGATCACGCCCGGCGAGGACGGCGCCTTCTACGCCTCCGCGCTGGCCTCCGAGGCCAGCTTCGTCGACCTGAGCAGGGCCCGAAGCTCCTCGAGCGCCGGTTCGACGGCAAGCAGCTCGACGGGAAGTACCGCCTCCTCCGGCAGCAACTCCTCAAGCTCCAACGGCCAGCAGAGCGCTGTCACGGTCCAGACGGGCGCGATCTCCGCCGGCAGCCGTTCCGCTTCCTTCAAGGGTCCGCGCTCCGAGGTGTTGCGGATCGATGCGACCGGCGCCGTCGAGTCGATCTGGAAGTTCGAGATGGAGACGGTGTACGCCCTGAGCCACCAGCAGGGCAGGCTCTGGGTCGCCACCGGCCAGGAAGGCAAGTTGTTCAGCTTCCAGAACGAGCAGATGGTGCTGGAGAAGGACCTCGATCAGAGCCAGATTGTCGGTCTGGCCACTGGCCCGGCGGGGCCCGTCTTCGCCAGCGTCAACGCGGCGGCGGTCTACGGCTTCGTCGGCGGCGACAGCGGAGGCCTGGCGCGGCAGGGGACGGTGACCGCCAAGCCGCTCGACGCGTCCTCCGTCGCCAGCTTCGGGTCGATCCGGTGGCGCGGGCGTGCCGGAGACGGCGCGCAGGTCGCGCTCTCCGCCCGCAGCGGGATGAGTTCGGACCCCGACGAGACCTGGTCGGACTGGACCGAGGCTTCCGTCGCGCGGGAGGCGCCTCTTTCCGATCTGCCGCCCGGCCGCTACCTCCAGTGGCGGGCCGAGCTCCGCGGCAGCGGCGACCTGACGCCCGAGGTCGTGGCCGTCGAGGTCACCTACCGGCAGCACAACCGCAAGCCCGAAATCAAGAAGCTGGACGTACTCCCCGCGGGGACGATCCTGGTGCCGACGAACTTCAACCCCTCGAACCAGGCCTACGAGCCGGCCCACCCGAACCGGGATCGCATCTTCACCACCGTCGGCGATCCGGCGCAGACCCAGAAGGGCACGAAGAGCCTGTGGAAGCTGGGCTACCGAACGCTGCGCTGGGAGGCCGAGGACCCGAACAAGGACAGTCTCCGCT
>JAGWAG010000124.1:4011-4383 GCA_021296535.1 Acidobacteriota bacterium | reverse complement strand
ACCGTGCTGCCGGATGGCGTCTATCGCTTCCGGGTCAGCGCGTCCGACAAGCTGGACAACGCCCCCGGCGAGGCCCTCGAGGCGGAGCGGGTGTCCGCCGCGGTCGTCGTCGACCACAGCCCGGCGCGACTGGTCGAGGCCTCACGCGACGGCAGCCGCGTGAGCGCGGTCGTCGAAGACGCCTGGAGCCCGCTGCGCGAGGCGGTAGTCAGCGTCGACGCGGGCGAGTGGCGCGCCGCCATGGTCGAGGACGGCTTGCTCGACAGCCAGCGGGAGACCCTGTCCATCGATGCCGCCGGGGGCGCCCGGCTGTTGCTGCTGCGCCTGACGGACGCGGCGCACAACGTGACGACGATCGATCTCTCGGACCAT
>JAGWAG010000124.1:0-3992 GCA_021296535.1 Acidobacteriota bacterium | reverse complement strand
GGTTCCTTCGACCCGGTGCACAACGGCCATCTCGACCTGATCGAGCGTGCCCGCCGGCTCTTCGACGTGCTCTACATCGCGGTGCTCTTCAACGATCAGAAACGGGCGCTGTTCTCGGTCGAAGAGCGGATCGACCTTCTGCGCGACCTCGTGGGCGACTCCGACGATTGCCGGGTCGAGAGCTTCAGCGGCCTGCTGGTCGACTACGCCCGGGAGAAGGGCGCCATCGCCGTGATCCGTGGCCTGCGCTCCGGCGCCGACTTCGACTACGAGCTGCCGATGACCCTGATGAACCGCCGCCTCGCACCGGGCATCGACACGATCTTCCTGCTGCCGGCCCCGGAGTGGATCTACCTCTCCAGCCGCCTGACGAAGGAAGTCGGCAGCCTGGAGGGGGACCTGACCGGCGTCGTGCCGCCGTTGGTGGTGGAGGCGTTGCGGCGGAAGCTGGGTTAGTTGGCCTTGAGAGGCTGTATCGCAGGAACGCGGAACCGTCGGTGCGCGGTCTCTTGGGGCCAACGAACCTACGTGCGAGCGTATGCGAATGGTGCGGCCCTGGCACCGAGCCGGGCACTATAGTTCTACCTTCGGAGCGGCCTTGAAGATCGAGCCGAAGCAGACCGGCGGAGGCGGGCTGCAGGGTCCCGGACTGAGCGGGACTGGCTGTGCTAGCCGCTCAGCAGTTCAGCGAACCTTCTCCGACTCATGTCGGCACCCCTGAGGATGCTGGCCAGTGTTCCTCGCGGAAGGTCTCCCTTGTGCATCGGAATCACGACAGGAGCCCCGCGCCCCGGCTTCCGCATGATCAGGTGAGAGCCACGCCAGCGCGACTCGACCCAGCCGTCCTTCTCGAACGCCGCGGCGAGTCTGCCTGGGGCTAACGGACGGCAGCTTCGCGGACGGCGGCATTCGGGACTAGCCAGACTGGAATGCTCAGCCAGTCGGAGGCCTTGCGCCTTGTCGGCGGCTTCACGCTCACCATCGAGGCGGTCGGGGCTAGCCCGCGCTCAGCGAGTACGGCCAACAGGGTTTCGTGTTCGCAGCAGTCCTCGAAGAAGCCGGCGAGAGCCTCTTCGAGCATTCGATACGACTCCTCCCTGGTGTCGCCGTGGCTCGCAACGTCCAGGGCGGGACAGGTGGCGACCCAGACGTCGCCCTCGCGGCGCGCCTCGACTTGGACGGTCACCGTCCAAGCCAAACCGTGGCCGCTCATCCTATTGGCTCCTACCCGCACAGTCGTTCCACTCCCAGGCGCGTTCTCGGGGCGCGGATTACGGTATCAGGCTGTCCAGTTACTGCCTCCTCGGCGAGGGCCCTCTCGGCGCTCTTACTTCGGCCCGATCGTCCCGGTCGACGTCAGGCTCGTTCCGGTCAACGGGTCGTGGACCGTGATCACGTATGAGTGCTCGCGCCGGCGGAGTTGCAGGTCGGTCTGGTAGTAGAAGATCTGGCCCGGCTGTGGCTCGCTACTGCCGGCGATGGGAACCTTCTCGAAGGACACCTCGGAGCGGTTGCCACCTTCGTCCATCGCCGTCACCCGAACCTCCACGACGCTGAGCCATTCGCCCGCCACGGGCAGGAGCTGGATTTCGTCGAGGGGAATCGCGACTTCGACCGGCACGGAGATCTTTCGGCGGCCGACATGAACCGGCTCCGAGAAGCGCACTTCCAGGGGTAGGGCCTCGGGCGGGTCGCCGAACAGCAGAGCGGCTTTCGCTGTCATGTCCAGTTCCCGGTCGCGCGACATGTCCACGTAGCCTTCGCGGGTGCGAACCTTGAGGTCCGCTCGGCCTTTCGGCAGTACCACGATCTCGTGGAACCTGTTGTCCTCTCGCCGTTGCGGCTCGAAGCCGAGCCAGTAGTACGACCGGGTGTCCGCGACCACGCTCGCCAGCGCGACATCCCGGCGCGCGTTCATCAGCGGCACGCCTCCGGTCGAATGTGCCAGCAACTGCAGGGCGCTGTGGATGGAGTCTTCCTTTTCGAGCGTTCCCGGCGCCCCGCCGGTCGTGTCGGGCTCGGCGTTGGCGCCGAACCCTCTCGTTGCGTCGCCGTAGAAGTCTCTGGTGAGGCCCGGCAGGTCCACGGGGTAGAGCGAAAAGCCGATCAGGTTTGCGGTCGACACCAGCGGACCGTACAGCTCGTGCTCGCTCATCACTCGACGGTCGACGGGCAGAAGGCCGCCGTCGGGCAAGCGCTCCTTGGCGAAGATCTCCACGGATCTCGGCCAGCCGCCGGCGAGCAGCAGCATCACCTTCCGGCCGGGCTGGTTGGCGAACCGGCGCATGGTGGCCATCGCCGCCAGCACGGAACTCTCCAACTGGTTGCCTAACGACTCCCTGTAGGCGACGTCCGTCCGGAGGGTCGATTCGCTAAAGCCCGATGAGACCTGCGGGGCCGATCCAAGGAGGCCGCTTTGATCCCTGCCCGCCTGGTGATCGGCGAGCACCTGTCGGTCCTGAGTGACCTGTCTCCGTGCCAACAGTTGCCTCAGACCGTCGGACGGCCGGGAGCGGGCTCGGTCCAGCGCGTCTTCAAACTGGTCCGCGGAGTTCGTCCAGGGCGTCAGGATCTCCGCGGTCCGCCGGGCCGAGCTCGCCCAAGTCCTCCACGAGGACGTCGAGGACCCGGTTCCGGTCGCGCTCAATCGAGAAGAGGTCGTCGATGAAGATCAGAAAGTTCGTGGCCACCGGGGCGTTCGCGTCCAGGCTCGGTACTCCGGACAGGTCGCCGGCCGTCCCATCCCGAGCGAGACCGTCCTCGATCTCCGTGAAGTACGTGATCGGGGTCGGTTGACCGTCGACCAGGAGTTCGAAGTCGGAGGCTTCCAGGCCCTGGACGCGGTTTCCCTGTCGGTCGGTGACGACGACCTCGACGTTCACGACCCGGACATCGATGACTTCGGAGAAGACCTCCGGCAGTTCTTCCTGCTGGCCTAGTGCGGCCACAGGCAGCAGGAAAACAGCAGCGAGGAGCCGGACGGTCTGGAGTCGCGGTCTACTCTTCACGATCGTCGCGTTGTGTGTCGCCGTCACCGGGCGAATGCCGACCTCGGTGGGTTGGACTCCGTACTATACGCGCTGTCGTTACCGCGCGGTGACATTCGGGATGACGATTGCCGCGAGAATCCAGGAGTCCCGGGGGCTACCGGCGCCACTTCATGGCCGGTGCTTCGCAGCCTGCCACGAGGGGACGAGTCCCTACTTCGGACCGATCGTCCCGGTCGACGTCAGGTTCGTTCCGGTTAACGGGTCGTGGACGGTGATGACATAGGCGTGCTCGCGCCGTCGGAGCTCCAGGTCGGTCTGGTAGTAGATGCCGGCGATGGGAACCTTCTCGAAGGACACTTCGGAGCGGTTGCCGCCTTCGTCCATCGCCGTCACGCGAACCTCCACCACGCTGAGCCATTCGCCCGCCACGGGCAGGAGCTGGATTTCGTCGAGGGGAATCGCGACTTCGACGGGCACGGAGATCTTTCGGCGCCCGGCGTGAACCGGCTCCGAGAAGTGCACCTCGAGCGGCAGCGCCTCGGGCGGGTCGCCGAACAGCAGAGCGGCTTTGGCCGTCATGTCGAGTTCGTGGTCGCGCGACATGTCCAAGTAGCCCTCGCGTGTGCGAGCGTCGAGGTCCGCCCTGCCTGCCAGCCGGACGACGATCTCGTGGAACCTGTTGTCCTCCCGTCGGTCCGGCTCGAAGCCGAGCCAGTAGTACGAGCGGGTGTCCGCGACCACCCTGGCCAGCGCCGCGTCTCGCCGGGCATTGATCAACGGCATGCCGCCCGTCGAGCGGGCCAGCCAGTACAGGGTGCTGTGGATGGTGTCCTCCCTTTCGAGAGCACCCGGAGCCGAGCTGGCGCCGTCGGGCCGGACGGCGGGATCGAACCCCATGGACGCGTCGCCCGCGAAGTTCCTCGCGTGTCCCGGCAGATCGACCGGGTAGAGCGAGAAGCCGATCAGGTTCGCCGTCGACACGAGCGGACCGTACAGCTCGTG
>JAGWAG010000123.1:1938-11311 GCA_021296535.1 Acidobacteriota bacterium | reverse complement strand
GGTCCGATGGCGCCAGCCTGCCGGTCCCCGAGTCCATGCTGGGGCTGGTCGTGTCCGGCGGCCACACCAGCCTGCTCGACGTCGACGGAGCGACGGGCGCCGTGACCAGCCTGGCGGAGACCCGGGACGACGCGGTCGGGGAGGCGTTCGACAAGGTCGGTCGCCGGCTCGGACTGCCCTTCCCGGGCGGTCCGGAAGTCGACCGGCTGGCCGAACTGGGCGATCCGTCCGCGCAGCGGTTCGGTACGGCGCGGATCAGCTCGAACGAGTTGGCCTTCTCCTACTCGGGCCTGAAGAGTCAGGCCCTGCGTGCGCTCGGGGAGATCGAGACCCGGATCGAGATCCCGCCGGCGGCGCTCGAAGGCGACGACGCGGCCTGGCCGCGGGACGTGCTCGACCTGCTGGCGGGTTTCCGTCGCGCCGCCGTGGCCCAGTTGATCAAGCGCCTGGACCGCCTCCGTGACGACCGGCCGGTGGCGCGCCTCTCGGTATCGGGCGGTGTCGCGGCGAACCGTCTGCTGCGGCGGGAAGTCACGGCCTGGGGCGAACGCCGCGGCGTTGACGTGATGCTGGTGCCGCTCCGTTTCAGCGGCGACAACGCGGCGATGATCGCGCACGCCGGACTGGGCGACGCGGACGACCCGCGGTCGGCCGACGCGGAGAGCCGGATTCCCTTCGCGGCGGGCGTCCTGTGACCGCCTAGTCCACGACCCCTTCCAGCGGCGACGACGCCGTCGCATAGAGCTTTCTCGGGATGCGACCCGCGTTCGCGGCGAGCCAGCCGGCTTCGACCGCCAGTTTCATCGCCCGCGCCATCCGTACCGGGTCCTCGGCGCCGGCGACGCCGGTGTTCATCAGCACGCCGTCCGCGCCGAGTTCCATCGCCAGGGCGGCGTCGCTGGCGGTGCCGACGCCGGCGTCGACGATCACCGGCACATTGGCCTGCTCGACGATGATCCGGAGATTTGCGGGGTTGCGGATGCCCATGCCGGAACCGATCGGCGCCGCGAGCGGCATGACGGCCGCGGCGCCGAGCTCCTCGAGCTTGCGGCAGGTGATCGGATCGTCCGTCGTGTAGGGAAGGACGATGAAGCCGTCGGCCACGAGTTCCCTGGTCGCCACGAGGAGCTCCTCGTTGTCCGGGAAGAGCGTCTTCTCGTCGCCGATCACCTCCAGCTTGACCCAGTTCCAGCCACCGAGTTCGCGCGCCAGACGGGCGGTGCGGATCGCGTCATCGGCGGTGTAGCAGGCGGCCGTGTTGGGCAGCAGCAGGTAACGATCCTGGTCGATGCGGTCGATCAGCGAGCCCTTCCCCAGGGCGTCGAGGTTCACGCGGCGCAGGGCCACGGTCACCATTTCGGTGCCCGACGCGTCGAAGGCGTCGACCATCACTCGCTCGTCGCGGTACTTGCCCGTTCCAAGGATGAGCCGCGAGTGGAACTCGCGCCCGGCGACAACAAGGGGCTCCGGTTTGGTCATGGCGGTTGGGGTGTCAGGTGCTCTGCGCGGGGACCACGTACTGGGTGCCCCGGATCGGTCGGGTGATCTGGTGGAGCAGTTCATCGAAGTCCGTGGGTTTGTGCTCGAAGTCGAGGTTGCGACTGTCCACCACGAGAAGCGGCGATTGATCGTAGTGGTAGTAGTAGTGGTTGTAGGCCTCGATCAACTCCGCCAGGTAACGGGCGGAGATGTTCTGTTCGATGTCCCGCGAGCGCTTGTGAATGCGGGCCATGCAGGTTTCCACGTCGGCGGTCAGGAAGATCAGCAGGTCCGGTCCGCGTAGCTGTGGCTCGAGCAGGTCGTAGAGCTTCTCGAACAGCATCAACTCGTCGTCGACCAGATTCAGGTAGGCGAACAGCTTGCTCTTGGCGAAAGTGTAGTCGGCGAGGCGGATGGGATCGAAAAGATCGCCCTGGGCCAGCTCCAGTTGCTGCTTGTAGCGGGTCAGCAGGAAGTAGAGCTCGGTCTGGAACGCTGTGCCGGGACGGTCGCGGTAGAAGGCCTCGAGGAAGGGATTGTCCACGTCCTCGAGGATCTTCACGCCCTCGAAGTGCTGCGCCAGCATCTCGACGAGGGTCGTCTTGCCTACGCCGATTGGTCCGTCGACGGCGACGTACCGATACGGAAGCGCGTCAACGGGCACTGCGCGGACTATACAATCCCCGGCGGCGCGGGGGACCATCGGGGCGGTGGGTTCGTCGGGCCTGAAGTGGCAGCAGGAGGACTTCCGATAGGGGGACGAGTGACGTGAATCCCTGGTGGCGGAGACCGGCGGCGGAGGATGGACCTTCCCGGGCGAAGGCCAAGAGAGGCCGCGCCCCGGCGCCGGTCGAACAGAAGAAAGAGGGCGAGACGGGAAAAGACCCCGCCGTCGAGCCTGACGCTCAGGCGGTTGCCGAGGCACCCGAAGGGTCTGCCGCGGTGGAGAGCCCGCGGGCCGACGACTCATCGTCTCTGCTGGTCGATGCGGAGCCCCCAGCCGAGGACGCGGAAGCCGGCGGTGACGCGCCGGAAGCGGTGACCGGTCCGGCCGCTCAGGAGGACGCGGCTCCGGACGCGGCGGACGGCGAGGACACCGGTGAAGGGCATGTTTCGCCGGCCCTTGAGGCGGCTACCGAACCGGCGAAACCCGCCCGGACGGCCGCCGCCGACGAGGACAAGCCCGCGCCGGCAAAGCGGCGTCGCCGTCGCCGCCGGCGGGGTGGCCGGGGTCGCGGTCGCGGTCGGCCGGCGCAACCGGACGGCGAGTCGAGCGTGAAGGAGAAGACGGCGCCCGCAGCTGCCGAGCGTCGCCGAGCGGCGAGTCCGCAGGCCGGACGGGGAGCCGTGCTCCTCGACCTGGGCGCTTTGAAGCGCGACCTGGGCGAGGCCGCCGTGCTCGACCCGGAGGGTCTCTTCGCGCGCCTTGACGGGGACCTCGGGAAACTCGTCCTGCGGCGGGTCTACGCGGACGCGCGGGACGGGGATCTGGATCGCGCCGCGCTCCACCGCGGGGGCGCCGAAGTCGTCGACGTGCCATCGAACCCTGAGGAACGCGGCTGTTCCGCCGCGGTACGGATCGTGGTGGACGCTCTCGAGCTCTGCTACACGAAGCGTGGCGTGAACACGATGGTGCTCGTCGCGTCATCGATCCAGATGCTGCCCCTGGTTGCCAAGCTGCAGCAGAACGGCGTCACGGTGATCGGCCTCGGTGGAGCCGGCGCCAACGCCCAGGTGCGCGGCCAGTGCGACCGCTTCATCGACCTGGGCGGCTAGGCGGAGGAGGGCGCACCCGCCCGTCTTGGGTCCGGAGGGGTCGGCTCCCAGGTGACGTTCGCGCCTGAGAGGAGATGGGAGGGTATGGCACTCACTCCGCTTCACTCGCTCCGGTTTGTCGTCGGTGAGTGCAACGTCGTCGGGCGTCGCTCGTTCAGAGGCACCTGGGAGCCGACCCCTCCGGACCCGACTGGGCTGGACGTCGGTGCCGTGAGGCGAACGATAGGACGGCGACGTCATACTCCTCTGCCGCCGACAGTTGCGGGGCCATGCCCGCAGCAGGTCGCCCCGGAGGGAGGCTACACTGGCGCGCTCTTGGCGAACCAGGAAGGGGAGCACGATGCGTGAGAACGAGAAGGCGATTGATCCAGGGATGAGGTTCTTGGGGGAGCAGATTCGAGCGGGGTTCGCAGACCTGGGTGACCGTATCGCCGGCGGGGGGAGCACGGTGGGGGGTCACGAGAACTTGGCTATACCGAGCATGGAGACGGCGAACGCTCTTGAGCGCATCGCCAGCGCACTCGAGAGTCTTGTCACGGTGCTGGAAAACAGAGAGTGACGAAAAGTGGCGGCTCCCTCGCCGCGGCCCTTGACCAGGCGATCGCTACCGGCCGGCCGGTCCAGGCGCCGCCGCCTTCGGCCTCCTCGACTGCGGCCTGGAGTCCGCCGAGGCTGCCGACGTCGAGGGCCGGCCGTGGATCGAGGAAGTCTCAAGGTCGATTCCGAGCCTCGAAGGGGCCCAATCCGCCGCCTGGGGGTAAGGAAACCGGGGCAAGAGTGGTCGCTTGGAGCCAGTTTTCGGGCTCGATCCGGGGCCAGGGACCGGAAACGCCCGTTGCAGACGGGTCGTTTCCTTCGGTCCACCCCGACGACCTGATCAGCTCCTGCAGGGCCTCGATCGCGCCGGATCGCGCCGGCGGACTCCACCCGCGGCGGGTGTTGGAGGAGGTGGAGGACCCGGTTTCGGGACCACCGGAGGGCCTGTGCAGGGTTTCAGACGGCGATTGTGTGCTGGGCCGAGGTTTACGGGTCTTGAAGAGTTGATAGCGTCTGTACGCTAAAGAGGTAAGCCCTTACCCGGCAAGAGAACCGAACCTAATGGAGTCCCAGAAACGATGCCCAAGGTGGAAATCACGAGACAAGGCACGAGGTCTGTAGACATCAACGAGTTGATGCAGAACGAGGTAGTGAAACAGACCCTGAGATTCGCGGCAAGAGAGTTCGAGGGGTTGCCTGGGCCACGCGAAGCGAGAGAAGGCGCTGCTGTTGTTGCGGGGAGTGACGACCCCGGCCGAGTCGATCCGGCGCCGGCCGCTCATCGAGAGCAAGAGCGGTAGAGGCCTCCCCCCGGTCGGTAAGGCTCCCCATTCGTGTCCCTGGACATCCTTGTGCTGGCGTTGGCCGGCTACCTGTTCCTGCGCTACACACATCTGACGTGGTTCTCCGCCGTTCGGGAGTCTGGATACCACCTCGTTTTCCGGTCCGCCCTTCTGGGCTTGGGCTTCTACGCGGCGGGCTGGGTCCTGGCCGCGAAGTTTGGTGTGCCGGACTTCGTGGAGACGCTGAAAGACGAACAAGGGCAGGTGGAGCAACAAGAGGGCTTGGAACTCGACGCCTTGTTGTGGATGTTCGTCAGTGCGGTAGCCGCCATGATGGCCTGCAACGTGGTCTACAGGCGCGCGAGGGCTGAGAGGCGGGCTGCCGTGGTGAGCGAGGACAGATTGGCGCGGCTAGTGGACGAAGCCGGGCAGGCGGGCGAGACGATCGAGCTGAGTCTGAAGGACGGCAAGACGTACATCGGGTATGTACTCAGAGGGCCTATTCGCAAGTACGGCGACGCGGAAGCCGCGGTTGAGCTCCTTCCGGTGTTGAGCGGCTACAGGACGCGGCATACGCAGGAGTTGGTCCTGACAACGGGATACGCAGCAGCGATAGGAAGGGTCGAGGAGCCGCGAAAGCTGGTGGTCGTCATACCGCGGGCCGAAATCAGTCGGGCGCGCTTGTTCGACATCAGGCTGTACAGGAAAGAGGACTTCGGGATGCCGTGGGGGGAGGAAGAGCCGGCGTCAGCCTAAGGGCCGTTGGCCGAGAGCCCTTCTCCGGTTCAGCCAGCCCTGGATCCGGATCTCGGTGTGGGCGAAAACGGGATCGCTTGATCCGTACGCATGCATCCATGGCAGACCGGGCATCCCTCGCCGCCTCCGGCGGAGTGCCGCCTAGGGGCGGCCCTGCTCCGGTGAGAGTGTCCGTTCTCGGCCCTTGCGGAGTTCCTCGCGCTGTGAACTGCACGGTCGAACTCACGCAGCTCCTCCGACTTGAGCCTCGGACTCACCTCTTCTCGAAAGCGCCGCTTGTCCATCTCGGCGAGTGTCAGCCGGTCGCCCGCCCAACGCTTCTCCCACTGATCCGTGTGCGCTTCTTGCACCGCCTTGTGCAGAGCGATGAGCTCGTCGTGAAACGGCTCCGGCTTCCGCCACCGGTGCCGTCGCTTCCGCCCGAACGGCTTCTACGTCGCGCCCCGGCGCCCAGCGCTTCGCGCCGGGCCGCGAGCAGGGACAGCGGTTCGAACCACCGACCCGGTGGGCCCCACAAACTGCTAGGGTTCCGCACTCGCGCGGAGCGGCGGCTCTGGGCACCCTTAGCTCAACTGGATAGAGCGTCGGACTACGGATCCGAAGGTTGGGGGTTCGACTCCTCCAGGGTGCGCCATTCCTTCGCCTGGTAGCGACCCGCGACGCCTACGTGGGCTTGAGGCGCTCCTCCGTGCTGACCCTGAGCCTCTGAATCGCCTCCACGACGTCGACCTTCTTCGGATCGAGCAGCCAGAGGAGGGTCGCTCCCCGAACCGCCGCGAGGACCTCGAAGGCGGTCTCGGCGGGGTCGAGATCGGTCCGGATCTCACCGGCCTTCTGCCCTTCCTGAACTGCCCGTTCGATCGCGGAGGCGAAGTTCTCGTTACCGGCCCGAAACAGGTCGATCTTCCCGTTCAGGGGTCCCAGCGAGTCCGTCATCAGCATGAACAGGGCGCGCATCCACTGCTCGGCGTTGCGGAGCAGTTCGGAGTAGACGGTGAAGATGCGGTTCAGGCTGGCGAGGCCGGCCACTCCCTCTTCCGGATCGAACGCGTCGCTGCCGGCCCGGGTTTGCAGGCGGGCGACGATCGCTTCGGCGATTCCCTCCTTCGAGCCGAAGCGCAGCGACACGAGGGCACTCGAGTAGCCCGCCTTCTTCCCGATCTGCTCCAGGGTGGTCGANNAGAATCACGGCGGCGAGCAGGATCTCGCGTTCGGATTCGGCCCGACGTTCCGCCTGGGTGCGGCGGGGCCGGCGGGTGCCTTCAGTCTTGGTTCCCGAGTTCAAGCGGCTGGCCTCTCGGATGCCTTGCTTGGATCAAGCAAGATCGTGACGAATCCCTCAAATCAGATTGTGGCTCCTGGGAGCGTTGTCGACTCTATCCCCCGTTCCGCTCCAGGCGCCGATGCCTCTTCGGTTACGCTGCGGTCCCTGGTTCCCGGAGGCTGGGCCGAAGGGACTGGAGAAAGCCTATCGACACAGAGGAAGAAGGGTGCAGACGGAGTTCTCGAGCGAGCAGCAGCTTCTCCGCGATGTCGTGGCGCGGGCGCTTCGCGACAAGTCGCCGACCACGGCCGTTCGCGAGACGATGGCGACGGACAGGGGCCACGATCCGGCCGTCTGGCAGGAACTCGGCGGGGATGCGGGACTGGCCGGCATCCACGTTCCCGAAGCCTACGGCGGCGCCGGCGGCGGGCCGGTCGAACTCGGCATCGTCGCCGAGGAGATGGGGCGGGCGCTGTTCTGCGGTCCGTTCTTCGCTTCGGCCGTGATGGCCGGCAACGCGTTGATCGAGGCGGCGGAGGAACCCGCGCGGGCCGAGCTGCTTCCGGGAGTCGCGTCCGGCTCCGTGATCGCGACGCTGGTCCTCGACGATCTGAATCGGCGGCTCGGTCCGCGCGACGGACACCGGCCGACTCTCCGGAACGGCCGCGATGGTCGTCGACGCCCATGTGGCCGACCTGTTGGTCGTGGTCGCGCGGGCGAACTCGGGCCTTGGTCTCTACGCCGTGGAGTCCGGCGCGGTCGGCCTCGAGATCGAGCCGCTGCAGGTGGTGGACCTGACGCGCAAGCTGTCCCGGGTCACTTTCGCCGACGTGCCGGGCCGGGCAATCGGCGAAGTAGACGGCGAAACGCTGGACCGGCTCTGGGACCTCATGTCTTCCGCGCTGGCCCACGAGATGATCGGCGGCGCTTTCGAGACCACGGTGAACTACACGAAGGAGCGCTTCCAGTTCGGGCGGCCGATCGGTTCCTTCCAGGCGCTCAAGCACCGCTGCGCCGATCTGCTGCTGGAGATCGAGATCGCGCGTGCGCTGACCTACCACTCGGCCCGCTGCCTGGCCACCGGCGAGGGTGAGCCCTACGCCGCGAGCATGGCGAAGGCGGCAGCCGCCGACGCCTACATGAGCGCGGCGCGAGCCGGCATCCAGTTGCGGGGAGGCATCGGCTTCACCTGGGAGAACGACACCCACCTCTGGTTCAAGCGCGCCAAGGGTTCCGAGGTGCTGCTCGGCACGCCGGCGATCCATCGCGAGCGGATGATGACGATCCTCGAGGGCGCGGCGTGACTCCGGACCGGATCCGGCGCGACGTCTCGGCCTGGCTAGACGCGCACTGGCGCGTCGACCGTCCCCTGATCGAGTGGCGGGAGATGCTGCTGGAAGGCGGCTGGGCGGCGCCCCACTGGCCCGAGGAGTGGTACGGACGCGGCTTCACGCTGGACCAGACGATGGTGGTCGCCGAGGTCTTCAGGGAGAAGGACGTGGTCCCGGCCGCTCAGGTGGGTCCGCGGGGATTGGCCTCCGAGACGATCCTGGCCTGCGGGTCGGACGACCAGAAGCGGCGGTTCCTGCGGCCGATCCTGACCGGCGAGCACACCTGGTGCCAACTCTTCAGCGAGCCCGGCAGCGGCTCCGATCTTGCCGGCCTGAGCACCCGCGCGGAGCTCAAGGACGGCAAGTGGATCATCAACGGCCAGAAGGTCTGGAACACGAGCGCCCATCACGCGGACTTCGGGCTGCTCGTCGCGCGCACGGACTGGGACGTGCCGAAGCACCAGGGGATCAGCTACTTCCTGCTCGACATGCGCCAGCCCGGAGTCGAGGCGCGGCCGCTCCGGCAGATGAACGGGCACCAGTCGTTCAACGAGGTCTTCATGACGGACCTGATCGGGGCAGAGGGCAACGGCTGGCACGTGGCGAAGACCACGCTCTCCTTCGAACGGCGCGGGTTCAGCCGCCGGGTTCGGGGGTCCTCGCTCGACGGGCCGAAGCGGGGGCCGATCTACGCGGAGTACGAAGAGGAGCTGCGGATCGCGACCGAGCCCTACACCTGGTACCCGCAGCGCGAGGGCCGGGTGGACCTCGTCCTGCCTCGCGCCCGGGAAACCGGCGCGATCAACGATCCGGCGGCGCGGCAGGAGATCGCGAAGCTCATCTGCCTGCACACCGGCGCGCGGCTCGCGTCCGACAGCGCGGAGGCGAAGCGCAAGGCCGGCACCACGGAAATCATCCCCGCCGGGTCGATCGGCAAGCTCGCGGCGAGCGTCATCGCGCGCCAGGCTTCCCACGTCCACACGATGATCTCCGGCGCCGACGCGATGCTGAGCGGTCCCGACTCCGCCGCGGACGGGATCGTCGCGGAGGTCCTCGTCTCGGTGCCCGCGATCTCGATCGCCGGCGGCACGGACGAGATCCAGCGCAACATCATCTCCGAGCGCGTACTCGGGATGCCGAAGGGCTACCGCGCCGACCAGGGCCCGTTCCGCGACATCAAGCGCAACGCGTGAACGCGCGGGCGCTGTGCCTCACGCTTGCGGCCGGTCTCGTGGCCGGCGCCTGCGGCAGTCCCCTTCCTGTCGTCGACGCCGGCGGCGACTACGACCCGCTGGCCGATCCTCTCGTCGATCCGCCGTCGCTGTACGAGCTGTACCCGGTCGCCGAGCCGGAACGGGCCGAGAACGGGACGACGATCGTCCGCCACGACTTCTCTCAGCCGGCGACCCTCAATCCGCTCTTTCCGTCCGGCGCGGCGTCCGCCTGGA
>JAGWAG010000123.1:0-1685 GCA_021296535.1 Acidobacteriota bacterium | reverse complement strand
GAGCACCGGGTGCGCTTCGACTTCGCCGGACTCCTGGCGCCGCAGCTCCGGCTGGAGGCGCTCGCCTTTCCGATCATGCCGCGCCACATCGTGGGCAACGCCGCCGAGCGCGCGGCCGATCCAACGCTCCGGTCCTCGCCGTACTACAACCGCTACGGCCGCGAGGCCGTGATCGGCAGCGGCCCGTTCCGCTTCGTGGAATGGCGGAACAACGACCGGGTCGTCCTCGAGCGATGGGAGGACCACTACCTCTTCGACCGCGCGCCACCCGCCGCGAAGACGATGATCTTCAAGTTCCAGCCGGACCGGAACCTCGCCTTCCTGCAGTTCCTGGGGGGCGAGTACGACCAGATCTACGTCGACGCGAACATCTTCGCCCGGCAGGCGACGGGAGAGCTGTTCGAGGCGAGAGGCGTGAAGGGCCGCCACGCGTCGGCGCTGCTGCTCAGCATCGTCTGGAACATGGACGGCAGCAACCCGTTCTTCGGCGACCCCCTGGTGCGCCGGGCGCTCGCCCACGCCTACGACGCGGACACCGTGCTTCGACGCGTCGGCCACGGCCTGTACCGGCGCTCCTACGGCTACATGGTGGAAGAACGCTGGGACTACGAACCGGCGATCCTCGGGCAGGCCCTCGACCACGACCTGCCGCGCGCGGCCGAACTTCTCGACCAGGCCGGCTGGCTCGCCGACCCGGACACCGGATGGCGCTACAAGGAAGTCGAAGGCGAGCGGGTCCGCTTCAGCTTCGAACTGTCTTACACCGCCGGCCTTACCTACGTGCCGCCCACGCTCGACATCCTGCGCGAGGATTTTCGCCGCCTCGGGGTCGAGATGGTGACCCGCGCCTACGAGAGCGCCACCCTCAACGCGAAGCGCCTCGATCACGACTTCCAGGCGCTCGGGGCGATCGGCGGCACGACCCAGGATCCGCACGCCCTCCGCAATCAGCTAGCCACCGACGCCTACGACGGCGGCCGGAACAGCGGCGGCTACTCGAACCCGAGAGTCGACGAGCTCTTCGAACTGGGCAAGCGCGAGCAGGACAGGATCTACCGGGAGATCCACCGCGAGGTGTACCGGGACCAGCCGGCCCTGTTCCTGTTCCACGTCAGCTTCCTCTGGGTGCTCAACAAGGACATTCGCGGCGTCGAACTCGGTCCAATGGGCACGATCCTGCTGTGGCCGAAGCCGCCGGAAGGCTGGCCGTCGCGAACCGGCCCGGGCTGGTGGCGTGAACGGCAGGCAGGAGGGTGACTCCGGTGCCGTTCATTCCCACCGTTGAGGAGGTGAGCGCCGATTGGCTCGCCGAGCAACTCCATGCCGCGGGTTACGAGGCCGACGTGCTCGGCTTCGAGGCCTCCGAGATCGGCACCGGCCAGATCGGACGCTGCGTCCGTTACAGGCTGGAGTACGGCGAAGGCGCCGAGGGCGCGCCACGCACGTTGGTGGGGAAGTTCCCCTCCGCCGATCCGACCAGCCGGGCAACCGGCGTCGTACTGCGCAACTACCTGAAGGAGGTGCGCTTCTACCAGGAGATCCAGGCCCGGCTCTCGATCTCGACCCCGCGCTGCTACTTCGCGGAGATCGAGGGCCGAGGCCCGCATTTCGCCGTGCTGATGAGCGACGAGGCGCCGGCGGTGCCGGGCGACCAGATCGCTGGCTGCGACGAGGAGGTGGCGCGG
>JAGWAG010000122.1:8864-14071 GCA_021296535.1 Acidobacteriota bacterium | reverse complement strand
GTCCTGACGGACGTCAACATCATTGACGGCACGGGCGGTCCCGTTCAGGAGGACATGACGATCGTCATTTCGGGCGAGCGGATCGCCGAGGTGACGGAGGGACCGTACGAGTCGTCGGGTGCCGACGACGGTGCCGACGTCCACGATCTCGACGGCGCCTGGGTGCTGCCCGGGTTCTGGAACATGCACACGCACCTCAGCGTGATGTTCCCGCACAACCACGCCCTGGACGACGAGCGGTTGCCGTCCAAGGTCATCCGCGCGGGGCTGAACGCGATCGACGGACTGCGGCACGGTTTCACCAGCGTGCGCTCGGTGGGCGAGGAGGACTACATCGACGTCGCCTGGCAGCAGGCGTTCGACCATGGCTTCTTCCTTGGTCCGCGGGTCTTCGCCAGCGGCGAACCGGTGAGTCCGACCGCCGGTCACCGCGGCTCGGTCGATGAAGGCGCCGACGGCGTGGCCGCGATCCGCAAGGAAGTGCGGAGGCGCGTCCAGAGGGGCGCCCGGGTGATCAAGCTGTTCAGCGTCGAGATGCTGCCGGATGAACTCGAGGCGGCGGTCGAGACGGCGCGCAGCCTGGGTGTTCACGTGACCTCCCACGTCCGCGAGCCGGGGGCGCGGGCCGCGGTCGAGGCCGGAGTCGACTGCCTCGAGCATGGCTACGGGTTGACCGACGAGACGATCGAGCTGATGGCCGAGAAGGGGACGTTCTACGACCCGACGATCATCTGCAACCTGAGCGCCGAGTACATCGCCGAGCGTGAGGCGCGGTTGGCCGAGTTGGGCTACGCGGAGGACGAGGAGATCGTGCGGCTGCGGACGATGGTCGCCTTCGCGGACGAACGGTCGCCGGAGTTCGCCCGCGAACAGCGGCGCATCCTGGCGAAGGCGGCCGAGGCGGGCGTGAAGCTGCTGATCGGTTCGGACTCGATGCCGATCGGCGAGATGGGCTTCCTCGAGATGGAGCAGTTCGTCATCTCGGGGGTCAGCGAGATGGACACGATCCTCGCGGCGACACGCAACGCGGCTGAGGTGCAGGGCGTGCTCGACGTTCTCGGCACGGTCGAGAAGGGGAAGCTGGCCGACCTGGTTGTTCTGGGGGACAACCCGCTCGAGAACATCTCGAACATCCGCAAGACCGTGATGGTGCTCAAGGGCGGTGTGGTGGTCGACCTGGACGGGCAGCTCGGAACGGCGACCTACTGGGACTACTACGGCCCGATGGAGCTCCCCGATGGTTTCCTGGCGGAGTCCGAGGCGGCGGCAGGCTTCCAGCGCGGCGCGACGGGAACCGATCAATAGCGGCGACGGCACATCGAAGGAGGACAGCGAATGAAGCGGAACACGAACAGGCGCCGCGGAGTTCTTCTGGTAGCTCTCGTTCTACTGCTGCCCATCGGGGCCGCCGCCCAGACCACCGTCCTCACCAACGCCACGGTGATCGACGCGACCGGCGCGCCGCCGATCGAGGACGCCACGGTAATCATCGAGGGCAACCGGATCGCTGCGATCCACACGCCGTCGGCCTCGGCGCCGGAGCCTGGCGATGAAGCGCGAGTGATCGACCTCGGCGGCGCCTACGTCCTGCCGGGCCTGTGGAACAACCACTCCCACCTCGGCGACCTGCTGCCGGATCCCAAGGGCCTGCTGCGGGACGAGCCGTTGCCGCGGGCGATGATCCGCGCCGGCCGCAACGCGATGGACGCGCTGAAGGCCGGTTTCACCACGCTGCGGATCACCGGCGAACGCGACTTCATGGATGTGGCCTGGAAGAAGGCATTCGACGACGGCGTGTTCATCGGACCGCGGATCGTCGCCGGCGGCCCGCCGCTTTCGACCGATGGGGACACGGACTGGCTGGTGCGGACCGGCAAGGGACTGGAGGGCATCCGCGCGGTGGTCGCCGACAACATCGCGAACGGCGCGCAGCTCATCAAGTTCCTCGGCAGCCGGATGCCGCCCGAGCAGTTGATCGCCGGGATCGAGGAGGCCCACCGGCACGGCATTCCGGTCACCGTCCACGCCGGCGACGAGACCACCCGGATCGCGGTGATGGCCGGCGCCGAGAGCATCGAGCACGGCAACGATCTTTCCGACGACACGATCCGGATGATGGCCGAGGCGGGCACCTTCCTCGACCCGACGATCCAGTGCAACCTGAGCGCCGAGTTCATCGCCGAGCGGGAGCGGTTGATCGCGGAGGCGGGCTACACCGATCCGCCCGAGGTCGTCGAAGGCCGGGTGCGGGTTTCCCGCGCCGACGAGCGGAGCCCGGCGTACGCCAACCACGCGCGCGACGTGATCAACAAGGCATACGCAGCGGGAATCCGCCTGACCACAGGCAGCGACTCGAACCCGATCTCGGAGATCGGGATTCTCGAGATCGAGCAGTTCGTCTTCCACGGCATCCCGCCGATGGGCGCCATCCAGGCGGCGACCCGCAACAGCGCCGAGATGATGGGGATGCTCGACGACCTGGGCACCGTCGAGGCCGGCAAGCTGGCCGACCTGATCGTGCTGGAGAAGAACCCGCTCGAGCACATCTCACACATGCGCAGCCTGTCCATGGTGATCAAGGACGGCAAGATCGTGAACCGGTCGCCCCACGAGGGGCAGGCCAGCTTCTGGGAGCTGTACCTGCAGGACTGAGGAGGAGAAGCAGATGAGACTGATGCGGATGGTGGTCCTGGTCGCGGTTGCGACCCTTCTGCTGGCCTCCTGCGGTCCGCCGGAGCTCGTCACGCTGCCCGAAATCGACACCTCCGGCTCGCCCGACGGCATCGTCGACCTCCCCGCCGACGTACCCGAGGTGTTCCACAAGTATTTCGACAGGTACGCATACGTCCCGACGCCGGACGGCCGGCGGATCCACTTCCTCGTCTCGAGCGGCTGGACTCGCGACCAGATCAAGCACGGCCTGAACGTGATGGAGCACCTGCTGGCGGACCACCCGGGCTCGGTCTACGGTGACGACAAGAGCGGAATCGCCGCGGCGATGGCGGACCGCAAGGCGACGATGGTGTTCTTCGACAACGAACCCGACATGCGCCAGGCGATGAGCGAGGGACTTCCCGACGCAACCGACCTCAGCATGCAGGACCTGCGCGCGAACGAATGTCCGGCCCCGGGCGACGCGGACTACATGGGTCACGTCACCAGGGACGCGGCCTACGAGGAGATCTGGCACCTGATCCACGACTACGGGATCAAGCCGACCCTCACTTCGATGATCGCCGAGATGAGAACGGCGAACGACGAGGCGGCGACCAAGGGCTGGTACGCGTGGCCCCGGGACGTGCCGGACGATCATCCGAACGAGTACGTAGGCGCCCTGATCGACAACTACTACGACCTCTGGACCGTCCCGCCGACCGTGTACGAGGGCCGCGACATCGAGCCCGACGAGATTCCCGAGGGGTACTCCCACTTCGGGCAGTACTTCGCCGGCAGTCGCGCGGCCATGCCGGAAAAGGACCCGCTCGGTTACGCGCTGGTCACGGGCTTCGTGGGGCCGCACCTGACCTACACGCCGGAACTGCCGCTGGACTTCACTGGCACGTTCTCGATGACGTTCGATCCGGAAGTGCGGTACACGATGAAGACGCAGCATCTGCGGAACGTCGCGCTGACGGGCGACGGCGACGCGAACCTGCGCGGCAACGCGCACGACAACGTGCTGTCCGGCAACGCCGGCGCGAACCTGCTCGAGGGCGGCGGCGGCAACGACACACTGGACGGCGGCGAAGGCGACGACACGGCGGTCTTCAGCGGGCCAGCGGCGGACTACGAAGTCGCCACGGTTGAGGACGGAGTGACGGTGAGCGACTCGCAAACGGACCGGGACGGCGTCGACACGCTGCGGGGCGTCGAGTCCCTGCAGTTCAGCGACGAAACCGTCCAATTCATGCGGACATGCGTTCTGATTGCGGTTCTCGCTCTGCTGGCGGTCTCATGCGCCCAGCCGGAACTCGTCACGCTGCCGGAGATCGACACCTCGGGTTCGCCCGACGGCATCATCGACCTGCCGGCCGACGTGCCGGAGGTGTTCCATGAGCACTTCAACCGGTACGCCTACGTCCCGACGCCGGACGGCAGGCGGATCCACTTTCTGGCGTCGGACGGCTGGACGCGCGACCAGATCAAGCACGGCCTGAACGTGATGGAGCACCTGCTGGCCGACTTCCCGGGCTCGGCCTACGGCGACGACAAGTCCGGCATCGCGAGCGCGATGGCGGACCGCAAGGCGACGATGGTCTTCTTCAACACGGAAGAGGATCTGAACGCAGCGATGCGATCCGGGCTTTCGCGGGCGACCGACCTCAGCATGCAGGACCTGCGCGCGAACGAGTGTCCGGCCCCGGGCGACGCGGACTACATGGCTCACGTCACCCGCGACGCCTCGTACGAGGAGATCTGGCACCTGATCCACGACTACGGGGTCGTCCCGACGCTGCCCGAGATGATCGCCGAGATGCGGGCGGCCAACGACGAGGCGGAGGAGAAGGGCTGGGAGGGCTGGCCGGAAGAAGAGCCGGAGAACCACCCGAACGAGTACGTTGGCGTTCTGCTCGACAACTACTACGACCTGTGGACCGTGCCCCCGACCAAGTACGAGGGGCGCGACATCGGCCCCGACGACATCCCGGAGGGGCATTCGCATTTCGGCGTGTACTTCGCCGGCGGCCGGGCCCTGATGGAGGAGAAGGACCCGCTGGCGTGGACACTCATCCGGAAGTTCGTGCCGCCCTACTTGACCTACACGCCGGAACTGCCGCTCGACTTCAGCGGCACGTTCTCGATGACGTTCGACCCGGAGGTGCGTTACACGATGAAGACGCAGCATCTGCGGAACGTCGCGCTCACCGGCGACGGCGACGCGGACCTGCGCGGCAACGCTCACGACAACGTGCTGACCGGCAACGCGGGCGCGAACGTGCTCGAGGGCGGCGGCGGCAACGACATGCTCGACGGCGGCGAAGGCAGCGACACGGCGGTCTTCAGCGGCGCGGCGGCGGAGTACGAAGTGGCGTCGGTCGGGGACCAGGTAACGGTGAGCGACTCCCAGCCGGACCGGGACGGCGTCGACACGCTGCGGGGCATCGAGACGCTGCAGTTCAGCGACGGGACCGTCCAGTTGGAGGGCTCGGAGGAATAGATGACTGGGTGCGCCGGCGTCCCCGCCGGCTGCCGCCGGAGGCGGCCAG
>JAGWAG010000122.1:2773-8727 GCA_021296535.1 Acidobacteriota bacterium | reverse complement strand
GCGCACCTCGATCGTCGGCAACGAGCGCCGAGAGAACTCCGCGGAGCACTCGTGGCATGTGACGTTGATGGCGCTGGTGTTGTCCGAGCACGCGGTGGCTTCGGGGCTCGATCAGCTCAAGGTGCTCAAGATGCTGATCGTGCACGATCTGGTCGAGATCGACGCGGGGGACACCTTCGTCTACGACAAGGTGGGCCTCGAGGACCAGGAGGAGCGCGAAGAGCGGGCGGCGGAGCGGATCTTCGGGCTGCTGCCGGCCGAGAGCGGGGCCGAACTACGCGCCGTCTGGGACGAGTTCGAGGCACGCCGGAGTCCCGAGGCGAAGTTCGCGAGGGCGTTGGACCGCCTGCAGCCGATGGTGCTCAACTACGTGAACGGCGGCGGGCCGTGGCAGGAGCACGGCATCCGGGCCGACCAGGTGCGCGAGATCAACGGCTGCATCGAAGACGGCGCGCCCGAACTCTGGCGCTACGCCGAGGAACTGATCGAAGACGCCCTCAAGCGCGAACTCCTGGCGCCTTGAAGCCAGTGGCGCCGTGGGCGCCTTTCGACGCGGTACCTGCACTGAAAAGCGGCTTGACGCCGCAAGGAGGAGGAGTCATGAAGGCTGGAAACCGACGGCGTTTCCTCGTTTTGTCGTGTTGTCTGGTCGTTGCCGCCTGCACCGGCGCGCCGGACGTCGCTGAGCCGGCGAACGAAATCGCCTGGGTAAAGAAGGTGATGGTCCACGGCGTTCCGATCCACGCCACGAACACGACCGGCGACGACAAGCTCCTGCACGCGGCGGGCGTTCTGGCCCAGTTCCTCGACAACGACGAGGACGGCGAGATCGACAACCCGAAGGTCCACCAGGCAATACTGGACACCGCGGGCACGATCGTGATGACGGGCACGCAGGACGAGGCGCACGAGATGGACTGGGCCAACGCGCCCCGGGGCCAGGGTCTCTACGACGAGGAGACCGAGATCGACGCTCGGGCGCGCGGTGTGTTCGACATCGCGCTCGAGGAGATCTGGCACATGGTCTCGGACAACGGCTACGGCGTGGCCTACCCGGACGTGTTCGGGACGGAGCCGGGCACGGCCTTGACCGACGCGATGGACATCGCTCGCGGCGGCCGCTTCGATGGCCCGCCGGACGAGTACCCCGAGGGCGCCTGGTACACCTACGACGACGAGACCTGCGACTACGGCTGCATGGCGTCCGAGTACATCTACTGGGTGTACACGTCCTTCATCGGTGCCCAGGACCTGCCGGGACGGTTGGACCAGATCGGCCACGAGTGGCCGCTCAACACGCCGGAGAAGCTGAAGGAGGGGGAACCGGCCCTGTACGAGATCCTGAGCGATCCCGAGTACAGGATCCCGATGGTCATCCCGGACGGCACGTACGACGGCGCGCCTTTGGAGATCGAGCCATACACCTTCCGCTCCCCCTACGAAGCGGCGAACCGCAAGATCCGGCGCGACAAGTTCGACCTCGTTCTCCCGGAGATCATGAGAGAGCGCGGCGTGGACATGTGGATCCACGTGATGCGGGAGTCGATCCCCGACTCGTTCGGCATCGACGAACTGGGCAGCGCCTCGGGCGTCTTCGTGTTCACGGACCGGGGCGATCGGATCGAGCGGGCCGTCCTCGGACGGCGCTGGGGCGCCACCCAACGCGGCTGGGGTGAGACGGACTACCGGTACGTCGAGCAGAGCGGCGCCTACGACATCGTGGCCCCGGCGGTCCGCGTCCAGGAGCCGGTCGGCGGCCCGGAAACGGAGTACGACTACCGCTTCGAGGGGCTCAGGGACTTCGTCGCCGAGCGCGACCCGTCAGTCATCGCGGTCAACTTCAAGCACAAGCTGGGCCCGTGGCCGACCTACCGGGGCGAAATCGACGGCCTCTCGCACACCGACTACCTGTTGCTTTCCGGGGAACTCGGCGAGATGTACGCGAGCCGGCTGATCTCGTCCGAGTGGCTGATGTTGGACTACACCAACCATCAGGTGCCGAGCGAGGTGGAACTGCTCAAGCGGATGCGACGCGACGAAATCTGGCTGTTCGAGAACGCGCTGGACGCGATCGAGCCAGGTGTCACCGGGATCGACGAGACCGAACTGACGATCATGCGACGCATGCGAACCGGTCAGTCGCAGCGCGGCCGCAGCGACGGTTGGGAGGATGCCGTCGTCCAGGGCGGCGACATCGTGACGAACCCGAGCATCGGCATGTATGCCTACGTGCTGCGCGACGGCGAAACGGAGCCGCCGCCGGAGATCCAGGAGCTCTGGGCCGAGTACCTGCGGGTCGAGGCGATCCTGGCGGAGACGATCCGGGCCGGCCTGACACCCCGCGAGATCATCGCCGACTACGAGCAGAAGTTCGAAGAAGCCGGCATCGTCGTGCGGGACAACCAGCTCCACATGGTGTCAGCCAAGAACGACTTCCCGGCCTACGCCGCCGGCTTCGATGCCACGAAGACCCACATCTCGATCGACTCCCACGGACAGACGAAGGGCGCCCGGCCCCGGTCGGTCGAGACCTACTTCGGCCCCCGGATCGGCTCGCTGGGCCCGGACTGGTCGAAGAACATCCCGCTCGCGCCGCACCACCACTTCGTCATCGAGTACTTCTTCTACATGCCCTCGCCGGCACCCGAGGGCGAGGACCAGTACCTGCTCTGGTGGGCCCACGAGGAGGCGCTCGCGACCGAGGACGGCATCGAGTACCTGTCCCCGCCGCAGACGGAGCTGATCCTGATCCAGTGACCACTGGGTGCACGCAGTGGTGTGACGGCCCTCCGATACTGGGTGCGCCGACGTCCTCGTCGGCTTCTGAAGGAAACGCGCGAGGCCGAAGGCCTCGCTCCGCTGGGGACGCCGCAGCACCCAGTTTGCGGCGCACCCAGTTCCTTCAGACCAGCAGCTTCTCCAGCCGCGCCACCACGTCCGGCCTGGCGGCCGCGATGTTCTCGTCCTCCCACGGGTCCGCCTCGACTTCGTACAGCTCTTTCTCCTCGCTGAAGCCGTCGACCAGCTTGTAGCGGTGGTCTTGGACGACCCGCAACCGGCCGGTCGCCGCGTTCCTCGAGTTGAGCGCCGAGCGGATGTGCTCGCGGTGCTCGCCGCCGCCGGCGTCGAGCAGTGGCCGTAGCGACCGGCTCTGCATCTCCTCGGGAACGGCGGTCTCGGCGTAGTCGATGCTGGTTGCCGCCAGGTCCATGTTCGTGACCAGCGCGTCGCTGCGCGTGCCGGCGGCGATGCCCGGGCCGGCCATGACCATGGGGACTCTCCAGGAGGCCTCGTGGGGCAGGCCCTTGCCCCAGTAGTCGTGGTCGCCGAGCATCTCGCCGTGGTCGCTGGTGTAGATCACGATCGTGTCGTCCAGCTCGCCGCGCTCCGCCAGCCGTTCCTCGTAGAGCCCGATCCAGCGGTCGATGTTCTCGATCATCGCGGCGTAGTTCTGGCGGATGCGGATGTGGTGCTCCGGCGTGAACGGGGCCGGCGGCGCGAGCATCTGTCCAACGCGGGCGATGCCGTGGTAGTTGTGCGGCTGCGGGAAGTCCTCGATCACGCGGTCAGGCCCGCGGTACTCCCGCTCCATGCGCTCGGTGATGTCCATCGGCGGGTGCGGCCCGTTGAAGTTGACGATCAGGAACCAGGGGTTACCGTCCGGGACGCCGTCGAGGAGTTCCATCCCGGTACGGGCCGTGTAGTTGTCCTTGTAGGCATGGTCGCCGATCGGCGTCGGGTCCGTCATTCCCCACCAATTGACGTGGCGGGGCAGTCGCCGCTTGCTGATGTCCGCGTTGTGGATGTCCTTGAGCGGCGGGTCGAGCGAGTCGAGCCAGAACCCGTAGGGCTCCGTGTCTCCACCGTTCTTGCTGCCGGTGATCAGCATGTCGGAGAAGCCCCACTCCTCCATGTGCAGCTTGCCGTCGGGGCGTCGGCCGTCGGGACCCTTGTGCAGGTCGATCTTCCCGCAGGCCATCGTGTGGTAGCCGCTGTCGTGCAGGTGTTTGTAGAAGGTCGGCCGAAGCGCCGCGTTGTACTCGTCGCGGTTCTGTGCGACGGTGCAGTTCTCGTACTCCATGCCGGACGCCAGGCAGGACCGGGACGGTCCGCACACCGGCGATGAAACGATCGCCCGGGTGAAGTCGGCGCCCCGGGCCGCCAGCGCGTCCAGGTGCGGCGTCGGCACCGGGATCTCCGGGTTGCGCCCCACCCAGTCGAACCGGTGCTGGTCCGAGATCAGCAGCAGGATGTTCGGCCGCCTGATCGCGCGCGGCCCCGGAATCGGCGCGTCACCGCAGCCGGTGAGAGCGGCGGCTGTCGCCGCGGCGCCTCCAGCCAGAACCTCGCGGCGGGAGAGAAGGGGTTTGCGACTGTTCATGCCGACTCCTTGCCTTGGCAGCTACGGTTTGTCTATTCTTGTTGGAACTTCTTACAACGTTAGCAGACGGTAGTCGTGTCTTCGTTGGAGTGCGACGCCGGCGCGGGAGGTAAGCGGCATGAGCCACAAGAGCACCCGGCGCGACTTCCTGCGCCAGTCGACCCTGGTCGCCGGCAGCAGTCTGACGGGGTTCGCCGCCTGTGCCGATCCGAACTCCCCGACGCCGGCCGACGCCGCCGGACGCCGGCCGAACTTCCTGTTCTTCTTTCCCGATCAGCACCGGTACGACTGGATCGGTCTCGACGACTACGCAGTGCCGCTGTCGACGCCGAACATGGAGCGTCTCGCGCGAACCGGAGTGAACTTCACGTCCGCGGTGTGCGCGGCGCCGACTTGCGCTCCCTCGCGGTCGTGCCTCGCCTCAGGCATGGAATACGACCGCTGCGGCGTGCCCGACAACCGGTACGACTATCCGGTCGATCGGGCGACCTACTACGGTCTGCTCCGCGACAGCGGCTACCACACGATGGCCTGCGGCAAGCTCGATCTGTCGAAGGGGAGCAGCGACTGGGGGCTCGACGGAACGAACCGCGCGGACGCCTGGGGTTTCTCCGCGATGATCAACAACGCCGGCAAGGGCGCCGGCATGTCCTACCTGCGGGCGCCGGTCGGTCCCAGTGACCCGTACTACTCCTACCTGGACGCCCTCGATCCGCCGCAGGGGCGGATCTGCGCCGAGGACATGGCCCGGCGCAACGCCAGCAGGCCGGACGGTTGGTGGGGAGATGCCAGCCCTTCACCGCTTGGTCCGGAGGCGTACTGCGACAACTGGCTCGCTCGGAACGGCCTCGACCTGCTCGAACAGGCGCCCGCGGACAAGCCGTGGCACCTGGTGGTGAACTTCGTGGGTCCACACCCGCCGATGGACATCACGCGAGAGATGGAGCGCAAGGTGCGCGGTCCCGAGCGCGTTCTCGACGGACTCGGGCTGCCGCACGACTACACGGGCTCGTTTACGGCCGAGCAGCACCTGGGCTCGCGGCAGAACTACGCCGCGATGATCGAGAACATCGACATGTGGCTGGGCCGCTACATCGATTGGCTGGAGGAGAAGGGTCAGCTCGAGAACACGATCATCGTCTACTCCTCCGATCACGGCGAGATGCTCGGCGAGCATGGCCGCTGGGGCAAGGGGGTGCCGTACCGGGCATCCGTGGGTGTGCCGCTGCTCCTGGCGGGACCCGGAGTCCGGCAAGGCTTCCAGACTGGCACGCCGGTCTCGATCATGGACCTCGCGGCGACCTTCCTCGACTACGGCGGCGTGGACGTCCCGGCGGAAATGGATAGCCGCTCGCTCCGGCCGGTGCTCGAAGGCTCGACCGACAGCCACCGCGAGGTTGTGCTCTCCGGCCTGCGGGACTTTCGTATGGCCTGGGATGGCCGCTACAAGCTGGTCCGCGACTACGGCGACGAAGAGTGGCGGCTGTGGGACCTTCTGGCCGACCCCGAGGAGTCGCGGAACCTGGCTTCATCGCAGCCGGACCAGGTACGGCGGCTGAGGGAGTGGTTGCCG
>JAGWAG010000122.1:1349-2678 GCA_021296535.1 Acidobacteriota bacterium | reverse complement strand
CGGCGATCTCGGGGTCGAGCGTCATCTCCTGGACCGCGACGAGTTCGTCGACGTGCTCGAATCGCCGCGGGCCGATCAGCGGGGCGGTGATCCCCGGTTGGTCCTTGCACCACAGGATCGCGAGCTGTGCCGGCGTGATGCCGGCCTCGGCCGCGAGCCTGGCGAACTCGACGCCGACGCGTACGGCGCGTTTCGTGACGCGGCGCGCGTAGTACTTGCCGAGTACGTCGGCGCGGGAGCCTTCGGGGTATTCCTGCGCATCGGAGTAACGGCCGGCCAGCACGCCCATGCCGAGCGGCGCCCAGGCGAGGATGCCGAGGCCGTGCCTGCGGCACAGGGGAATCAGCTCGTTCTCGATTCGGCGGTCGAGCAGGTTGTAGGGCGCTTGCTCTGACGAGAAGCGGACGTAGCCCTTCAGCTCGCTCACCATGAGTGCTTCCATCACGCCCCAGGCGGGGTAGGTCGAGCAGCCGATGTAGCGCACCTTGCCGGCGCGGACCAGGTCGTCGAAGGCGCGCAGCGTCTCGTCGATCGGAATGCCGAAGTCGGGCCGGTGGGTCTGGTACAGGTCGATGTGATCCGTCTGCAGCCGGCGCAGCGCGGCGTCGCAGGCGTTCAGGATCCCCGCGCGGGAAAGCCCCTGCTCGTTCGGGCTGCGACCCGGCACGTGCTCCGCGCGGGCGAGACCGGTCTCGTCGTCGAACTCGCCGGGGTAGATCTTCGTCGAGATCAGGACCTCGTGCCGCCGGCCTGTCTCCTTCAGCACGCTGCCGACTATCCGTTCGGCCTTGCCGTCGCCGTAGATGTGGCCCAGGTCGATCAGGTCGAGGGTGCGCTCGATGATCCGGCGGGACTCGTCCTCCGGCGTCACGTCGCCGAAGTTGCTCGTGCCGAGGCCGAGCGGTGAGACCTTCAGGCCGGTGCGGCCGAGGGTGCGGTACTCCATGTCAGGGTGACTCCTCCATGGTCCGAGGCTATTGCCAACGAGCCTGTTGGCAACAGGACTGTTGGCAGGACGAGTGGTTGCCTACAGCCGGTCCGCGAGCTGCAGTGCCGGGTCGAACACCCGGTTCGGCACGTCCTCCTCGCCCAGGAGGAACCGGATCTCGTCGTCGTAACCTGTCATCTCCCAGCGGATCAGGGAGATCGGGATGATGCCGCTGGCCAGGAACTCGTCGATGAAGTCGCGGAGCACGAACTGGTCGCCGAGCTGCATCGCCCGTTCGCGGAAGAGCTTCATGAAGTGGGCCTTGCCGACGACGACCCCGGTGTGGAAGCCCGGGAATCGCAGGTTGGATTCCATCTCGTACCAGACCATGCGCTCGTCTT
>JAGWAG010000122.1:0-1333 GCA_021296535.1 Acidobacteriota bacterium | reverse complement strand
CTCGACTCGTCGAAGGTGATCAGGTTCGCGTGCATGGCGAGGTCGGGCAGGGCCAGGCTCATGTGGGAGATGTTCATCAGGTACTCGACCTCACGGCCGCGGCGGGGCCGTTCGTCGAGCACGCCCGCCTGCATCATGAGTTCCTCGAGGGCGACGGCCCAGCCCTCCATCCGCATCCACTCCATGTTGAAGCGGCGGTCGGCGCCGCGAATGGGCCGTTCGTCGCGGTCGAGCCGCTGCCCGTCGAGCATGTGGCCGACGTACTCGTGGGTCTCGCCGGGCAGGATCTCGCGCTCTCGTGCCTTGTGGTCGATGCTCGTGTCGGACGGCAGCGGCTCCGGCGGTTCGTCGGGGTCGCTGTAGTCCGTCGGGTCGACCCAGTCCGGCACGGTCATGATCTCGCCGTCGCGCAGGAACTCGACGACGTAGGCGAGCGCCTCGTGAAGGTTGTCGGCGTACTTTTGGGGCGTGTCGGCGATGTCGAACGGGGGCAGGTCGCGGTTGCGGTGTTCCTCGCCGGTTGTACTCCTGCTCGACGATCATCCGGCTCTCCTCCCAGCCGTAGGGCGAGAGGTGGACGTTGCGCAGCCACCAGTCGTAGTTCTCCTTGCCGATGCCGGCGGCGCCGCTCCAGGAGGGCTTGTTCTCCTCGACCCAACCGCCGAAGGCGAGGACGGCGTCGCGCGCCGCCTCGGCGTCGGCGATGAGTTCGGGGTGGTGCTCGGCGAGCTGCTCCGCGATCTCGTCGTAGATACGGGCCTCCCGCGGGGCGGCCCAGATCGCGATCGTGCCGAGGTCGGGCACCGCCTCGGTCAGGTTGGTCCTGGCCTGCTCGTAGACCTTGGGTACACCCTGCAAGGTCGTCCGGTAGGCCTCGAGTTCGCCGTCGTCGAACGGCGGATCGCTGCGGAACAGGCTCCGAAAGCCCGACATCGCCGGCCCGGCGCCGCCCTGGGACATCAGGTAGAACGCCGGGTCGCGCGACCAGGGACGGGTCACGCGGTGGTGGAAGTCGAGCCCGTTCATCTCGGCGCGAACCAGGTGGTGGTCGATCTGGTCTGAGACCGTCCACTCCGAGATATCGATCGCCGCCAGCCTGCTCTTGTAGTCCTCCAGACCCTGCCGCTGGGCGTCCATCGCCTCAGCCGTGTAGTCGGGAACGCCGTCGACGATCTTCGGCTCCTGGAAGACGCGGAACTCCTCGAAGAGCTGGAGCAGGTCGGCGTGGGTGCCGGGCGCGGCATCTTCGGCCGGTGGCGGCGCCGGGGTGCAGGCGATCGCCAGCGCGAGCAGGAAGGTGAGCGGAGCGAGGCGGAGTGGGATGTGCCGCATG
>JAGWAG010000121.1 GCA_021296535.1 Acidobacteriota bacterium | reverse complement strand
CAGCCGCCGGAGGTCGTGTTCACCGCCTCGGGTACGGAGGCGAACAACGCGGTTCTTCTCTCGGCGTTCGCCGGCAGGGACGGTGGCCACCTGGTGATCTCGGAACTCGAGCATCCTTCGATTCACGCGGCTGCCGACCGGTTGGAGGGCCTTGGCGTCGACGTGACGCGGCTGTGTCCGGGGGCAGACGGGGTCGTCGACGCGGCGGCAGTGGCGGCGGCGCTCCGGTCGGACACGCGGCTCGCCTGCCTCATGCTGGCGAACAACGAACTGGGCACGGTGCAGCCGGTCGCCGAGGCGTCGGCGGCGTGCCGGGCGTGCGGCGTGCCGCTGCTTTGCGACGCGGTGCAGGCGGCCGGCAAGCTCGCCGTCGACGCGGGGGCCCTTGGCGCGGACTACCTCGTTGTCGCGGCGCACAAGTTCAACGGGCCGGTGGGGGCGGCGGCGCTCTGGATCCGGGAGGGCGCGGCCTTCGAGCCGCTCATCCTTGGCGGCGGCCAGGAGCGCCGGCGACGGGCCGGCACGGAGAACGTCGCGGCCCTCGTCGGTTTCGGGGTCTGCGCGGCCCTGGCGTCAGAGGAACTTGACGATCGCATCGAGCGGTTGGGTCGCCTACGTGACGGGCTCGAGGCGGGCCTCGGCGGCATCCCGGAGGCCCGGCTGCACTGCGCCTCGTCGCCGCGACTGCCGCATACGACCCACGTCGCGTTTCCCGGCCTGATCGGCGAAGAGCTCGTCGTTCGGCTCGACCTCGCCGGCTTCGCGGTCTCGACCGGGGCGGCGTGCGCCTCGGGCGTCGTCGAGCCGAGCCGGACGCTACTGGCGATGGGCGTCGATCCGGCGGACGCCCTGGCGTCGATTCGCATCAGCCTGGGGACGACGAACGACGAAGCGGAGGTCGCGAGGTTCCTGCCGGTCCTGGCTCGCGAAGTGGAGGCGTTGCGGGGGCTGTCCGCCGAGCCGGCGGTCCGGGCGGTGGCGGGATGAGCGCCGTGGCCCAGGCCGCGGTGTCGCCGGCCGCCGCCGCCGCGCCGGCGCCGCTGACCGCCGTGGCGATGAGCGGCGGTCTCGACTCGTCCGTCGCGGCACTGCTGCTGGAGCGCGAGGGGATGCCGGTGGTGGGCCTGTCCATGCTGCTCTGGGACCGCTCGCAGCAGGTCCGGCACGGGCGCTGCTGCGGCTCGCTCGACCTGGGCGACGCGCGGCGAGTGGCCGAGCAGATCGGCCTGCCCCACTACACGCTGCGCATGGACGGGGAGTTCCGCCGGCACGTCGTCGATCCCTTTGTCGACAGCTACGTGGATGGCCGCACCCCGAGCCCTTGCATCTCCTGCAACACGGAGATCAAGTTCGAGGCCTTCCGGGAACGGGCGCGGCGGCTCGGCGCGGACCGGATCGCGACCGGCCACTACGCGCGGATCCGCCGCGGCGCGGACGGTCGCTACGAACTCCACACCGCGGCCGACCGCTCGAAGGACCAGAGCTACTTCCTGTTCGAACTGAACCAGGAGCAGCTGGCCCGCGCGGTGTTCCCGCTGGGGGAACTGACGAAGACGGAAGTGCGCGAGATCGCCCGCGAGGCCGGGCTGGCCGTCGCCGAGAAGGGCGAGAGCATGGAGATCTGCTTCGTCGACCGCGGCGTGCAAGAGTTCGTGGAGGGCGAGCGGCCCGACATCGCGACGCGTCCTGCCCGGGTGACCGCGAGCGATGGCGAGGAGCTTGGCGAAGGCGCGCCGTACTACCGCTACACGGTCGGACAGCGGCGCGGCCTGGGTGTTGCCGCCGGCCGCCGGCTCTACGTGCTCGACGTGCAGCCGCAGGAGAACCGGGTGGTCGTCGGCGACCGCGACGAGCTGCTTTCGCCGGGCCTGATCGGTCGCGGTCTCCACTGGATCGCGGGGGCGCCGCCGCACCCGGCGGCCGGGGCCGCCGGCGGAGAGACGGTCGAAGTCGAGGTGCGGATCCGCTCACGACATCCGGGCGTGTCGGCGACGGTCGAGAGTGTGCCCGACGCGGACGGCGGCGCCGGCGTCTGCCGAGTCGACTTCAGCGAACCCCAGGTCGGCGTGGCGCCCGGGCAGGCGGCGGTCTTCTACCGCGGGACGCAGGTCCTCGGTGGCTGCTGGATCGAGCGGGCTTTGAACGCTCCCTGTTGAGTTCAACTCGCGCGCCGCTTCGCGGCTGCGCGCTTGATGCGGACCAGAAGGTCCGCGCACCCAGAGAGCGGCCGTCGTCGCGCTGCGGTTCTCTACTGCAACTGATTTGGCGCGGGGCGGCGGCCCGCAGCGAGATGGTGTCGTTTGCGTAGAGACCCTCGCCGAGGCTGCGCCGTAACTCTGGGTGCGCGGACCTTCTGGTCCGCTGCCGCCGAAGGCGGCCAGACAAACGCGCCGGCCGAAGGCCGGCACCACACCCCTTTGGCCTGCGCAGCTCCGCCACACCCGCCGGTTACCGCCGGCCGCGCCCGCCGACCACGACCGTCACCTCGCCGCGCAGCTTCGGGCGGTCCGCGACTCCTGCGGCGAGTTCGCCGAGGGGACCGCGCAGCACCTCCTCGTGGAGCTTGGTCAGCTCGCGGGCCAGGGCCGCGTCGCGGTCGGGACCGAAGGCGGCGGCGGCGTCCGCCAGCGACGCGGCGGCGCGCTGCGGGGATTCGAAGAACACGAGGGTGTGCGGCAGTTCGGCGTGCGAGTCGAAGAAACGTCGCCGGCGGCCCTTTCTTCTCGGCGGAAAGCCGAGGAACGTGAACGGGTAGGGAGGCAGGCCGGAGACGACGAGCGCGGCCAGGATCGCCGAGGGTCCGGGCAGGGCCTCGACGGCGAGGCCCCTGGCCATCGCGGCCCGCGCGAGGCGGAAGCCGGGATCGGAGACGAGGGGAGTGCCGGCGTCGGAGACCAGCGTCACGTCGCCGCCGTCTTCGAGCAGGCGCAGCACGCGGCCGATCTGCCGGTCCTCGTTGTGGTCGTGGAGCGGCAGCATCGCGGGCCGGCCGCCGGCGCCGCCGGTGACGCCGAGACTCTGAAACAGCCGGCCGGTGCGGCGGGTGTCCTCGCAGGCGACGAGATCGGCGGTCAGCAGCGCGTCGCGGGCGCGGGGCGAGAGGTCGGCGAGGTTGCCGATCGGCGTGGCCACGATGCGGAGGCGGCCGGGGGTCTTGGCCATCGCTCTACGCTACGGAGTCGTAGAGGTCGCGGTACTGAGCGAGGTTGTGGAGGACGTGCTCCACGTAGTTCCTGGTTTCGCTGAAGCCGACCTTGGTGAAGTACTCGTCGGCGCCGCTGGTGTAGCAGTGGCGGCGCCACAGGCCGGCCTGCGCTTCGCCGGCGTTGTAGGCGGCGACCATGATGTGCTGTTCGTTGCCGAACAGGGCGCGCAGCTCCGCCAGGTACGCGGCGCCGAGTTCGATCGCGAGTGCGGGGTCTTCCAGATCGCGAGGCGTGCGCAGCGGTCTGCCGGAACTGGCCGCCAGCCGCGCCGCGGTCGGGTAGACGAACTGCATCAGGCCGCGCGCCGAGGCCGCCGAGACCGCCTGGTGGTCGAACCGGCTTTCCTGGCGCATGATCGCCGCCATCAGGAAGGGGTCGAGGCCGCGCTGGGCGGCGGCGGAGTCGATCAACTCGCCGTAGGCTCGCGGGTAGAGCGCCTGGCGGAGCGTGAGCGGGTGGAGCGGCTCCGGAACCCGGCTCGGCGCGCGCTGGCCGAGGATCTCGGCGATCAGGAGGGCACGCCGCGGCCGGCTGCGGGCGAGGCCCTCGGCCGCGGTCAGGGCGAGGCGGGGGTTCGCCACCGGGAAGTGCCGGTTCACGACCTCGACCGCGTCTCCCCACAGGCCGAGCGCCAGCATCAGCTCCTGTGGACTGGAGGTGGACTGGGTCCACAGCGGCCAACTGTCGGGGGGCACGCCGCGCAAGGTCAGGAAGGAACGAACGCCGGCGTCGGCGACCAGCCGTCCCTGAAGGAGCTGCCGCGCGGCTTCGGCTTCGTCGCCGCGCCGGCCGTAGAGCAGCCAGGCGCGGTAGAGCATCGTCGGGTCCTGCGAACGAGCCAGTTCGCCCGCGAGCCGCCGGGCGTGAACCGCTAGCGGCTCGGCGGCAAGACGCTTCCCGGCCTCCTGCGCCAGGGGGTGGTAGAGGTCGGCGGCGAGCACGTCGAGGTAGTTCTCGATCGCGCGGTCGAGGCCGCCGCGGGCCTCGAGAAGCCGGCCTCGCCAATAGCGGACTTCAAGGGCGACGCTGCGACTCGCGCGCTCCGCGTCGGCCAGCCAGTCTCCAGCGCGGTCCAGGCGTCCCTGGACGATGTCGGAAACAGCGAGGAAGAGGCTGCCGCGAGCCACGACGGCCCGGTCGCTCTGGAACTGGAGCAGCACGGAGTAGAGCTCGAGCGCCCTGTCCTCGAGCCCGCGCCGCCAGTCGAGGCGCATCGCACCGAGCAGCGCCGCGGCGGCGAAGTTGCCCTGGGGATGGGCCAGGTAGGTTCGCCGGAACGTGTCGGAGGCGGCCTCCCAGTCGCCGGACAGTTCTTCCGATCTCGCCTTGTGGTAGAGCGCCTGCGCCGAGTGGCGCGCCGAGCCGACGTTCGTGGCCAGCACTTCGTAGTGCCGGGCGGCGTCGTCCAGGCGGCCTTGCCAGAAGTGGCTGCGTGCGAACCGGTAGTGGATCTCGAAGCCGGTGTTCGTCCGCACGTCGAGGTCGATGACGACTTGGCCCAGCAGTTGATTGGAGCGGTCGAACGCGCGATGTTCGTGGAAGGTCGTACCGAGGAGCAGCAGTTCCTGCGGGTCCGGGGGCTCCGGACGGAGCGCCTGCAGCCGTTCGGCGGCTTCGAAGGCCACGACGTCGTTCGAGCGCTCCTCGAGCAGGTCGAGCAGGTCGAGGGCTCCCTCGTCCAGTTCGTTGGCGGCGAGCCGGCACTTGGCGCGACTGAGGCTCAGCAGCCGGCGTTCAGAAGCGGGCATGCGGGATACGGCGACTCCGCCGAGCAGCCGGCAGTCTCCGCCGCGGTCGAGACTCGACGCGAGGAGTTCGGCCGCCGGCCGGATCAGAACCCGCGGCGGCCGGTTGCCGAGCAGCGTCGCCGAGACGCCGGCCGCGATCTCCGGTGCGCCGAGCCGGGTCTGGGCGACCGCCAGCCGGTAGCGGGCCCAGGGTTCGAGCGCCGGCGTTTCGGTCAGGCAGGTCGCGTACGCCTCGGAGGCGTCCTCGAGCCGACCGAGTTCCTCGAGCAGCCGTCCCTCCAGGTAGCAGAGGCCGTACCCGGCCGCCAGGTCGGGCTGCTCGCCTCGGATCCGCTGCGTTTCGTCGAGGGTGGCCTCGTGCTGCCCGGCGGCCTGGAGCTCGACCAGTCGGATGCGGGGATCGTCGTCGACCGCCAGCGCCAGCAGGGGCAGGGTCAGGGCGATCATCGTCGCGGCCATACGAAACGATAACCCGTTAGGCGGGATCCGGCATTCCGGCGGCAGCCGCAGCAACAGGGAGCAGCCACTGGGTGCGCCGGCGTCCTCGCCGGCTGCCGCCGTAGGCGGCCAGGTTCACGCGCCGGCCGAAGGCCGGCTCCCTACTGCTGCTCCTGTTGTGGCGGCGGCAGCCGGCCCACCGTGGCAGGATATGGAACGGACTGGAGGATCTTGGGCCATGCTCGACAAGCTGGAACAGATTGAGCACACCTACGACGAGCTGACGGCCAGGCTCGCCGATCCGGACGTGCTTGCCAACCCGGCGCAGTTTCGCGACACGAGCCGGGCGCTGGCGGAGCTGAACCCGGTTGTCGAGCTCTTCCACCGGTACAAGAGGACGAGGGACGAACTCGACCAGACGAGGGAGCTCCTGAGCGAGCTCGACCGCGACGACGACCTGTTCGAGGTGGCGACCGAGGAGAAGGGGGTGCTGCAGGCGGCGCTCGACGCGCTCGAGGAGAACCAAGGATCCCAACGAGAAGCGCAACGCCGTACTCGAGATCCGCGCCGGGACCGGCGGCGACGAGGCGACCCTGTTCGCGGCGGAACTCTTCCGCATGTATAGCCGCTTCGCGGAGGCCCAGGGCTGGAAGGTCAACATTCTCGACCTGTCCGAGTCCGGCATTCGCGGCGTGAAGGAAGTGTCGGCGATCGTCGAGGGCCGGGGCGCCTTCGCCACCCTGCGCTACGAGGCGGGCGTCCACCGCGTCCAGCGAGTGCCGGAGACAGAGGCTTCCGGGCGCATCCACACGTCGGCGGTCACCGTCGCCGTGCTGCCCGAGGCGGAGGACATCGAGATCGAGATTGCCCCCTCGGAACTGCGGGTGGACACCTACTGCGCGTCAGGCCCCG
>JAGWAG010000120.1 GCA_021296535.1 Acidobacteriota bacterium | reverse complement strand
GCGGCCGTCGACGACCACCGTCGCGCCCTCTTCGGCGCCGGCGCCGATGTAGCCGGCCACCCGGTCGCGGTGCTCCCTGGTGATCAGCGGGCCCATCTCGGACTCCGCGTCCAGGCCGGGGCCGATGGAGAGCTTCCCCATCCGGTCCTGGATCGCGCCGACCAGGGGATCGCCCACGCCGCCGACCGCGACCACGACAGACACCGCCATGCAGCGCTCGCCGGCCGAGCCGTAGGCGGCGGAGACCGCCGCGTCGGCTGCCAGGTCGACATCGGCGTCGGGCAGTACCACCATGTGGTTCTTCGCCCCGCCCAGGGCCTGGACGCGCTTGCCGGCGCCCGTCCCCGTCTCGTAGACGTAGCGGGCGATCGGGGTCGAGCCGACGAAGCTCACCGCCGCGATGTCCGGGTGAGTCAGCAGCCGGTCGACGGCCACCTTGTCGCCGTTGACCACGTTGAACACGCCGGGAGGGAACCCGGCCTGATCGAACAGCTCGGCCAGCAGCAGCGGAGCGGACGGATCCCGCTCCGAGGGCTTGAGCACGAACGTGTTGCCGCAGGCGACCGCGTTCGCCGGGAAGTTGAACGGCGTGATGCCGGCGACGACGCCGAGCGGCTCGCGCACCGAGTAGACGTCGACGCCGGTCGAAGCCTGGGAATTGTAGGACCCCTTCAGCAGGTCGGCGAGGCCGCAGGCGTACTCGATGTTCTCGATCCCCCGGGAGACCTCGCCGGCGGCGTCCGAAAGCACCTTGCCGTGCTCGCTCGTCAGCAGCCGGGCGAGTTCGTCCGTGTGCGCCTCGACCAGGTTCCGAAAGGCGTACATCAGCTTCGTCCGCACGGCGAGGGAGGTGCGCCGCCAGTCGCCGAAGGCGTCCTTGGCGGCCGCCACTGCTGCGTCGACTTCCTCCGTGCTGGCGAGGCCGACGGCCGCGGTTTGTTCGCCCGTAGCCGGGTTGAAGACCGCGTGGGTCCTGCCGGAGCAGGCGGCGAGGCGGCTTCCGTTGACGTGATGCTCGATCTTCTTCATGGCGGTTGTCTCCTGCTGTCCAGCCTACAGGCCCGAATGCGCCAGTAGAGAGGGCCGGCGTGCCATCCGTGCACCCGCCGACGGGTGCACGGACTGGTTCGCGTGTGGCGCGAGATCGCGCCACACGGGTTCTGGCCGGCTGCCGCCGAAGGCGGCAAAACACCGCCGGTTGACCAAGAGAGGTTCCTGCGCTACGTTCCTACGATATCTTCCTACATGGAGTTCCCATGCAATCGGTCAACGTCAGGCAGCTCAAGAACAACCCCTCCGAGGCTCTCCGTAGCGCCGCGGAAGCACCCGTGCTCGTGCTCAAAGGCGATCACCCGGAGGCCCTGCTGCTTCACCTCGATCTGGAACGGCTGCCCGACAAGCCGGATGTGCTGCTGGCGCTCGGGGCCGCCTTGTTTCAGAGCGGCTCCGTCTCTCTGGGCCGCGCGGCCCGTGTAGCGAGCGTCTCCGTAGGGGACATGATCAGCCACCTGTCCCGGCTGGGCGTCGCAGCGGTTCAAGGGGACCGCGACGATGCCAAAGGAATGGCTCGCCACGTCCTGACCGACGCCAGTCCTCTCGTTGGACTCTCTCGGGTTGGGGGAGTGGACTGGCTGAGAGAACTCTTCGGAACGGTCGAGATGACGTCGGCCGTTCGGAAAGAACTTGAACTAGGACAATTGGAGCCGGCCATTGCCGCGGCGCTGGATGAGCGCTGGCTTCGAACGCGGCCCGGTGAGCCGCCCGGGGATTGTCCGTCTCACCTGGGCTCTGGCGAGTGGTCAACCATCGTCGCGGCGCGTGAGCACGCGGGTCCGGTTCTCGTGCTCCTGGATGATCGTTTGGCCCGACGGGAGGCGCGGGCAGCGGGCCTCAGTGTCGCGGGCACGGCAGCCATCGTCGGGCTCGCTCGCCGTCACGGCCTGATCGAGTCCGCTCGCGATGTGTTCGAGCGACTCCTCCGCTCCGACTTTCGGATCGCGCCGGAGGTCGTCCTCGCCGTTCTGGAAGCGACGGAGCCGCCAGAGGTCGTGCTGGATCACCTCTGCGAGCAGGTCGGAGCGCGGGCTCGCGAGCGAGGGCTGACCGAGGAGAAGCTCGCGGAGATCCTGGAGGATCGGGAGGGCTAGACGCCTGAAGCGTTAGTGCTGCGGGGTTCCAGAGGGCCGGCGCTTCGCGCCGGATGCCGGCGGGGACGCCGGCGCACCCAGTGGCGGCCAGGCAAGCTCTCAGCCGCCGCTACCCGGCCAGCGCGATTTCCTTGAAACCCGGCATCAGCACCGTCTCGATGTTCAACTGACCGGCCAGGCCCGCCTCCCGGTGGACAGCGGCCTTGCGCCAGGGTGCGGACGTCGACATCGCGACCAGGGCGGCGCGGTTCGGGTAGCAGGCGATCGCCACCTCGTCCCAGAGTTCGTCGACCCGGCCGAGCGAGAGGTGCGTCACGTCCGCGGCGAAGGCGACGTGGCCGCCGAAGTCCTGAATGAGTCTGGACACGGCTTGGCCGTAGATCTGGTAGGCCTCGCGGCCGGTCAGGTTCGTCTCGCGGCCGTCGCTGTACTCGGCCTTCTCCTTGAACTTCAGCAGGTTGACCATGAAGATCGGCCCTTCGGGGCCGGGCTCCTGCATGGCGGCGATCTGTGCGGGGTCTTGCGGGTAGACGTCGTTCTCGAAGGTCGGCATGGATGGGCTCCTTGGGTGTGGCGGAAGCTTGGGGCGTCACTCGCCCGGCAGGCGACGCTACTCGTCGCACTCCTCGTAGCGCCAGTGCCACGGTTCCCACTCGAAGCCGCCGGCGTTGCCCAGCGGGTAGCTCTCGGTGAAGCAGAAGTCCGCCGCGCGTTCCTTCAGCCACTGGTACGCCGGTACGTCTTTGAAGTCCGCGTCGCTGGGCACGAAGTCGACGGCGCGGCCCGTGATGTGCTCGGAGTAGCCGGGCGGCGCGGTCCACCGGACGGCGTTCAGGAACGGTCGACCGGTCGCGAGGAGGCCTTCCAGCACTCGCTTCTGAGTCCACTTCCAGCCGGATTCCCTGCTCCCGGGCGGCGGCGGCCATCGCGACCACGGCGTCGCGAGTGCCGGGAGTGACGTAGATGCCGAACTCCCCGGTCAGGTCGCTGGGCACCTTCGCCAGCGCGGTCGGGTTGGCGGCCTCCGTGATCCGGTTGCCCCGCCACGGCGGCGGTACCTTGTACAGCCTGCCGTTCAGTTCGACCTGCTCGACCGCCGGCTCTGCCGGATCCTGTGGCCCGACCGCCACGGGGAGCGCCAGGAGCAAGGCGCAAAGGCCGCCGCGCACGAGCGCGCAGCGCGCAGGATTCCTTGAGCGCGGTTCCGAAGAGCCTTCCTGCCTCGTCGTCATCTCCCTGTCCAAGCCTTCGCGAATCACTGTAGCCGTCGGAACGCCGCGCTCGAAGTGAGTTCCTGAGCGGCTGGTCAGTGCTAGCATGGCGATCCGGTCGCACTCAAGGACCCGCGTTCCAAAGGGAAGGACTCACGCCATGCGCAAGCTCATCATCTCCTCAAGCGTCGCACTCCTCCTCATCGCCCTGCCGGCCCTGGCCGCGGAGGGAGACGGCATCAAGCGGATGCCGAACGGCAAGCCCGATCTGTCGGGCGTCTACGACGCCGGCACGGTAACCCCCGTTGACCGTCCGCCCCAGTACGGCGAGAACCTGTACCTGGCGCCCGAGGAAGCGCAGGCGATGGAAGAGGAGAGAGAGGCGTTCTGGCGGGAAGTCGAGGAAGAGGGCAAGGGCGGCGGCGCCGACCGGACGGCCCCGGTCAAGGGCGGCGACGGCGACAACCGCTTCGGCGGCGGCGGCGTCGGCGGCTACAACGCGTTCTGGATCGACCCGGGCTCCCAGGCGGTCGTCGTGGACGGCAAGTTCCGCACCTCGATCATCTACGAGCCGAAGAACGGTCGGCGGCCCCAGATGACGCCCGCGGCCATGCGCCGGATGGCGACGAACTTCGCGTCGTTCATCCACAACAACGACGGCACGGCGTCCTGGCTCGACCATGACGGCCCCGGACCGTTCGACGGGCCCGAGACCCTGGCTCTGGCCGAGCGTTGCCTGCTCGGCTTCGTCGGCGGACCTCCGCTGCTGCCCAGCCTGTACAACAACTACGCGCGGATCGTCCAGACCGAGAACCACGTCGTCATCATGGCGGAGATGGTCCATGACGCCCGGATCGTCCGCATCGACGACGAGCACAGCCCCGACGACGTGAACTGGTGGCTCGGCGACGGCGTCGGCCACTGGGACGGCGACACTCTCGTCGTCAACACGCGCAACTTCCGCAACCAGACCGGCCTCCCCGGCGGCAGCGAGACGATGCACGTGGAAGAGCGCTTCACCCGCACCGAGGACGGCAACCTGCTCTACCACTTCCGGGTCGACGATCCTGAGTCGTGGACGGCGCCCTGGGCCGGCGAGTACACCTGGCAGGCCAAGGACAGCCGCGTCTACGAGTACGCCTGCCACGAAGGCAACTACGCGATGGGCAACGTCCTGCGCGGCGCCCGCCTGCTCGAGTCGGAGTACGACCAGCCTCAGAGTTCCGGCGGCGAGTAAGTCCACTGGGTGCGCCGGCCCTCTGGCCGGCATCCGGCGCGAAGCGCCGGTCTCTGTGACCAGGGGAGCCGGCGTACGACGCTACTCCCAGCGGAACGCCCACACGGCGAGCCCGAAGCAGACGACGGCCCACGCGGCCAACCCCAGGATCGGCCCGCCCTGGCTGAACAGCGTCTCGCCGCTGTTCACCATGGCTCGCATCGCGTCGGCCAGGAACGTCAGCGGCAGGAACTTCGCGAACCCGAGGAGCCAGTCCGGCAGCACCGCCTGAGAGAAGAACACGCCCGACAGGAACATCATCGGCAGCGACACGATGTTGGCGAGTGGCGCCGCCGTGTTCTCCGTCTTCGCGATGCCGGAGATCGCCAGGCCCAGTGAGGCGAACACGAAGCCGCCGAGGACGATGAGGGGGATCACCTCGAGCCAGAACAGGGGATAGCCCGGGGCGACGTCGACGCGGGAGACGAAGATGCCGACGAGCAGGAGGACGTTCGTCTGGATCACGAGCAGCAGGAGCCTGGTCGTGAGCGAGCCCACCAGGAAGTGATTCGGGCCGATGGGCGTAGCGTGCAGACGCTTCAACACGCCCTGGTTGCGCAGCCGGACGAGCGTGAAAACGATGCCGAAGAGCGCGCTCTGCATGATGGACAGCGAAACGATGCCGGGCACGATGAACCCCTTGTAACCCTGCCCGCGCCCAGCGACTTCGGTTGGGGAGATCGTCGCCCAGTTCTCGACCCGGTACTCCGCGGGGACGTTCGCGACGGACTTGAAGACCCCTTCGAGCACCTGGCCGAGAATGGACCGGGCCGCCTCCGCCTCCTGGGCCTTCCTGCCGTCGAACGTGAGGTCGATGGTCGAAGAAGCGCCGAGTTGGCCGAAGCCCTCCGGGATCACCATCACCGCCGTGAGGTTGCCCCGGAGGACCGCGGCGCGCAGAGCCTCGGCATCCTCGGAATCCGGGACGTTGAAGAGCGGCTCGCCGCCGAGGTCGCCCTTCAGCACGGACACCAGGAGGGTCGACGCCTGGTTCTTCGCCTGGTCGACGATGCCCACGCTCGGCGGGGCGAAGCTGCCGAAGTCGAAGAGGCCGAAGATGACCATCATCACGGTCGGAAAGGCCAGCGACCAGAAGAGCGCCGCGCGGTCGCGGAAGAACATCTTCAGCTCGGCGACGATGAACGCCCCGTAGATCTTCATGTTGTCGCGATCTTCAACCTGGCGCTCCTACTCGACGAGCTGGTGCCCGGTCAGATCGAGGAAAACGTCTTCCAGCGTCAGGGCGCCGTCCCGGCGGACCGACTGGCCGCCGCGGCCCGCCAACTGCTGGATCAGCGCCTGCGGCGCATCGACCGCGACGATCGAGCCGCGGTCGATGACCGCCACCCGGTCGCAGAGCACCTCCGCCTCTTCCATGTAGTGGGTCGTCAGCATGATCGCCATGCCGTCCGAGCGCAGGCCGTCGATCAGCTTCCACATCCTGCGGCGCGCCTGAGGGTCGAGCCCGGTCGTCGGTTCGTCGAGGAACATCGCGACCGGCTCGTTGACCATGGCGACCGCTATCGAAAAGCGCTGCCTCTGGCCACCGGACAGGTGCTTGTATCGGGACTTCGCCCGATCGGCCAGGTCGACCCGGGCCAGCATGTCGTCCGGCGAAGCGTCCGAGCCATAGAGCGTCGCGAACAGCTGGACCGTTTCGCGGAGCGTCAGGTTGTCGAAGAACGCGTTCTGCTGGAGCTGGACGCCGATCATTCCCTTGACCCGCCGCCGGTTCTTCTTCACGCCGACGCCGTCGATGAACGCCTCGCCGCTGTCCGCCTGGCGAAGCCCCTCCAGGATCTCGACCGTCGTCGTCTTGCCGGCGCCGTTCGGGCCCAGCATGCCGAAGAGCTCGCCGCGACGGATCTGGAACGAGACCCCGTCGACGGCGACAATGTCTTTGTAGCTCTTGCGCAGGTCCCGGACGTCGATCACGACGTCGTTGGCCATCGGCGCAGGTGACGGGGATGATGGAAGGGAAGAGACGCCTGTCATTTCAGCCTCAGGCCCTCCTACGCGGGCAAGGAGGCCCGGGTTTCGAACGCTGCCTTGTATGGAACTGGCCGCCAAAGCGGAGCCGGCCTAGCGGCCGGCGCGTCTCTCCGGCTGCCTTCGGCAGCAGCCGGCGGGGACGCCGGCGCACCCAGTAAGCGGCCAGTTCCATGTGCGTCAGCGCAGCGACTGGGCTGCGGACACTCCTAGTCGTCCAGGCTGGCCCAGACGTAACCGATCCAGACCGGTTCCGGCGACAGCGGGCCGTTGCCGTACGCCGCGTACTTCTCGGGCAGGCCGTCCTCCTGGACATCCTCGAGCGACTTGCCGCCGCTCTTCTGCTTGTCGATGTGGTCGATCGTCTCGGCGACGTAGTCGTGGTACCTCTGCAGGTCGGCCTTCGTCGCCAGCGGTCCGTGGCCGGGGATGATCTTCGTTTCGTCGTCGACGATCTCCAGCAGTTGGGCCATGTTGTCGCGCAGGCCGAGGGCGCTGCCGCCGACGTCCCGGTCGATGTAGGGGTAACCGCCGAGGTTCGGGAACTGGTCGCCGGCGTGCACCACGTTCGAGTCGCGGAAGAAGATCGCCACGTCGCCGTCCGTGTGGGCCGGGTTGCCGAAGTGGATCACGTCGATCGCTTCGCCGTTCCAGTGCAGGGTGACGCTCTCGTTGAAGGTCACGATCGGCAGCGCCTCGGACGGGAACGGCGTGGCCGAGAAGTTCGCCCCGGCGTGCCGGTTCTCGAGCAGCCGCTTGCGGACGTTCGCGTGCGCCACGATCGCTGAATCCGCCCCGAAGGCCGCGTTGCCGCCCGCGTGATCGAAGTGGTAGTGCGAGTTGACGACGAAGTCGATCCGGCCCTCCTGGATCCTCGCGACCGCCGCCTTGATCTTCGGCGCCACCGGGATCATCGCGTCGTCGACGATCAGGATGCCGTCGTTGCCCGCGGAGACGGCCAGGTTGCCCGCCAGCCCAGGCTCGGGCAGGAGCAGGTAGACCGTGTCGCTCAACTGCGTCTGGTGCCAGACGATCTGTTCGCCCGCCTGTTTGGCCCAGTCGTCGATGTTGAGCTGAGCCGCGGCCGGGACGGCGACGGCGAGACCCAGGGCCGCGATCGCGAGGTAGGGGCGGGCCGGACGAGTACGGTTCTTCGGGCTGTCTTCGATCATCGTTCCTCTTCCTTCCAGGGTTGTAACGACCAACCCTACAAGGTGCACCGGCGCCACACACTGGGTGCGGCGCCCTCGGCCCGGGCGTCCCCACACTGGGTGCGGCGCCCTCGGCACGGGCGTCCCCACACTGGGTGCGCCGCCCTCGGCACGGGCGTCCCGACACTGGGTGCGCCGCCCTCGGCACGGGCGTCCCCACACTGGGTGCGCCGACGTCCTCGTCGGCTCGCCGCCGAAGGCGGCCAGGAGCAACGCGCCGGCCGCAGGCCGGCTCCGCTACTCACATCCCCTCACCGCCGCGAACCCGGCTGCAGCCCCCGACTCTCCTCCGTAGCAACCAGCTCCACCGTCCCCTTCGGCCCCTCGATCACGACCCGCATCTCCGGCTCTCCCGCCGATACCCCCACATCGAGCCCAAGGCCCGTCAGCACCGCCCCGAGATCGCCCGCATCAGGCGTCGAGATCGCGAACGACACCAACTCCCCGACCAACGGCGTCGTCGTCGCCGGGTGTGGAGACCCGCGCCAGTCGATGAAGAAGGGCATCCCGTAGCTGCCTCCCTGCGGGAACAGCAGGTCCCAGACCAGGAGCCCGCCGTCCGCCGTGCGCCGCCGCGTCTCCACGGGACCGGTCGACGGGATCCCGGCTTCCTCCAGCAGTCCCTTCGTGACGACGAGATCGCCCTGCGCCGCCCAGGTCACCAGCCCCCCGGCGCTCATCGCGACCATGCCCGACACCATCTGGCTCTTGACCGATTGCGTCGGGTCCGGCGCGATGATCTCGAGGTACGTGTCGCCAAGGCTCAGCAGCGCATTGCGCGTGCCGAGCCCCTCGTGCGAGCCGCCGAACGCCGGCGCCACGCCGAAGACGTCCTCGGCCCAGGCCATGCCTTCGTCGAGGTCGGCGACGGCGTACATGAAGTGATCGATCTTCATTTGGGTCCTCTCCTGGCCGCTCTCGGGCGGGTGCTCGCCGGCCTTGCCAGCGCAACCCCAGCCGAACAGCAACAAAACGACGGCGGTGGTCGTCTCTTCATCGAAGTCGTTCCATTCTAGGAGCGTGCGCCGCAGGAACAGATCCGCAACCGGAGGAGCCCCCATGAGACAGACCATCCTGATCGCCACTTCCCTCCTTCTGGCGCTCGCGCCCGCCGCGCTGGCCGCCGACAACGCCCCCGTCCTCGGCAAGTGGGCGTGGCACCTTCGAGGTCGTGTACGAGTTCACGGAAGTCGACGGCGAACTCAAGGGCACCTGGACGAACCCCCGCCGGAACGGCGACCTGACGAACGTGTCCTGGGACGGCGAGACGCTCAAGTTCGGCCGCGAGGCCAGCATGGGCGGCCAGACCTTCAACCTCAGCTTCGAGGCGGCGGTCGACGGCGACACGATGACCGGCAAGATGATCGGACCGCGTCGCGAGCGCGAGTTCACGGCGACCCGCAGCAGTTAGCTCTCTGCTTCTTGAAGAAAGCACTCACCTCCGCGAACACATCCTCCGACTCCGGCGACCCAACGAGGATCAGATAGTCGGCGTGCGCAACTCCCTCGTACACATGGAGATCGGCAACGACGCCTGCTGCCCGCAGCTTGCGGTGGGTCCGCGCCGTGTCGCTCAGGAACATGTCGCGGGTGCCGGTGATCAGGTAGGTCGGCGGGAAGCCCTCGAAGTCGCCGTAGACGGGGGATAGCAACGGGTCCTTCAAATCATGGCCGTCGGCGTAGAGCCGGGCAGCCGCACCCAGGAATCCGTCGTAGGTCACCAGAATGCGGTCCAGTCCTTCGTTTGTGAACAGGCTGTCGCTGGTCTTCGTCAGGTCCGCCCAGGGCGTGCCCGCATAGATGGCGCCGGGCACGTCGAGACCAAGAGCGATGAAGCGGTGAACCGCCGCCAGCGACAGCCCGCCGCCCGCGGACGTGCCGCCGATGGCGACCGATTTGGCGGAGTGGTGTTCGAGCACATGCCGATAGACGGTGACGACGTCCTCGACCGCGGCCGGGAAGGGATGCTCCGGCGGCATTCGGTAGTCGACCGAAAGGGCCCGGATTCCGGCCGCGGCCGCCACCATCGCCGCCTCGGAGACGGAGGCATCCCCGCCGCTGAGAACGTAGCCGCCGCCGTGGATGTGGAGGAAGACGTGGTCGGAGTGCCGGGGGTCGATCTTCTCGGGCGTCACGTGGTACACCGCCACGCCTTCGATCTCGTCCTTCTTGATCGACACGCCGAATCCACTTGCGACCTGATCGAGATTGGCGTTCGCGGTCGCCTTCTGCATGACCAGCCACTGCTCGTCGCTCTGGGGCGTCTGCTGCTTCGACGCGGCGACGTTGGGGGCGGGCACCGCCGCGAGCGCGGCCTGGAGTTGTTCGCTGGCGCCCGCCGGCGGCGGAACAGCACGCTCGCCGACAGCCCAGGTGCCTGAGCCGCCCGCCTCCTGGGCCGGGGCAGGCGCGCCGGCGACGATGAACGCGAGTGCAAGGTTCAGCGCCAGCAGAACGGCCGGCGAGGTTCGGTTGCTCGATCTCTTCATGGAGAGTCTCCTTGACGGTGAAGCCGACGCAAGTTGTGCCGCGGACGATACCCTCTGCCCGCGAGCAGCGCAGGCGGCGAGGGAAAGACCGCCGACGCTGCGGATAGTCGGCTTGCAGTAGAGACTGTCGCAACGGGAAAGGCGGTGCTCTGGGTGCGCGGACCCTCTGGTCCGCTGCCGCCGCAGGCGGCCAACTGGACGACCATACTGCGGCTCCAAGTCCGAGACCGACTCGTGCAGCAATCCCTGATCGCCTCCTCCGCCGTTCTCGCCCTGGCAGCCGCCGTACCCGCGGCCGCGCAATGGTCGCCACTGCCCCTCTACCCCTCCATCGAGCCCGCCCGCACCTGCGAGAGCCTCACCGACGTCGAACTTGCCGACGCCACCGTCGAATCGGCGACCCTCGAGACGGCAGCCGCCAGCGGCCCTCCCTACTGCCGGATCACCGTCGCCGCCACCCACCCACCGGCAGGCGACCGCATCACGATCTGGGTTGCCCTCCCCACCGAGAACTGGAACGGCCGCTTCCTCGGCACCGGCGGCGGCGGCTTCTCCGGCGGCAGTCCACGCACGCTCCCAGCCGCCGTCCGGGAAGGCTTCGCGGCCGCCGCCACCGACACCGGCCACGAGGGCTCGCGCTTGGCGTCGACGGATCCCTCGAGTGGATGCTGATCCGCGACAACGCCTACCTCGGCATCCACGCGATGACCCGCGTCGGCAAGGAACTGACCGCGGCCTTCTACGGCCGGCCACCGAAGTACTCCTACTTCCGCGGCTGCTCCACCGGCGGCCGCCAGGGGCTGATGGAGGTCCAGCGCTACCCCGATGACTACGACGGCGTCCTCTCCGGCGCTCCGGCGATCAACTGGGACCGGCTGCACCTCGCCCAGATGTGGGGACAGCTCGTCATGCTCGAGAGCGGCCACTTCGTGCGCCCGTGCGCCTTCCGGCTCGCCCAGGCAAGGGCGGTCGAAGCCTGCGACCTGCAGGACGGCGTCGCCGACGGCGTGATCCCGGAGCCCCGGCAGTGCCCGTTCGATCCCGCGGAACTCCTGGGCGCGGACTCCGAAGATTGCGGGCCGATCACCGAGGCCGACATCGCCGTTCTCACGAAGATCCACGAAGGTCCCCGCCGGCGCGACGGCTCCTTCCTCTGGTACGGCCTGGCTCCGGGGACCGACTTCCTTCCCCTGAATCAGACCGCCGGTGACCCAATCGACGGAGCGCCGATGCGGATCACCCTGGAGTGGTTCCGCTACTTCCTGGCCCGCGACCCGGACTTCGACTGGACCGGCCTCACCCAGGCCTCCTACGAGCAGTACTGGGACCAGTCCGTCGAAGAGTTCGGGCGTGTGTTCGGCACCGACCGCACCGATCTGTCTGGCTTCCGCGACCGCGACGGCAAGGCGATCGTCTGGCACGGCTGGAACGATCCCCTGATTTACGCCCAGGGCACGGTCGATTGGTTCGAGGGCGTCGAAGACCGCATGGACGACACCGGCGACTTCCTTCGCCTGTTCATGGTGCCGGGCGCCAGGCACTGCCGCGACATGCCCGGCATCACGCCCGAGAACCCCTTCGCCGCCCTCGTCCGCTGGGTCGAGGATGGCGTTCCACCCGACACGCTGGACGCCGCGCGTCGGAACGACGACGGCGAGGTTCTCCAATCACGGCCGATCTGCCGCTACCCGAAGTCCGCGGTCTACTCGGGCGACGGCGACCCCGGGGACGCCTCGAGCTTCGAGTGCAGGGAGGAAGTCCTCGACCGATGAACACGAACACTGAGAGCACGGGCGGCAGGCGTCCCGAGCGATCCCGACGGATCAAGCGCTGGCTCCGGATCACGATCCTGAGCCTGGCGGGCTTGTTGGTGCTCGTGGTCGGCCTCTCGGCCGGGCTGTTTCTTCGCCCGGATCTGTCCAGGGAGCAGCTCAGCGAGTACGTGAGCGACGACTCGCGGTTCCTCGAACTGCCGTCCGGCGCAACCGTCCACTACCGCGACCAGGGAGCGCGGGAAGCGCCACGGCGGTCTCGGCTCACTGCACAACTGGGAACCGTGGGTTCCGGCGCTCGAGGAGAATCACCGTGTGATCTCCCTCGACCTGCCCGCGCACGGCCTGACCGGGCGAATTCCGGGAGACATCTACACCCGGGAGTCGATGGTCGAGTTCGTGCGCGAGGTGCTCGACGAACTCGGCGTCGACCGCTTCGCGCTCGCCGGCCACTCGATGGGCGGCGGCGTAGCCCTGCTCTACGCACTGGAGCACCCGGAGCAGGTCGAAGCTCTGATCCTGATCGGCCCGGAGGGTGTACCGGGGGACGATGGATACGACGTGGACGGCGTGTTCGTCGATCCGGACGCAGCCCCGGACGAGATCGCGGTGGAGGATGTCGAGCTATCGCTTCTGGACCGGCTCCTGGCGCTGATCGGTAGCCCATGGGTTGTCGGCGAGACCCTGAAGTACATGGTGGCTGACGACGGTCTGGTCACGCCGGAGTTCGCGGCCAGGTTCGGCCGCATCCTCCGGCACCGGGGCAACCGCCATGCCGTCGCGTTGATGTTCCGTCAGTACGCGGCCGTCATGCACGATCCCCGCGATCTTGAGCCCCGGCTCGGCGAACTCGAGATGCCGGTCCTCATCCAGATCGGAGTGGAGGATCCCCTGGTTCCACCGGCAGTCGGAGAGAAGTTCCACGCCGGCATCGCGGCGACCTCCCTCGAGCTCTACGCCGGCACCGGCCACATGATCATGGACGAGGCGACGGAGATGTCGCTCGCGGACGCCGTCACGTTCCTCGACCGCAGCCGCGAGCAGATCGAGGGCGACGACTCGCTGGTCGACGGCCGCATCG
>JAGWAG010000119.1 GCA_021296535.1 Acidobacteriota bacterium | reverse complement strand
GCCAGGCGGCGATGCCTCCGCAGACGCCGCCGATCAGACGGTTGGACCCGGAACGATGAAGCGGGCGGGATTGGGTGGCGGCTGCGGTCACGGTCGGTTCCTCCTCGCAGAGAGACTGCTCACGTTCAACTACGGATTCTGAACGACTTGGGTTCCATCGGGACGGCTGGTCGATTCATAGACGACTACGCATAGGATGAGTCCGATGGCCGAGCAGAAGCAGGCGCCGGAACGGCTCGGAACGCTGCGGAGCCTTGCCCAGCCCGTCCGCTCCTGGCGGACGCTTTCCGTCGTCCTGCTCTCGTTCTCCTCCGGCATGCCGCTCGGCCTGGTCTGGATCGCGCTACCCGACTGGATGCGCACCGCCGGCATCGACATCCGGCTGATCGGTCTGTTCACGCTGGCTCACGCGCCGTGGTCCTTCAACGTGGTTTGGGCACCCCTCATGGACCGGTTCGTGCCGCCCTTCCTGGGCCGACGAAGAGGTTGGGCCGCGATCGCTCAAGTCGCCCTGCTCCTTGGCACCCTCTTCCTGGCCGGTGTGGGCGACCATCCGGATACGCCCTGGCTCGCGCTTGCGCTGGCCCTTGCGATAGCCATGGCAGCAGCCTCCCAGGACATCGCGGTCGACGCCTACGCCGTGGACGTTCTCAAGAAAGAAGAGCAGGGAGCCGCGGTCGGCGCCCGAATCGGCCTCTACCGGCTCGCCATGCTCGTTGCCGGAGGAACCGCCATTTCGGTCGCGGGCCGGTACTCCTGGCCGCTCGTATGCGTCGGCCTCGCGGCTCTCTACCTGCCGATGCTCGCGATCACCATCCTGGCGCCCGAGCCGAAGAATCTTCCGCCCGGCCCGAAGACGCTCCGGGACGCCGTCTGGCAACCGTTCCTCGGGTTTCTCTCCCGGCACCGAGCGGTCGAGATCCTCGCCTTCGTCATTCTGTTCAAGTTCGGCGACAACATGGCGCAAGGCCTGCTACGCCCCTTCCTGGTGGACATGGACTACTCCGATTTCCACCGCGGTATTGCCCTGGCTACCGTCGGCACAACCGCGACGATTGTCGGCTCGATCGCCGGCGGTCTGGGAACCAACGTGATCGGCCTCGGAAGAGCGCTGTGGGTGTTCGGGTTCTTGCAGATCTTCTCCAACGTCGGCTACGTCCTGCTGGCGAACCTGCCGATGCAGCCGAGCCTCCTCTACGGCGCGATGGGCTTCGAGTCTCTGTGCCAGGGACTCGGCACCGGCGCGTTCTCCGTCCTCCTGCTGCGCATGACGCAGAAGCGCTTCTCGGCAACTCAGTACGCCCTGTTCTCGACTCTCTTCGGCATGGGACGGATCGTCTCAGGTCCGATTGCAGGCTTCATGGTCCACTCCGTTGGGTGGTCCAACTTCTTCCTCTTCACGATCCCGCTCGGTCTGCCTGGCCTCTACATGCTCAGTCGGTTCGTTCGGCCGAGCGACCGGGAGCCGAAGTTCGAGGTCCGCCGCCAGGAGCCGCTGCCACCACGCTCGCCGGCGCAACTCGCGGCCCACGGCGTGACGTACGGCGCTCTTACGCTGGCCGGTGGTGCCCTCCTGCTCACCAGTCTTGCCGCACTGGAAGCACTGCGTGGCGGCGAGTTCGCCGACTTCCGTTTCGGCGCCGAACTGCTGTCCCTCGTCACGCCATCGGAGATATTCGGCTGGGTACAAGTGACAGGTCTTGTCGCCTTCAGCCTCGCGATCGGCCTATTCGCGGCCGCGGTGCAGGCGGCGCGGCACGGTGCGGGAACAGCGCTGCCAGCGGGGCCGGAACAGTAGCTCCCAGAACCGGCGCTTCGCGCCGGATGCCGGCGGGAACCCGGGTGGCGCGGACCCGCGCCACCCGTGAACCAGTCCGTGCGCCCGTCGTCGGGCGCACGGATGGCACGCCGGCGCACCCAGTTCCCGACACGCTAGTGCTACTGGCTGCTAAGTTCTCCGAGGCATGCCGAAGTCACTTCCCTACCTGGGCATCGCCGGGGCGCTCATCGCCGGGACCCTGATGGCGGCAGCCGGCGGCAGCCACGGCGTCGAGGCCGGTGGCCTGCCGGCCTTCGTGGTCCTCGTCGCCGCCGCCTTCGCGGTCCAGTGGATCGCCTTCGTTCCAGCCTGGTTCCTCCAGACCGAGCGCTACTTCGACCTGACCGGGAGCATCACCTTCCTGGTCGTGACCGGAAGCGCGTTCGCGATCCGCGGTGCGTTCGACGCCCGCTCGCTCGTCATCGCCGCGGCGATAGCGATCTGGGCCCTGCGACTCGGACCGTTCCTCTTCCTGCGCGTTCGCCGTGACGGTGAGGATCGCCGCTTCCGCCAGATCAAGCCGAACTTCCCCGTCTTCCTGATGACCTGGACGCTCCAGGGACTCTGGGTGTCGCTGACCGCCGGCCCGGCGCTCGCCGCACTGCTCGCGAGCGAGGTCAGGCCGCCGGACTGGACCCTCGCCGCCGGCTCGGCGCTTTGGGTCCTCGGCTTCGCGATCGAGGTCGCGGCCGACGCCCAGAAGACCCGCTTCCGAGCGGTGCCCGAGAACCGGAGCCGCTACATCACGTCCGGTCTCTGGGCCTGGTCGCGCCACCCGAACTACTTCGGCGAGATCCTGCTCTGGATCGGCATCGCGGTGATCGCGGTCCCGGCGCTCGAGGGTTGGCAACTGGCAACGCTGATCTCCCCGGTCTTCGTCTGGCTGCTCCTTACCAGGATCAGCGGCGTCCGCATGCTCGAAGCGCGTGCGAACCGCCGCTGGCGCGACGATCCCGGCTACCAGGACTACGTCCGGCGCACGAAGGCCCTGCTACTCCGGCCCCCGCGTCGGACTTGACGTTTCCGGGCCACCTGAGGGCGGCGAGCTGCCTCGCCGCCATCGCGCTGAACCTGGCCTTCTGGGCCGTTCTGCTGCTGTTCCTGCTGCCGGCCAAGGCGGTGCGCCGCAGCCGAGGCTGGTTTCGACGCGTCTCCAACCGCATCTACCGGGCCGCGGTTCGCATCGACAACACTCTGCTCCGACACGTCTCACAGGCCGTCTGGAGCTTCGAAGAACTCACCCTCGACCCGACCCGGCCGCACATCGTCCTCGCCAACCACCGCTCCTGGGCCGACGTCCTGATCGTCCAGAGCGTCGTCGCAACCCACGGTCCGATCATCGTGTTCCTCGGCAAGCGGGAGCTCATCTACATGCCGATCTTCGGCGTGATCATCCTTGCCTTCGACTTCCCCGTGCTGCGTCGCCGGACCCGGCGAGGCGCGAGCCCGGCAAGCCGGCGGGACGACGACCGCCGCCGGGTGGGCGAAGCGGCCGCGGCTCTGATCGAGTCGCCGGCGGCCATCCTCTCCTTCGCCGAGGGCACGCGGTTCACCGAGGCCAAGCGCGCCGCCAGGGGCGGGTCCTACGACCACCTGCTTCCGCCCAGGGCCGGCGGCGTCGCCGCCATGATTGAGGCGCTCGCCCCCGGCGGCGGCACGATCGTCGACCTGACGCTCGCCTATCCGCGTGCCGTTTCGCTCTGGGAGTTCCTCGGCGGAGCGGCCGGGCCAGTGGATGTCGCCTGGGAGACAGTCCCGATCACGGACGTGGCACCCGAGCGCGTCCAGGAATGGCTCAACGACCGCTGGCAGCGCAAGGACACGCTGCTCGGGGGCACGAACCTTATGGATTCCAACTCAGATCTATCCAACTTAAGCGAAATGGAATAAGATCTCTCGCCAGCCCTGTTCCGTCGACCAACTCGACCGACAGGCGAACCGGACAGCGAGGGACAACGAGATGACCGAACACGACGACCTGCACGGCCCCCAGGAGCCCGACCCCAAGGCCCTGGCCGCCGAGCCGGCCTCCGACGCGCTTCTTTCGCCGCGAACGACCGGCCCCAAACCTGAGTTGCCGGTCATCGTCCTGCGTGACCTGGTGATCTATCCAGGCGTCACCATGCCCATGTCCGTTGGACGGTCGGACTCCCTGAGCGCCATCCAGGCCGCGGCCGAGAGTCCGGACCGCAGGTTCTTCGCCCTCCTGCAACGGGAGAAGAGCGAGGATGTCGATCCGCTCGGCCTGCACACCATCGGCGTCATTGCGCGCGTGGTCCAGCTCCAGCAGGGCCTCGGCGGCACGCAGGCCCTCATCCAGGGTCTGCACCGCGGCATCGCACTGCGCATCGACACGACGGAGGAGCATCTCCTCGCCACCGTCTCGCCGGCGGAGGAACTCATGCCGGTGGACCCCGATGACCTTGCCTTCATCGCCCTCGACGAGGAACTCCGCAACCGGGCCGCTGAACTCGGTGAGCGCGCCGGCATCCCCAGCGACGTGCTCAACAAGACGCTGCGCGCGGTGAACGACCCAGGGCGGCTCGCCGACCTGGTAGCAGGTCATCTCGAGCTGCCGGCCGGCGACCACCAGTCCCTGCTCGAGACGCTCGCCGTTGAAGAGCGGATGCGGCGGGTGCTGATGCTGGTCCAGCGGCGGATCAAGGTTCTCGACGCCCAGCAGGACATCAACAGCCAGGTCGAGGAGGAGATCGGCGACCGCCAGCGCGAGATGTACCTGCGCGAACAGTTGAAGGCCATCCGCAAGGAACTCGGCGACGACGAGGGAGGCGAAGACCTCGAGGAACTGAAAGAGCGGGTCGCCGGGCTGGAGCTGCCGCCAGCGGCGAGGAAGGAAGTCGACCGCGAACTGAGGCGACTCGAGCGGATGGGCCGCGAGTCGATGGAATCCCAGGTCATCCGCACCTACATCGAGACGGTGTGCGAGCTGCCGTGGAGCGAACTCAGCGACGAACGGCTGGACCTCTCGGACGCGGCGCGCATCCTGGACGAGGACCACTACGGCCTCGAGGATACGAAGGACCGGATCCTGGAGTTCCTCGCGGTGCGGGTCATGCACGATCGCCAGGCGCGCAGACGGGAGCGCGACGCGGAAGCAGCCGACGAACACTCCGCGGCCGGTCCCGAGGGTGCCGGCGACCGCCCGACCGACGAGCCGGGGCTCGAAGACACCGAAGGGGAACGCAGCCCGATTCTCCTCTTCTCGGGACCTCCCGGTGTCGGCAAAACCTCGATCGCGAAGTCGATCGCCCGCGCGATGGGACGCGAGTACGTGCGCGTCTCCCTGGGCGGCGCCCGGGACGAGGCGGACATCCGCGGGCACCGGCGCACCTACGTCGGCGCGATGCCGGGCCGCATCCTCCACGGCATGAAGCAGGCCGGCGTCAAGAACCCGGTGTTCCTGCTCGACGAGGTGGACAAGCTGGGCGCCTCGCTCCAGGGCGATCCGTCGGCCGCGCTGCTCGAGGTCCTGGACCCGGCGCAGAACGGCGCCTTCATCGACCACTACCTCGGCGTGCCCTACGACCTGAGCCAGGTGCTGTTCATCGCCACCGCGAACTTCATCCAGAACATCCCGGCGCCGCTTCGCGACCGGATGGAGACGGTGGAGTTCTCGGGCTACACGGAGCACGAGAAGGAGAACATCGCCCGCCAGTTCCTGCTGCCCCGGGCCGTCCGCTCCGGCGGCCTGCTGCCGGAACAGATCGAGGTCGGCGACGAGGCGCTCCGCGAAGTGATCTCCCACTACACCCACGAAGCCGGCGTCCGGCAACTCGAGCGGGAACTCGGCCGCATGGTGCGCAAGGTAGCCCGCAAGCTCGCCGTGGCGCCCGAGAGTGCGGAGGCTGAACACGACGACGCACAAACGCAGGTCGGCGCCGACGAGGTCCGGGAGTTCCTGGGTCGCCCACGGGTCCGGCCCGAACGCGCACTGGAACGCGACGCCGTCGGCGTGGCCACCGGCATGTACTACACGCCGATGGGCGGCGACATCATGTTCGTCGAAGTCGAGACGACGAAGGGCAAGGGCCGGCTGGAGCTCACAGGCCAGCTAGGCGACGTGATGAAGGAGTCGGCCCGCGCGGCCAGGACCTACGCCAGATCGAACGCCGAGGCGCTCCAGATCCCGCCCGCCGCCTTCGAGACGGACGTCCACATCCACGTTCCGGCCGGCGCCATCCCCAAGGACGGTCCGTCGGCCGGTGTGACGATGGCCGCGGCGCTGGTCTCGGCGCTCTCCCGCCGGCCGGCGAAGGCGAACCTCGCGATGACCGGCGAGATCACGCTGTCCGGCCGCGTCCTTCCGATCGGGTGCTGGGCGCCGTGCGGGCCGGCATCCACGAGATCGTGCTGCCGAAGCAGAACGAGGCCGATCTCGAGGACCTGCCCGATGACGTTCGCGAGACGCTGACCGTCCACGCCGTCGAGGAGTTGGGCGAAGTCCTCGCGGTCGCGCTGCCTGACGCCCGCTTCGTCGACGGCCGGCTTCTCTTCGAGGGCGACGACCCGGAACAGGTCCGCCGCCTGTCCTACAACTAGCCACTGGGTGCGCCGGCCTTCTGGCCGGCACTAGCGCGATGCCGCGAAGCGGCGAGCCCGAGTCGTTCAGCCCAGCGCCTGATTCAGCGCCTCTTCGTGGTAGCCGACGATCAGCGTCGTGCCCACGCGGACCACCGGCGCCCTCAGGTTGCCGGTCGGCCCGAGCATCAGATCGGCCGCGCCCTGGTCGGACGCCGAAAGCTCGGTCTGCTTGCGCCCCTTGGCGACGTACAGCGTCTCCGCATCGGCCAGTAGAGCTTCAGCGTCCGCCCGCCCCAGCTTCCGGCTCGCCGGGGTCCTGTCCGCAATCTCCGCGCCGCGTGCGTCCATCAACTTGGACGCTCTCTTGCAGCTCGTTCAGCCGTTGCGGTGGTAGTACCAGTCGACTCTGCTCATCTCTTCTCTCCTTCGCTGAGCGTGTGACGCAACTCTAGCCTCATGCCGGTGGCTCGTCGACCGCCCAGTCCTCGTTCACGCGCCGGCCGTAGTAGGGGTAGTAGTCCCAGGGCGCGGGAAGACCCAGAGCGCGCGGATCGCCCGTCGCCGCCAGGTGATCCATGAGCCGATCGCGCAACTGACCGACGACCTGCTCGGCCGACGGCTGTCCCGCCAGGTTGTTCAGTTGCCCCGGATCGCTGCGCAGATCGTAGAGCTCGTGCTCAGGCCGGGTCCCGAAGGAGAGCTCCGCCAGGTGGTCGATCCCGGGCTCGCCCCGCGACTCCATCATTAGCGTCTTGGTCGGCGACGAATCGATCTCGCCATACGGGATGCCCCGGGCGCAGTCCTTCGCGTTCGGCGAGCCCGACGGCCACCGCGTGGGCTCGAAGTTGCGGATGTACAGGTGGTTCCCGGTCCGGATCGCCCGGCACGGATAGCCCTTGCCGCCGCGACGGCAGCCGTCGTGCCTCTCCATCGCGATGAAGGCCGCGTCGCGCGAGGGCTCTACCTGGCCACTCGCCGACGACTCAAGGAGCGGCAGCAGGCTGCTCGCCGTCATCTCGGCGGGCGCATCGAGACCGGCGGCCT
>JAGWAG010000004.1:59980-63123 GCA_021296535.1 Acidobacteriota bacterium | reverse complement strand
TCCGGCCGCTTGCGGCGAGTCGCCTCGAGCGCCTGCTCCCGGCGCCATGCGTCGATGCGGGCATGGTCGCCGGAGCGCAGCACTTCCGGCACCTCGATGCCCTCGACGACCGGCGGGCGGGTGTAGTGCGGGTGGTCGAGGAGGCCGGTGCGGAAACTCTCGTTCGCGACCGAAGACTGCCGCCCGACGACGCCGGGGACCTGACGCGATATCGCCTCGATCACGACCATCGCCGGCACCTCCCCGCCCGACAGGACATAGTCGCCGATCGACAGTTCGGAGTCGACGACCAGGTCGCGCACCCTCTCGTCGACCGCCTCGTAGCGGCCGCACAGGAGCACCAGCCGTTCCTTGTGCGCCAGGGCCTGGACTCTCGCATCGTCCAGGCACTCTCCCTGCGGCGAGAGCAGGATGCGGTGGGCGGCGGAGTCGGCGCCGGCGATCGCCCGCACCGCCTTGAGCCAAGGCGGCGCGGTCATCACCATGCCGCCACCGCCGCCGTAGGGCTCGTCGTCCACACTGCGGTGGGGATCGTCCGTGTAGTCGCGCAAGTCGTGGACCCGCACGTCGAGCAGGCCGGCCGCTCTCGCCCGACCGATCAGGCTCGCCTCCAGGAACTCGCGGAAGACGGCGGGCAGGATGGTTACGACGTCGATCCGCATGCTTCCAGGAAGCCCTTGGGCAGGTCGCTGCGGATCAGACGTTCCTCTACGTCGATCTCCGGCAGCAATTGGTTCACGAACGGGATGAGTACCGAGCCGCCGCCTCCCGGCCGCGCCACCGCAAGCAGCACGCCGCCGCCGTCCTCAACCACCTCGGTGACCTCGCCCAGGTCGCCCAGATCCTGGTCCACGACCCGGCAGCCGACGAGCTGGAAGTAGTAGAACGTCCCCTCTTCCGCCGCCGGCACGCTCTCCTCCGGAACTTCGAGCAGCGCGCCCCGGAGCGCCTCCGCTGCGTCGCGGTCCGACACGCCGACGAACTGAACCAGTTCCCGGCCTCGATGGGACCGGCTCGATGCGACCTCCAGCCGCCGCGGCTGAACCCCGTCCCGCACGAAGAGCTTCGAGCCGCGGACAAAGCGGGCCGGGTTCTCGCTGTCGGGCAGAACGAGCACTTCGCCCCGCAGCCCGTGGGCCCGCAGGACGGAGCCGACAACGATCATCTCCGAGTCGTCGCTACGGGTCATGGCGGCGCCTGTTCCATCCTCACGTCTGAACCCTCGAGCCCGGGATCGGCGCCGGCTCAACCGTGGCTACTCCGGTTCGACGATCTCGACTTCGTAGTACTCGCCGGTCTCGGCCCCGCGCACCTCGAGCAGCGCGCGCAGCGAGCGCACGCTGCGTCCCTGGCGTCCGATCACGCGCCCAAGCTCATCCGGCGCGACCTCCACCTGCAGCACGATCGCGTCCTCTTCCTCGATCTCGTCGACCCGAACCGCCTCCGGTTGATCCACGATCGACCGAACGACGCCGGCGAGCTGATCGGCGACCTCCGACACGCCCTAGAATTCCGCCGTGGCAGTAGCTCTACGCACCAGGCCCCGAACGGTGTCCGTGACCTGCGCACCCCGCGAAACCCAGTGGTCGATGCGGTCCGTCTTGAGGCGGATCACCACCGGGTCCTTGCGCGGGTCGTAGTGCCCGAGTTCCTCGATCACCCGCGACGAAGGGACCTTGCGGCTGTCCGACACGACGACGCGGTAGAACGGTCTGTGGCGCGAACCCATGCGCCGGAGTCTTATCTTCACCATGTTTCGGTTTTCCCGTGTTGTTCAGTCGCCCGCTCTACGGTCACGCCGGAGCCGAGGCAGCGGCGCAGTCTAGCACCAGAAAGGCGTTGCTCCCGGGATCGCCGGTTCCAGTCACCGAAGTTGCGGCAGAACCCGCCGGGCGCAATCCATGATGGCGAACCGCCTGCACATCGACTTGATCGTGCCGATGTGGACGCCACCAGTGCGAGCCTTCTGTCGGCTGTGTTCGCCCTTCGGGAGTCTGAAGGGCTGGCAGTCGGCGAACCGAATCACCCAATGATGATCCGTCTCGATGCTCGTATAGCCCGGAGCGCACTCGTCCAGCATCCCGAAGACCTTACGGAGCGGGGCCTGCGGCACGGACGCGCTTAGGCAGCCAACTGGACTGGCAGACTCTCCCCTGCCGGCAGGACGGGGTTGTTCTTCGAGCGAAGCTCAAGCTCGACGACACTGACTCGAGGGTCTGGGTTCGGCTCCAGCGTCAACGAGCTATCGACCTTTCCGGCCGCAACCATCGACCGGCCTTCCGCGAACTTCGCCTCACCCCAGGCATCCGCACTGTCGAAGAACTCGAGCACGCTCTCCCGGAAAGCCTCGTACGGGACGGTTCCGGCCATATCGTAGAGGACGGTCTGTACCTCTTCCTTGTAGGCCAGGTACGCCTCGGTCAGGGTCGAGCCGACCCCCGCCACACCGCCCGGCTTCAAGCCATGCGCGATGAACTCGCCGCTTGCTTCCTTCGTGACGACGGCCGCGCCACACAATTCCACGCCGGCAAGCCACCCCTCGCCGACAACGGCGCTGCGGAACTTGAACACGAGGGGGTAGACCATGTCGATCCCCTCGGCGCGCCACTTGCTGATCAGGAATTCAGTCTTGTCCATAGGCCTGTTCCTTGCTCCCAGGAGAGCACGAATCGGACGCGGGGAGATGCCACGTCCGCGAGCCAACCGTCAACTCTACTCGTTCCTTCCCGACAGCGGCGTCTTCGGCGAACACGACGGATCGACTCTACCGCCTCTGGTGAAGTCGCCTCGACCACCTGGAGCCGGCAAGGACCGCTCGTGGAACGACCGCGGCCTCGGTCAAGACTGGCGGTGGGAATGGGCGGACCATGCCAACCGCGCCCTGGCGCGAGCCCAGGTCCAGGACCGCATCGACCATCGGAGCCTGGCGTCGCAGCGCCAGGACGCCCTGCATCGCGGGGACCGTGCGGCCGCGGCGGCGCTGGATCGTCCTGCCGGCGTGCATCTGGGTCGCGCCCTCCATCAGGAGGTCCGCACCGGGGCGGCCGGCCGAGCGAGTCAGCCGCGCCCTCGAGGGGAACCCTGCGCCCGAGCAGCCTCGACGACAGGAGCGGGAAGGGCCTGAGCTGCGGCCGTCCGGGCTC
>JAGWAG010000004.1:29971-59861 GCA_021296535.1 Acidobacteriota bacterium | reverse complement strand
CAGTCACCCCGGCTGCCATGTGTGGAACAGCGGCCTGAGAGCCGAACAGACCGCAAGATGGTCCGGCGCGTGCAACGGTTCCGTCCTCGAAGGCGAAGGCGTGTTGACGTGGGCGGACCCGGAAGACGCGACCGTCTACGAAGGCGCGCTAGTCGGCGGCAAGCTGCACGGCCGCGCGAGCGTAACGTTCGGCGGCGACGGCACGGTCTCCGAAGGCCCCTACGCGAACGGCCTACGTAGCGGCCGCTGGCGCGTCACCTATACAAACGGCACGGTCTCCGAAGGCATCTTCGCCAATGGTCACCGAGCCGGCCGTTGGGTTGCGCGCGAAGCCAACGGCACCGTAGCCGAAAGGTTCTTCGTCAACGGTGAGATTCACGGCACCATGGTTTTCCGCCACTCCAACGGAGCCGTATCCGAAATTCCCGCCCTCAACGCTAACGGTCAGATTCACGGCAGGGTGATTGACCGCCAGGCGAACGGGGACGTGTCCGCAACGCCCTACGTCAACGGCAAGAAGCACGGCACGCGGGTTGAGCGCCAGATAAACGGGGACGTGATCGAAACGCCCTACGTCAACGGCGAGATCCACGGCACCGAGGTTCGGCGCAACGCCGACGGCAACGTGATCGAGAGAATCCGCTACGTCAACGGCGAGCGGCAAGACCCGTAGGCCGTTTCAGTTCCGCCCTTAGAACAGCCGCGCCACCGGTCCGCGGCCGGCCAGCTCCGCTTCGGTGTGTAGCCGGTCGCGGTCTTCGGATCCCGCCACCTTCCCGCCTGCATCAACTCCGCCGTCGAGGCCCCAGCCCTGACCAGGGACTGAGCCGACCCGGAGCGAGTGCCCCGAGACGCGGCCGGAGACGCCCGCGCCCGCGGCCCGCCGGTCGAGGCTCCTATCGAGGTTCTGCGCGCCTTCGGCGTTCCGGAGTGCGATGACGAGTCAGCCGAGACGGCCGACTGGCACGGGCGCCCGGACCTGGTTCTGGTCGACACCCTGTAACGACACTCCCCTGGCAGGAGCAGCCGACTACAGCGCTCCTCGCGCTTATCCCTCTCGCTCCTGCTTCACCTGCCAGTACCTCTCGAAGAGGTCGAGCTTCGCTTCTTCCTCCGTCCCATAGGCCGCGGGGCTGTACTCCGGCGTTCCGTGCATCGGGTCGGTGATCCAGAACTTCCATTTGCCGTGATGGAAGTAAACACCGAGATTCAGTCCGTCGAGGTTGAGCATGGGGTTGCCGTTCCACGAGGTCCGCCAACGACGAGAGAGCCACCGGGATTCCCTCCCCGCCTTGCTCTTGAGCTTCTTCTCCTCCGCTTTAGCGTCGTAGTCCGTGGCCATCTTGTCGGCGCAGACGCAGCCGACCCCGAGCGGGTCGTACTCGTCATGTTCCATCGTGTGGATGTAGCGCAGTCGCTCCTTCCCGCACATCTCACAGGTACCTGGCTCGTACCTGGGTCCGTCGGCGCCCAGGTCTTCCACACCAACGCACCGCCAGCCTCTGTGCGGTACTCCCGGTTGGTCCCACCTCGTCATTGTCACCTCTGAACATAACCCTTCTGGCCAGTGTTCTATAACTTCGTGTTCCGGATCACGACAATGGCCCGCGTGCTCGGCGTCTCCACGAGCGGGTACTACGCCTGGTTGAAGCGACCGCGGTCGGCCAAGGAGAAGTCGGACGCTGCTCTCGTTTAGCGGATGCAGGCGATCCACAAGCGGAGCGGTGGCACCTACGGCGCTCCCCGCATTCAGGCCGAGTTGGCTGACGACGGGATTCTGGTAAGCCGCAAGCGGATCGCCAGACTCATGCGAGAGTCCGGCTTGTCGGGCGTCAGCCGGCGCAAGCGACCGACGACAACCCGCCGCGCCGCCGCGCCGCTTCGGCGCGACCGGCGCCGGACCTTGTCGACCGGGAGTTTGCGGCCGAGGCACCGGACCGGCTTTGGCTGGCCGACATCACCTACGTGCCGACGCTATCGGGCTTCTTCTATCTGGCCGTCGTCCTTGACGTGTTCAGTCGGCGAATCGTCGGCTGGGCCATGGATTCGTCTCTCGCGACCGAGCTCGTGGTTGGCGCCCTCGAGATGGCGATCGCTCAGCGCCGGCCGGAGGGGTTGATCCATCACTCCGATCAAGGCAGCCAGTACATTCAGTCTTGTCCATACCGAACGGAAGTCACCCGACTCACCGAGGGGCCTTCCGCGACTGCTTCGACGGCGGCTTGGGCTCGGGTCTCGGCTTCGGTTTCGGCGGCGGTGGCGTCGGCTTGGGCGGTGGCGGCCAGCCTGCCGAGTGGATTCTCGTTCGGGCTCATGCAGGCGCGCCGGACGCCAGTGCGATCGCCTGATCGTGGCAGCGATCAAGGAGTCTGGTGCGTTCCGGCTCGTCGGCTACGTCCCGGTCGATGGGCCGCACATGCTCACGCACTCGCGCGAGGGTGTCGAGCACGCCCTCGCGGTCGATGTGGCCGCTCTCGATGTCGACCCAAGTGCTCTGCAGACCATGGTGAAGATCGGCCCAGGCGACGGAGCAGTTCACGAATTTCGTCGCAGACTCGCCGTACTTGCCCAGGCCGGACACGCCGCTCAGGACTGCGGCGGGAACCGTCAACCACAGCAGCCATAGATCGACTGCCGCACCGCTCAGAATGATGGTGCAGGCGCCAGCCGAGAGGGCTGCAGCCAGCGCTGCGGCGCCCTTCTGAGTGCGCCGCTCGCGCGCGGCCAGGCGGGCGAAGTACATGGACCGCATGTTGGCGGCGATCATCTCTTCCCAAACGCGAACGCGCTGTTCTTCAGACGGCGGATCGACGGTCATGCACGGAACTCTATCTGTAGCGGGACCTCTGCTCAACGAGTTTCCTGCTCACGGGCACCTTCTCGCCATGGGACTCCTCAGGGCGCTCAACCCCGACAGGTGCACCCAACCCCGCTCACATCCCCCGGATGCCCTTCATCCACTGGCCCTTCGTGCGCTTCATCAGCTTGCGCATCTGGCGGTACTGCTTGATCAACTGGTTCAGCTCCTGCACCGTTCGCCCGGAGCCGCGGGCGACGCGGCGCCGGCGGCTGGCGTTCAGGATCGCCGGGTTCCGTCGTTCGCGCGGGGTCATCGAGTCGATCAGGGCGGTGACCCCGACCAGCCGGCTTTCATCGACGACGTCGGCCATGTTGGCGCCGCGGAACTGGCCCGGCAGCAACTCGAGGAGTTGAGTCAGAGGTCCCATCCGGCGCAACTGGCGCAACTGGTCGCGCAGGTCCTCGAGCGTGAACTCCTGGCGGGGCTCCGTTTCCTCGCGGTCGACGACCCGCTCGGCCTTCTCGATCAGGGACAGCACGTCGCCCATGCCCAGGATGCGGGAAGCAAGCCGGTCGGGCGCGAAGAGCTCGAGGTCTTCGAGCTTCTCGCCCACGCCGACGAAGCGAAGGGGAACCTCGGTGACTCCCCGCAGCGACAGCGCGGCGCCGCCGCGGGCGTCCCCGTCGAGCTTGGTCATCACCGCGCCGGTGAGCGGCGCGCCCTCGGCAAAGGCGGAGGCGCTCCGGACGGCGTCCTGGCCGGTCATCGCGTCGCAGACGAAGAGCGTCTCGCAGGGACCTGTCCGGTCGACGACGGCCTTCAGCTCAGCCATCGACTCAGCATCGACATGGAGCCTGCCCGCGGTGTCGAAGATCAGCGTGTCGAAACCTTCCTCGCGAGCCGCGCCAAGCGCCCGATCGGCGAACGCCTCCAGCTTCTCGTCAGCCCGCGGCTCGAGCACCGTCGTCTCCGCCGCGGCGCCGACCTGCCTGAGCTGCTCGATCGCCGCCGCTCGCCGGAGGTCTCCGGCCGCCAGCACGGGTCTCCGGCCCTGGCCCCGTAGCCGCTGCGCCAACTTGCCCGCGGTCGTTGTCTTGCCGGAGCCCTGCAGGCCGCAGAGCACGACGACCGCCGGACCACCCTCGAGTTCGAGTTCACGCCCCGGCTCGCCGAGCACCGCGATCAGCTCGTCGCGCACGATACGGACCATGTGTTGATCGGGGGTCAGGCTGCTCAGCACCTCATCGCCCAGCGCCTGCTCCTGGACGCGCCCGACGAAGGAGCGCACGACCCGAACGTGGACGTCGGCCTCCAGCAGGGCGAGACGGATCTGGCGCACCGCGCGCCGGACGTCGTCCTGCGAGATGCGGCCCTCCGAGCGCAGGGAGCGGAAGACTCCCTGGAGCTTGTCCTGAAGACCCTCGAACATCAGGCGATCTTCGCCGCCCGTCGCCGGCCGAGCGCTACCAGGGCCGGCAACAGCGTGATCGAGACCAGGGCGGTGGCGACCGCGCCGAGAATGGCGACGATGCCCATCGAGCGCAGGCCCGGGTAGTGCGACAGGGCGAGCGATCCGAAACCGACGCTGGTCGAGACGGCGGCGAGCACGATCGCCTTGCCGGTTTCACCCAGGGCCGCGACCAGACGCTCGCCCTCAAGCGCCTCGGGGCCGAAACCGACCTCGCGCCAGCGATGGACCATGTGCACCCCGTAGTCCACGCCGATGCCGATGATCATCGTGACGACGAAGACGTTGAAGAAGTTCATGTCCTCCCCGATCAGCACCATGATCCCGAGCATCCAGACCACGCCGATGCACAGGGGCAGCAGGGAGAGGAGGGTGCTGACCACCCAGCGGTAGTCCAGGAACAGGAGCACGGCAACGAGAACGAAGCCGACGATCGAAGCCGTCACGGCATCCACGCGAATGCCGTTCCGCAACCGTTCGCCGACCACGTTGACGCCGGTGACCTGAGCCTGCGGGCCCAGCCGTTCCGCGAGCTCGAGCGCCCCCGGCGGCGCGCTCCGGCGCCACATTCCCGGCGGCGGGTAGAGGTAGACGACCAGCTTCGTGTCACCCTCGTTCCGGCCCATGTAGCGCTCCAGCATCCGTCCGATCTGGGACGAGTCGCGCAGTGTTGCCACCGTCACCGGCTCGCGGCTGGCCCCGGCGTCGGCCAGCAGATCGATACCGCGGCGGAAGGGTTCCGTGCGCAGACCCTCTTCGGTTGCGTGGCGCTCGAACAACTCGTGCAGGCGGTCCCGGTCCAGCAACTCCCGGTGACGATCGAGCCAGTCGCGCGCCGCGGCCTGGCTGGCCGGCGAGGGCACCAGGCTGCCGATCCCGCGTATCCCCGTGAGGGTCCCGCTGTCCACCAGCTGCTGAGCGCCCTCCTCGGCCCGGATGGAGAGTTCCAGGGCTTCCTCCTCCGTTTCCCCTGAGAGCACGATCATCGTGTAGCGCTGTCCCGACCCGAAGTAGGCAGTCACCTCCTCCTCTACCTCGATGCCGGGATTCCCCTGCGGCCTGAGCTCCCTGATCGCGTCCTCGAACTCCAGGCGCGGCGCGAGGATGCCGGTGCCAGCGGTAACCACCACGCAGGCGCAGATCACCAGCACCGGCCGCTCGAAGCTCCAGCGCACCAGCCGGCGAGCGCCCAGACCGTGCAGAACGAGCCTCGGCATCCGACCTCCGGGCCGCGGGTGATCCTCCCGCCACGCCAGCATCGCCGGCAACAGGACGAGGACCGAGACCATGCAGAAGAGGATGCCGGTGCCGGTCAGAAGGCCCATCTGCCGCAGGCCCACGAAATCGGTCACCATGAACGCGTAGAACGTCGCCGCGGTGGTGATTGCGCCGGTCCAGACCGCGCGGCCCGAGGAACCGCTCATCGCCACCAGGGCCGCCGAGAGACCGGCGCCCCGGCGCCGTTCCTCCACATAGCGCCCGTAGGAGACGATGACGAAGTCGATCCCCAGGCCGACCAGCAGCGCCGCGAAACCGCTGGTCAGCGCATTCAACTCGCCGAGCACGGTGCCGGCGAAACCGAAAGCCAGCACCAGGCCGAAGGCGAGCGGCAGGAAGGCATACGCGATCAAGCCCACGCGGCGGAACGCCAGGGCGAACAGGAGCAGCACGCCGACCAGCGACGTCGCCATGTTCGAAACCAGTCCGCCGACGATCGTGCCCGCGTCGGACACCGCCGTGACGTAGGTGCCGCCGAGGGCCACCTCCGGGGCCGGCAACGGCTCGCCGTCCGGTTCCTCGCCGGCGATCTCCGGCCAGCGGGCCAGCAGATCCGCCGTCAACCGGTCGACTTCAGCCAGCAGGCGGCGGCCGAACTCGATCTCCTGGGCGGGCTGCGCGGGGCGCGCGATCATCAGCGCCCGCGAGCGGTCCTCGGAAAGGAAGTAGCCCGAGGTCCAGTCGACATCCAGGCCGCCGCGGGCGAGAGCGATCTGCTCCAGGAGGACCTCGTGGATGTCCAGCGGGTCCAGCAGCGTCAGGTCGCGCAGCGCCAGCGCCTGGGGGGAACGCAGGTTCCGGCGCAGCTCGGCGACCTGGAGCCTGAGGCCGTCCTCGGTCAGCCGGCTCGCCACTTCCTCCCTGCCCTGCTCGTCGAGGTAGGCGAACATGTGGGGGGCGAACAGATCGGCCAGCTCAAGAAACTCGCCGACGTCGTACTCGACGTAGTCGATCTCCTCGAGCGCTTCCATCGACGATCCGAGTTCGTCCACGAAGAAGAGGTACGGGTCGAGCGGCTGGCCCTCGGGGAGGCGCACCAGCACCAGCAGGAAGTCCAGACTGCCGAAGTCCTCGATCGTCGACCGGAAGGTCGTGACGACCGGATCGTCGTCCGGCAGCAGGTTCAGGATCTCCGTGTCGAAGCGAAGCGTCGTCGCCGACAGCACGCAGAGCACGACGAGCACCGCCGCGACGACGAACACGAGGCGGTAGCGGCGCCGGGCGAACGCGGCCATCCAGGCCAGGGCGCGCTCGATCACGGCCGCGGCGCGCCGCCGAACGCGAGCAGCACCGTGCGGCCGTTGCGCACGAAGTACTCGATGCCGGAGTAGAGCGTCGCCGCCAGCGCCACCCACAGCGAAACCGGCGCCAGCACGTCGAAGGCGCCCAACCGACCCGAGATGATCAGGAGCGAGATGGCGACGATCTGCGTCGTCGTCTTGACCTTGCCGGCAAAGCTCGCCGCCAGCACGACATCCTGGGCCGCGGCGAGCGAGCGCAGCGACGAGACCGCGAACTCCCGCGCCACGACGACGACCACCATCCAGGCCGGGGCCAGTCCGAGGCCGACCAGGGAGACGAAGGCCGCCGAGGTCAGGATCTTGTCCGCCGCCGGATCGAGCAGCTTGCCGAGTGCGGTCACCTGCTTGCGCCGGCGAGCCAGGAAGCCGTCCAGAAAGTCGGTCAGGGACGCGACGAGGAACAGACCGAGGCCGATGAACTGCCAGCCGCTCGTCTTCGTCAGCAGGACGACGACGAGCACGGGCACGATCAGGATGCGGCTGAGCGTCAGCGCGTTCGGAAGGTTCAGACCGGCCCGAAGGGACGGCGCCGGCAGCGGCTGCGGGGCGTTGTCGCGCTGACTCGTCATCCGGACTTCCCCGTCAGCTCAGGCTGTCTTCGATGTGCCGTTCGGCCGCGGCGAAAGCCGGCAGCAGATTCTCCGCCCGGCCCCCGGCCTGGGCGAAGTCTTTGCGGCCGCCCCCGCTGCCCGAGATCGCGGAACCCATCGCGCGGGCCACCGCCGACGCGTCGACCCGGTCCTGGAGGTCCCTGGTCACCGAGGCGACGAGCTTCACCTTGCCCTCGTCCAGGGCGCCGAGCACGACCACGCCCGAGCCAAGTCGACTCCGCAGAACGTCGGCCAGGTTGCGCAGCTCGCCGACGTTCGAGGCCGGCACCTCGCGCAGGACGACATCGACGCCCCCGACCTTGCGGGTGTCACCGTCCGCCGACGGCCCGCGCGCCGGCTTCCCGTCGCCGGCCAGCAGCCCGAGACGGAGCTTCGACAGTTCGCGCTCGACCTCGCGCAGGCGCTCCTTGAGGGCCCGAACCTCGGCCGCGGCCTGCTCTCCGGAGGCGCCGATCTCCGACTCGAGCGTCGCCAGCAGATGGGCCCGGTCGCGGTGCAGGCGCTCCGCGCGGTCGCCCGCGAGCGCCTCGATCCGGCGAACGCCGGCGGCCACGCCCCGCTCGCCGACCAGAGACACGAGGCCGATCTCGCCGGTGTTCCCGACGTGGCAGCCGCCGCAGAGTTCGAGGCTGAAACCCGGCACCTCGACCGTGCGCACGCGGTCGCCGTACTTCTCGCCGAACAGCGCCATCGCGCCGGCCGCCACGGCCTCGTCGTAGGAGCGCTCCGTGATCTCGACCGGGACGGCGCGCCGGACCCACTCGTTCACCGTGTCCTCGATCGCCTCCTGCTGTTCTTCGGTGACCGGAGCGCCGTGAGTGAAGTCGAAGCGCAGCCGGTCGGGGTGGACGAGGGAACCTGCCTGGCGCACGCCGGTGCCGAGGTGCTGGCGGAGGGCGGCGTGAAGGAGGTGGGTCGCGGTGTGGTGGCGCTGGGCGGATTCGCGGCGCTCGCGGTCGACCTGGAGGTCGACATCAGCCCCCGCTTCGAGCGCGCCCGCGGTGACGACGACCCGGTGAACGATGTGCCGCCCCTGACGCTGGGTGTCCCGCACCTTCGCCTCGCCACCGTCCCACTTCAGGAAGCCGACATCGCCAACCTGACCTCCGGCTTCGGCGTAGAAAGGCGTCTCGCCCGAAACCGCCGCGACTCCCTTACCGGCCAATCGCTCGACCGACTCACCTTCCTCTGTTCCGACGAGAGCGACCCGGGCCACCGCTTCCAAACGGTCGTAACCGACGAACTCCGCCGGTTGCGCCGCACCGAGTTCGGCCGAAAGCTCCGGAGCACCAGCCGAAACTGTGGCCGTAACCGTCCGCGACCGCTCCCGCTGCTCCGCCAGCGCCGCCTCGAAGCCCTCCTCGTCGATCCCGAACTGCTCCTCCTCGGCGATCTCGCGCACCGTCTCGATCGGCAGGCCGAACGTGTCGTAGAGCCGGAAGACCTGCTCGCCGCCCAGCGCCGACCGGCCTCCGGCCCGGGCCTCCTCGATCGCCTGCTGGACCTTGCCCGCGCCGACCGCGACCGTCTCGAGGAACCGGGTCTCCTCGGCGGTCACCGTCGCCGACGACGGTTCGCGCGCCGCCTCGAGTTCGGGGTAGTGGCCGGCGAACGCCTCCTCCAGCGACGGCAGCAAGGCGGCCATGAACGGCTCCTCGAACCCCAGTTTCATGCCGTGCCGCGAGGCCCTGCGGAGGATCCGGCGCAGCACGTAGCCGCGACCCTCGTTGCTCGGCAGCACACCGTCGGCGAGCAGGAAGCCGACCGCCCGCAGGTGGTCTGCGACCACGCGCATCGACACGTCGGCCTCCAGGTCGCCACCGTATTCGCGGCCGGCCTCCCCGGCGACGGCCTCGAGCACCGGGCCGAACAGGTCCGTGTCGTAGTTGGACTCCAGCCCCTGGAGTACCGCCGCCACCCGCTCCAGACCCGCGCCGGTGTCGATCGATGGGTTCGGAAGCGGCTCACTCCGGCCGTCCTCATGGCGCTCGAACTGCATGAAGACCAGGTTCCAGATCTCGAGATAGCGCCCCGATTCTTCGCCCTCCTCCCAGGCGACCTCGGGCAGGTCCGGCGCGGTGTCGACGAAGATCTCGCTGCACGGACCGCAGGGCCCGGTGTCGCCCATGGCCCAGAAGTTGTCCTTTTCGCCGCAGCGCAGGACCCGCTCCGGCGGCAGTCCGGAGATCCGCAACCACAGGTCCTCAGCCTCGTCGTCCTGCTCGAAAACGGTGGCGAACAGGTGCTCCGGTTTGAGGCCCCAGGGCCCGGTGACCAGCTCCCAGGCGGACCTGATCGCCTCTTCCTTGAAGTAGTCGCCGAAGGAGAAGTTCCCGAGCATCTCGAAGAACGTGTGGTGCCGGGGACTTGGACCGACGTTCTCCAGGTCGTTGTGCTTTCCGGACACCCGGAGGCATTTCTGGGAGGTCACCGCGCGCGGCGAGTCCGGCTTCTCCACCCCGAGGAAGTAGTTCTTGAACTGGACCATGCCGGCGTTGACGAACAGCAGGGTCGGGTCGTCCCTCGGGACGAGCGGCGAACTCGCGACCTCCGCGTGCCCGCGGCCGGCGTAGAAGTCGATGAAACTCCGCCTGATATCCCGACTCAACATGAGCTGTGTCCCCGCATTCCTACCGTCTTGCCTGCCGCTTCCCCGCTCCGCGGGAAGCGCTTTTCTTCCTGCCGCTTCCTCTGGAAGCGCTCGACCCGACCGCCTCATCGGGCGAGTCGAACAGCACGGCGCCAATAGTACGGGGAGTGAAGCCGCGGCGCTCGAGATGCCGGGCCAGGGCGGGGACGTCCCGCCCCGGGTGCGCCGCGCGCCAGCGCGCGGCCGCCAATCCTGCCCGCTCCAGTTCGTCCTCGTCGTCCACATCCTCGAGGGCGGCGGCCGCGGCCGTCTCCTCCGCCCCGCGTCGCCGCAGGTCGAGTTCGAGCCGCCGCCGGCCGTAGCCACGGCGCTTGAGCGAACGGACCAGCATCCGCGCGGCCTCGTGCTCGTTCAGGTAGCCGTCCGCGGCCAGGCGCTCGATCGCACCGTCGACCTCCTCCTCCGGATAGTCGCGGCGAGCGAGCTTCGTCCGCAGCTCGGCCGCGAAGTGCATGCGCCGCGCGAGCAGGTCCAGTCCCCGGTCGTAGGCCGACTTGGGGCTCCGCTCTCGTTTCGATTTCGACTTGCGCACCCGGTCCTCCAGCGGTTCGGAGACTAGCGCCGTCACGACCCGGCCAGGACCACGGCAAGCGCCGCGACCGCTGCCGTCTCCGCGCGCAGGACACGCGGGCCGAGGCCCGCGAGCGTGGCCCCCCGGTCGACGAACCACTCGATCTCCCGTTCGCTGAACCCGCCTTCGGGGCCGATCACCAGGGTTCGGACGTCGCGGACCGCCGCCAGGGAGGTCCCGGCGCCCGGATGCAGGACGACCGCTCCGGCAGGAATCCCCGCCTGCTCGAGGGCGACCGCTGCGCCGACCCGCGGCAACCAGGCGCCCCCGCTCTGTTCGAGGGCGGACTTCGCGACCCGTGCCTGCCGAGCCGCCGCACGTTCCGTGAACGAACGGCTCGTGCGCTCCGAGACGAACCACTGCAACTCCCTCACGCCGAGTTCGGTCGCCTTCTCCACCAGCCACACCGCGCGCTCGGGACGGACCACGGACACGAAGAGCGTCACCCGCCGGCCCGGCTCGAAGGTCGGCGCCGGCCCCTCGACGTCCAGCCGGGCCCGTTCCGCGGTGACGCCGGCGACAGTCGACCAGCGGGCCCCGCCCCGGCCGTCGACGAGACGCACCCGATCGCCGATCTTCAGGCGACGGGCGCGAAACAGGTGCCGGTAGTCGGCGCCCTCGACCTCGACCGAGTCGCGGTCGAGTTCCTCGCCGTCGACCAGCAGGTGGATCACAGACCGCCTCGAACGGCCGTCAGGCCTCGGAACTCCGCTCCGCCCTCTTCGCGCCGTCCGCCGGCCCGGTCTTCTGGCCGGATCCCGTAAAGAAAGCAATCACGCGGTCGAGCACGCTCCGCGCCTCCCGGGTCGCGGCGCCCGCCGTGCCGTGGCCGTCCTCGTTCAACTCGGCAAGCGCGCGGACATGCTCCAGTTCCCGCTCCGAAAGATCCCTGGGCGCCGGCACCTCGAGCCGCACTTCGACGATGTGGTTGCCGCGGCCGCGGCCGTCGACGCGGGGGATGCCCTGGGACTTGAGAAGGAAGGTAGAGCCGTGCTCCGTGGCCGGCGGCACCTTCAGGCTCGACGTACCGTGGATCGTCTCGACCTCCATCGTGCAACCCAGCACGGCCTGCGGGTAGCCGACGGTTACCGAGCTGAGGACATCGGCGCCGCGGCGCACGAACCGCTCGTGGGGTTCGACATCGATCACGACGAACAGGTCTCCCGGCGGGCCGCCGTGCCGACCGTGCTCCCCCTCGCCCGGCAGGCGGAGACGCGAACCACTGTCTACACCGGCCGGAACGCGGACCTGAATCGAGCGCTGGCGCTCGGTCAGTCCCCGGCCCCCGCAGTCGACACAGGGATCCCGGATCACCGTTCCGGTGCCCCGGCAGTCGGGGCACGTGCGGGCGACCGAGAAGAAGCCCTGGCTGAACTGGACCTGGCCACGCCCGTGGCACACGCGGCAGGCGGTCGGACCGGACCCCGGCGCCGAGCCGTTGCCGCCGCACGTGTCGCAGTGCTCGAGTCGGGGAATGCGCAGCTTCGGGGCGACGCCGAAAGCGGCCTCCTCGAAGGAGAGCGGAAGGTCGTACCGCAGGTCCGCCCCGGCTCGACGGCGCCGGCCGCCGGCCCGGTTTCCGAAGATGTCGCCGAAGACATCGCCCAGGATGTCCGAGAAGTCGGCGAAGGTGGACGGGTCGAAGCCGCCGCCCGACGGCGCGGCCTGGTGACCGAAGCGGTCGTACCGGCGCCGCTTCTCGGGATCGGAGAGCACGGCGTAGGCCGCGGCCGCCTCCTTGAACTTCTCCTCGGCCCCGCTGTCGCCGGGATTCCGGTCCGGATGGTGCCGAACCGCCAGCTTGCGATAGGCCGACTTGATCTGCTGAAGAGTGGCGGATCGTTCGAGGCCCAGCACCTCGTAGTAGTCGCGCGGCATGTCGATCTAGCCGCCGCCGGCAGCGGCGTCCGATTCGGCCCCGGCGCCGTCCGGCGTCTCGACTTCGTCCGGCGGCGCACTGGCCGGCGCGGGCATCGCGACCCGGACCATCGCCGCTCGCAGCAGGGTCGACCGCATCGTGTAGCCCTTCTGGAGTTCCTGCACGACGGTGGGCTGGTCGACGTCCGTGCTCTCTTCTCGCGCGACCGCCTCATGGAGGTTCGGGTCGAAGGCGGCGTCCAGGCTCTCGACCGGTTCGACGTCGAAGCGGCGCAGGAGATCCGTCATTTGCCGCCGGATCATCTCCACGCCGGCACGGAAGTCGTCCGCCGAGGCCTCGGCCTGAAGCGCTCGATCCAGATTGTCGACGACGTTCAGAAACTCGCGCAGCGGCGCCGAGACGTAGCTCGTGCGCAACTGTTGCCGCTCGCGGTCCATCCTCTTGCGCTGGTTGTCCAGATCGGCCAGTGCCCGCAGCAGCCGATCCTGGGTCGCCGTGAGCTCGTCGCGGAGCTGCTCAAGGGCGTCGGGCGTCCCGACGCCCTCCTCCACGGCCGCGTCGAGCGACTCGTCGTCGGCCGCCGCACGGACTTCCGCCTCGGGGCTGTCCTGTCCGGCGACCTGACCTTCAGGTCGCTCCTTCGGCTCCACTGTCATGCTTCACGCTCCCGGTTGGCTGCTAGTCGCTAGACACCGCCGGCCAGGGCCTCGGACAGGCGCTCACCCAGGTAGTTCACCAGGGGCACCATGCGGGGATACTCCATCCGCGCCGGCCCGACCACGGCCACCGACCCGCTGACGCCGTTCCCGGCCCGGTAGCCGCGCACGACGAGGCCGAAGCCGAGTTCCTCCGTCAGCCGTGAATCCTGACCGAGCACCACGCGGACGCCATCCGCATCGAGACAACGGTTCAGCAGACCCGCCAGGCGGGCACGCTCCGCGAACATCTGGAACATGCCCTCGATGCGCGAGATGTTCGGCGACGCTTCGAACAGGCTGTGCGTCCCCGATGCGACCAGCGAGGGCGCGTGGCCCATGTTCATGCCGTCCCGGGCCAGTTCGATCGCGCGGTGCAGCAACTCGTCCAGGCGCGCCCGCTCGTCGCTCATCATGCGGAGCAGCTCCTCGCGGATCTCCAACAGGGTCCGCCCTGCGTAGTTCTCGGTCAGGTAGTTCGAAATGCGCACCAGGTCTTCGCGCGGGATCAACTCGTCCGTGACCACGAGCTTGTTCTCCACGAACCCGCTCTCGGCAACGACCACGCAGAGCACCTTGCGGCCGCTGAGCGGCACGAAGTCGATCGCCCGCAACACCGCGGATCCGAGGGCCGGCGTAAGCACGACACCGACGTGGTGCGAGAGCTCGGAGAGCAGCTTGGAGGTCTCTTCCGTGAGTTCCTGTCCCGTGCCGCCGGCGGTCTGCAACCGATCGTCGATCAACCGGCGATCTTCGTCGCTCACCTTCTCCGCCGGCATCAGGTCATCGATGAAGAGGTGGAAACCGGCCTCGGTCGGCAGGCGCCCCGCCGAAACGTGCGGCTGGCGGAGGTATCCCATGTCCTCCAGATCGGCCATCACGTTGCGGATCGTGGCCGCGGAAAGCTGGATCTGCCGGTCCTTCGCGACCCGCCGCGAGGAAACCGGCTCACCGGAAGAGAGGTAGGTGGCGATCACCTCACGCAGGATCTCCCGGTCGCGCTCGCTGAGCTCGTCGTATGCACGGTTCATGGGAGCCGCATGTTACAACGGCGCGAGGTCCAGCGGACCTTGCCAGGCAGCGGCTTCGGGGGCCGCCCTACGAGCGGCCGCGGCGCCCGCCGGAGCGCCGGGTGGTAGCGTTCACGCGCTGGCAACCGGCACCCGGCCATGAGATGTCCTTTCTGCGCCGCCAACCATGACCGCGTGGTCGATTCGCGAGACGTCCGCGGAGGCGAGACCGTCAGGCGCCGCCGGGAGTGCCTGAACTGCAACCGCAGGTTCACGTCCTACGAGCAGATCGAGAACATCGCCTACCGGGTCGTCAAGTCGGACGGGCGGCGGCAGGACTTCGACCGGCAGAAGCTCCTGGGCGGACTCCTCAAGGCCTGCGAGAAGCGGCCGGTGGCCCTGCTCGCACTCGAGGAAATCGTGGATCAGGCCGAGGCCCTGCTCCACCGCAAGGAGGACCGGGAGATCGCGACGACCGAGCTGGGGAACTTCGTGATCGACCGCCTGAGGAACCTCGACCAGGTCGCCTACGTCCGCTTCGCCTCCGTCTACCGGCAGTTCGAGGACGTGGACGCCTTCATGGACGAACTCCGCTCGCTGCTCGAGGCGTCGCGCAAGGACTGAGCCCCCGCAATCGGACACTCGCCCGCTGCGTTCTCGGGCGCACGCTGCTAGCGTGGCGGTATGGCTGAGCCGCTGGACAACGAGCAGTCGGACGTCATCGCCCTGCCCGATGTCCTGCCGGTTCTGCCGCTCAAGGACTCGGTCATCTTTCCCTACATCATCCTGCCGCTTTCGATCAGCCGCGACCCCAGCATGCTCGCGGTCGAGGATGCGCTGAACAACGACCGCATCATCCTCCTCGCGCCTCAACGCGACGGCTCGATCGAAGAACCCGGACAGGACGATCTCCACGAGATCGGCACCGCCGCATCGATCATGCGGATGCTGAAGCTGCCCGATGGCCGCGTCCGGATCCTGATCCAGGGTCTGGCGAGGGCACGACTGAGGCACGTGAGCCAGACCGAGCCCTTCCTGCGCGCCCGCGTGGTCGAAGTCGACGAGGACCAGGAGGCCCAGGACCAGCTCGAGGCCGAGGCCCTGGTCCGTAGCGTCAAGGAGGGCCTGGAAACCGCGGTCAACCTCGGCAAGGACATCTCCTCCGAGGTCATGGTGATCGCGGCCAACCTGGACCGTCCCGGCCGGCTCGCCGATCTCGCCGCGAGCAACCTGGGCCTCAAGCCGGAGGAGGCCCAGAGCGTGCTGGCGACGATCCCGCCGACCGAGCGGCTACGACGGGTGGGGGACCTGCTGACGCGCGAGATCGAACTGCTCAGCATGCAGCAGCGCATCTCGGCGCAGGCCAGGAGCGAGATGGACCGGAGCCAGCGCGAGTACTTCCTGCGCCAGCAGCTACGGGCGCTCCTGGATGAACTCGGAGAGGGCGACGACCTCCACGGGGACATCGACCGCTACCTGCGCGCGGTCGAGGAGCGTGGCCTGACCGAAGAAGCGGCGACCGAGGTGGAACGCCAGGTCCGCAGGCTCGAGCGAAGCTCCCCCGACAGCGCGGAGAACGCGACCATCCGGGGCCACCTGGACTGGTTGACCGGACTGCCCTGGTCGAAGGTGAGCGACGACCGGATCGACCTGGACCACGCCCGCACCGTGCTCGACGAAGACCACTACGACCTCGACAAGATCAAGGAACGGGTTCTCGAGTACCTGGCGGTGAGACGCCTCAAACCCGATGCCAAGGGGCCGATCCTCTGCCTGGTCGGTCCCCCGGGCGTCGGCAAGACCTCCCTCGGCCGTTCCGTGGCGCGGGCGATCGACCGCAAGTTCGTCCGCATCTCCCTCGGCGGCGTCCGAGACGAGGGCGAGATTCGCGGCCACCGCCGCACCTACGTCGGTTCGCTGCCGGGACGCATCATTCAGGGACTGAACCAGGCCGGGACCAGCAATCCCGTCTTCATGCTGGACGAGATCGACAAGCTCGGCGCCGACTATCGCGGCGATCCCGCCGCGGCTCTGCTCGAAGTCCTCGATCCCGAACAGAACTCCACGTTCAGGGACCACTATCTGGGAGTCGAGTACGACCTGTCGCGAGTGCTCTTCATTGCCACCGCGAACATGCTCGAACCCATTCCGCCGGCCTTCCTCGATCGACTCGAAGTGCTACGGCTCTCCGGCTACACCGAGGACGAAAAGGTGTTGATCGCGCGCCGCCACCTGATTCCGAAAGCAATCACGGAAAACGGTTTGCCGGAAGGTGTTCTCGAAATCACCTCCGCCGCGTTGCGCGGCCTGATCCGCGGCTACACGAAGGAAGCCGGCGTGCGTAATCTGGAGCGCGAGATCGCAACCCTTTGCCGCAAGGCCGCCGTGCGCGTCGCCCGCGGCGACGACCGCAAGTTGCGGGTCACGCCTGCCCGGCTGAAGGGTCTGCTGGGTCAGCCGCGTCACTTCAGCGAAGAACTGCTCGACCGCGACCGCATCGGCGTCGCGACCGGACTCGCCTGGACCGCGGCCGGAGGCGATCTCCTGTTGATCGAAGTCGCGGCCTCCCGGGGCAAGGGCAGGCTGGCTCTGACCGGTCAACTGGGCGAGGTGATGAAGGAATCGGCGCAGGCCGCTCTGAGTTGCGCGCGGTCCGCGGCGTCCGAGGGGCCGGCAGGCGCGGATTCCGACTACCTGCGTCGCCACGACCTGCACATTCACGTCCCGGCCGGATCGGTACCGAAGGACGGTCCGTCGGCAGGCATCACGATTGCCGCCGCAATCGTCTCCGTCCAGAGCGGGCGGCCCATCGACCACACGATCGCGATGACGGGAGAGATCACCCTGAGAGGCGAGGTCCTCCCGGTCGGCGGCCTGAAGGAGAAGCTGCTCGCCGCGCGCGGGGCGGGCATTCGCAAGGTGGTCCTTCCTGAACGGAACCGGCGGGATCTGTCGGAAATCCCGGCCGCGGTGACGCGCGGCCTCGAACTGCTCTTCGTCGACCACTTCGATCAGGTTCTTGAAGCCGCGCTGCTCGACCCGGAGCAACCGCAGTCATGGCCGGCGGCGAAGACGGGCTGACCGCCTGGCTGGCGAACCTCGCGGGTTCCGGCGAACGGATCGGCGACGACGCGGCCCTGCTCGAGTGGGGCGGTCGGACGTTCGCCCTCAGCGTGGACACCCAGCGCGCGAATGTCCACTTTCCAATCGATCTCGACCCCGCGGCGGCCGCGCGCCGGCTCCTCGCGGTCAGCCTCTCCGACCTCGCCGCGACCGGCGCCGAGCCGCGCTGGGCCCTCCTGGCCCTCGGCGTCGACGACGACAGGACGGCGCGACGGTTCCTCGCCGCCCTGGTGCGCCGCAGCCGGCGCTACGGAATCGAGCTGATCGGCGGCGATACCGCCCGCCCCGGGGCGCCGGGGCACCTCGACGCCAGCCTGACGGTGATCGGGGAAGTGCCGGCTGCCGGCTCTCCTCTCGCCCGCGGCGCCGCCCGCGCCGGTGACGACCTCTGGGTCGGCGGCCCGGTCGGTGAATCCGCGCTGGGACTCGAGCTGGTCCTGCGCGGCGCCCGGATCGCCGGGCGCGAACCCCGGTTGCCGGCCGATCTGCCATCCGACCTCGTGCGCGCCGCGAGCCGGGTCGTGCGCCGGCACCTCGAGCCTCGACCTCAACTCGACCTTGGACTGGCCCTGGGAAAGCGGTCTCCTCCCGGAGCGGCAATCGACATCTCGGACGGTCTGGCCGTCGACGCCGCGCGCCTCTGCCGCTCCAGCGGCACCGGCTGCGTCCTGCACGAGCAGGAACTCATCCTCCGCCCGGACGCCCGCCGGCTGGCCGGCTACCTGGAGCTCGACCCCGTCGCCTCCGTCCTCGGCGGCGGCGAGGACTACGTCCTCCTCTTCACCCTGCCACCCAACACGGGCTTCAACCACCCCGGCTGCCGACCCGTCGGCCGCGTGACCAGCCGGGCCGGCATGAGCCTGCTGCGAGAAGGCGGAGCCCTCGAACCCCTGTACCCCAGGGGCTGGGATCATCTGGAGGCGACGACTAGCGGTCAGTCCGAAGCGTGATCGTGATCGGTTCTTCGAGCTTCTTCAGCACCTGACTCACCTGGGCCTCGAGCGCGGCCAGCCGGGCCTCGACGCTGCCCCGAGCCTTGGCGGGAGCCTTCCTTCGAACCTTCGCGGCCCGCGTTTGCCGCTTCCCTGCCGGAGCGGCAGCCGTCCTGGGCGCCGCGGCCCCAACCTTCGCCTTCGGCTTGCGGCCCCGCTTGCTCTGCGACCGGATCTCACGGAACACCGCCACGGCTTCCGGGCGGTAGCGCCGCTTGCGGCCCTCGCCCTCGTGCGGAATCCGGTCCAGGTGCAACTTGATGTAGCGCTGAAGCGTCGGGCCGGAGATTCCCGTCTGCTTGCCAATTGCAGTGAGCGTCAGGAGCTTCGGCGCCGGGGCGCTCTTCGGAGCGGCCTTCGCCGGAGCCTTCCTCTTCCTGGCCGGGGCCTTGGGCGCCTTTGCCTTCGGTTTGCGCCCCGGCTTGCTCTCCGCCCGAAGCTGGCGGAAGACGGCGACCGAGTCCGGATGGTAGCGCCGCTTGCGCCCTTCGCCCTCGTGCGGGATCCGGTCGCCAAACAGCTTCACGTAGCGCTGCAGGGTCGGATAGGAAATGCCCGTCTGCCCGCTGATGCTCGAAAGCGTCAGAAGCGCCGCCCCGCCGGCAGCAGCCTTCGCCGGTTTCGCGGGGCTCCGCTTGCGGCCGGTCGCTCCACGCTTCGAGACGCCTTCCTTCTTCCAATCCCTGAACATCTTGACCGCAGGGATCGCGTAGCGCTGCTTGCGTCCCTCGCCCTCCGACGGGATTCGATCCTGGTGCAGCTTCTTGTAACGCTGCGCCGTGGCCATGGAGACGCCCGCCCGGCGGGCAACCTCACTCAATGTCAACATCTTCCGTCTTCCAGCAACCGCTGCACTCACGTCGATACTCCCCTCGTCGAACTGGTTTCGCTTCCCCTGTTCCTCTATGGAAAGAGTTCGCTGGACCTTAGCAGAAGCGCCGTAGCCCCAAGTCGCATACCAATTTCTCAGAGAGAGTAGTTCAGCTTCCTCACCAGGTACGACAGCGCCTGCCGGCTCATGCCGAGAGAGCGCGCCGCACGCGCCTGGTTCCCACCAGCCTCCATAAGCGCCTTTCGTATCAGGCCTCGCCGGTACCGTTCGAGCTTTCGGTGATAGCTGTCCCGGTCTCTCCCGGGGGGGCTCATTCGTTCCATCGGGAGTTTCAGCATCTCGGCCGTGATCTCCGGGCCTTCACCGAGCGCCACCGCGCTCTCGATCGCGTTTCGAAGTTCTCTTACGTTCCCGGGCCATGGATATTCGCGGATTCCCCTGCGGGCGTCCTCGCTGAAATGACGTTCTTCCCGGTCGCCACTGAACGATCCGAGAAAATGGTGCGCCAGCAACATGATGTCCTCATCGCGATCACGCAGCGCAGGCGCTTCCACACTCGCCACCCGAAGCCGGTAGTAAAGATCCTCTCTGAACTCACCGGCCTCGACCATCGCCCTGAGATCGCGATGCGTCGCCGAAACGAGACGGAAATCGACACGGCGCACGTGGCTCTCGCCAACCCGCCGTATCTCGCCTTCCTGAAGTGTGCGCAGGAGTATTGCCTGCACTGCCAGAGGCAATTCCGCAATCTCATCGAGAAACACGGTGCCGCCGTCGCCACTCTCGAACACGCCGACCCGGTCGCCCTCGGCGCCGGTGAACGAACCTCGACGATGGCCGAACAGATCGGACATGACGAGGCCCTCGGGAAGAGCAGCGCAGTTCACGGCCTGCCAGGGCCCCGAGGCCCTCGCGCTCGAATCATGAAGCCGCCGAGCCAGCAGTTCCTTGCCCGTACCCGACTCTCCCAGAATCAACACCGGCAGATCGTGCACTGCCAGCTTTTCGACGCGCTCCTGGGCCGCCAACAGCGCCTTGCTCCGACCTATCATGCGGGGCGCGGCAGACTCCTTCGCCTCCGCCACCTCCACGACTTCCCGGCGACGACCGAATGTCGGGGGCGTTCGACCTGCGATCACGGCGAGGATGGCTCGCGTCGGCTCCTCGATACCGTCCGCACTCAGTACCAGCCTGCCGGCGGGCACGCCGACCGAGAATTCTTCCCTACCGCCGGGGCCCTCCAGCAGGACTTCCGTGAACTCGCCCGGCTCTCCGCCGTCGCGGGACTCGTGGACCACGATGCGTGCCTCGGGGTGGCCGGCGGACGACAGCAGCGAACGAAACGCCCGCGAGTCGAGCTCGCCCGCGTCGAGGAAGGCCCCAAGCGCTCTCCATGGCCCCTGCCGAGCGGCGTCCACGCGGTGCGCAAGAGGTTCGGCGCCCGTCTCGGACAGAGTGTCCACCGCCGACGCGAGCAATCGGGCCGGCACGTTCTCGACTCCCAGACAGACCAGATCGTGGATCGCCATCGCGGCGTGGTAAGCCCCTTGTTCTTCGAGCCGTTGCCAATCGGCTGGGTCCGGCACCCTATCCTCGCTGACCGTCTCCCAAAGCCCGGCACAGGCGGAGCCCGCCGCAACGGCCCGCGCCTCTTCCCCGAGCCCCGCAAGGAGGAGGGTAGCGGCCAGAACGTCCCTTCCAGTTCGCACACCCGCCAAACCGCCCGAGACGGGTGACGGAAGGGCCGCCAGGAGTTCCTCGCCCGCTTCCTGCGTACGACCCAGGTGAACCAGAGCGCGGCCCGAGAGCAGGCGAAGCGCCCGCTGCCGGCCACCTCGCAGCTGCCGCTTCCCCGACTCGTCCAGAGCGGACCTGCAGCACTCCAGGGCCGCACTCCACCGACCCTCCGCCAGGTCGAGGCGTGCTTCGAGCTGTCTCGCATCAACGATCCCGGTGGCGCTCCCTGCCATCAGACTCACGCGCTGGAGCGTGTCGATCGTCTCGCGGACGCCGGACAGCCGACCGGAGCGAATCCGGGCCTCCGCCAGATTGCCATGTGCTCCGGCCCTTCGGGCCGGCCCGTCACAATGCCGGAAGAGCCTGACGGAGACACGTGCGGCCCGCTCCGCACCCGCCCAGTCGTCCACCGAGAGTCGATGCGTCGCCAACTCGTTCCAAAGGCTGGCGCGATCGTGGACCGGAAGGTCTCTCCGAAACCGCCTCAGCGCCGTCGCCAGCTCCTGCTCGGCAACCTCGAAGTCGCCGGCGTCCCTTGCAAGGCTGGCCCGGGCCAGGCATGCCGTCCAGTCTGCAGGTTCCCCTTCCGGGTCAACCAGAGACCCCGGACCGGCCGAAGAGTCCGTCTCGACAGCCCCATCGACCTCGCGCATCGCCAGCAGGGCGAGAGCACGGCCTCGGCCGGCATGCGGACCGACCGCGGACTCGAGGGCCTCCTTGGCCCAGGCTCTGACCTGAGCCGGGCGACCCGCGGCCGCATGGAGCCTGATCGCCTCCTCGCACAAGTCCAGCTTGGCCGCACCGGCGAGACGGCGACTCTCGAGTGCAGTCAGCGCGCGACGAGCCGCCGCCATCCGACCCATCCTCACCAGACCCTGGAGGCGGATCAGGACGTCATCCGTTCGGCGGGAACGTTCGATCAGTTCCAGGGCAGCCTCGAACCGGCCAATGTCGAGGAATGCCCGTGCCACCGCGCTCCGCTCACCTGGCTCGGTGGGCACTTCCCGCGGGGACTCATCCACCGCACGCCGCCAGTCACCCCGGGCAATCCAGTCGATCGGCCCACCCGAAGCGCTATCGCCAAGCCAGTGGTCCCGTGCCTCGTCACCCCCCACCACGATCGACAGCCGTTCCGCATCGGCGCCAACGGCGCGCAGCAGGGAGCGGCGCCAGCGGGAATGACCGACGACGACCACCTCCTCACTTTCCGCGTGTTCGTGCACGGCGAGCAGGGACCGCCTCGCGTTTCGGTACTCCCTGCTCCACAGGAAGGGGGAATGATCCAGAATGTCCACGACCAGACTTTCGGCCGGCAGCGGCATGAGGAGATCGCGCCACGCGGCGACCACAGGCCGAAGTCCCGCTCGGGCGGCGCTCCGACCAGGCATCTTCACACTCCCGAACAACAAGGATGCGAAGCGCCTCAGCACGACCTGGGCCGGCCGTTCGTCCGGCACCGCCGTCACCATGCCCGACCCGACCCGGAGCACGTCCCTGGCGTCGACGAGCAGACCTTCCCAGGACTCCAACCGCCAGCCGGCGGCTCGCAGATGGGTGAGCAAGGCCGCACCTTGAAGCAGCAGGGCCGCCCGTTTTCGATCGGTCAGGTTCCTCTCGGCAAGACCGACCGCGCCGGCGTCTTCCGCAACGGGCTCCAGAGATTGATGACGAATGCGATGTACTGCAGTCACAGAGCGATCCCCTCCAGGTCGGCCCAGAAGCCGGGGTAGGACTTGGCAACCACTGCCGGCCGGCGAATCGAGAGCCCTCCTCGCCGAAGGCCGACGAGAGCCATGCTCATCGCGATGCGGTGGTCGTCGTAGGTATCGATCAAGACGCGCGGCGCACCCGGCGCCGCGGAAAGAAAGGGGTTTCCCTCGATGCGCAGACCGTCCGGCAGCTCTTCCACCGGAACGCCCGAGCGTCGCAGCTCCGTTCCGATCGCGGCCAGGCGGTCGCTTTCCTTGATCCGCAGGTGCGCCACGTTGCGAATGGTCGTCACGCCGCCGGCGAAGGCGGCCACCGCGGCGAGCGTGGGGACCTGGTCGGGCATCCCGGAGAGGTCGCAGTCGAGCGCGCGAAGCCGGCCGTCGCCCTCGACCTCGATCTCGCCCGGCGCCGTGCGCACCGCGGCTCCCATCTGTTCGAGGAGCCCGAGAAACGCGCGATCGCCCTGGGTCGAAGTGGAAGCCAGGCCCCGCAGCGTCACTCGGCCACCGCAGATCGCCGCCGCCGCGGCCGGGTAGGCGGCCGCCGAGTCGTCGCCGGCGACGCGGTAGCGACCGCCCGGCGCCTCCGGCCTGTGGGGCTCGATCCGGAACTTCCGCCCCTCGCCCGCGTCGCCGGACGTTACGGAAGAACCGAAATCCGCCATGACCTGAAGAGTTGTGTCCACATATGGACTAGAGACGAGAAACGGCGCGAGAAGCTCGACCGGCGCCTTCGCTCGCAGTGCCGCCATGAGCAGAGCGGACACGTACTGGCTCGACTCGCCCGCATCGATTTCGACCTTCCCGCCGGCCAGGGCGCCGCCACGGATCCGGATCGGCGCGCAGCCGGGCCGGCCAAGTTCGTCTATCCGAGCGCCGAGCCGGCGCAGGGTCGCGAGGAGCGGCCCGATCGGTCGCTCACGCAGCCGGGGCGACCCGTCGAGAATCCACTCGCCCGGCGTCACCGCGCAGCTCGCAACAAGGAACCTCAGCAGTGTTCCCGCGCTCCGGCAGTCCAGCCGCACCGGTGCTTCCGGCGGCCCGCCCGGCGGTGGTTCGACCCGCACCTCGGTGCCGGAGACGCGCTCAAGATGCCAGCCCATGCGCTTCAGGGCTTCCCTGAAGGCCGCGATGTCATCCGCTTCCAGCAGGTTCTCGATCGTCGCGGGCCGCTGCCCGATCAACGCCAGGTTGAGCGCCCGGTGCGAGATGCTCTTCGAACCCGGAGGCTCCACGACTCCCCCCACGCGCTCGACCCGCCGAACCGGATACGGGTCCGGCAGGGGATCGTTCAACCCAGCCACAGCAACTCCCTGTCGTTGAACCAGGCGTTCGCGATCCGCACCTCGCCGCCCTTCTCGAGCCACCTGCGCGCGGCGTGGAAGTGCCCGAGCAGGAGCACGTCGTGACCCTCAGCGAGACGGCGGGCGGCGTACCGGCGGATGACCCTCTCCGGGATCCGGTGCTTGTGCTCCAGGTTGGTGCCCGAGAGCCCGCGTTCGGCCGAGGTCACGAGCCGGCGGCCAAGCGCGGACGGCAACCGGAACGTCAGCCACCGGCTGACCGGGTTCTTCGACAGCCTGCGCCAGCAGCGGTAGCGCCAGTCGCGCCGGTTCAAACCGTCGCCGTGCACGGCGAGGTACCGGGCCCCGCCGGCCTCAAAGCGAATCTCCAGGCCGTAGTCGTCGAAGAGGTCGTCGTAGGCGCCGCCCACAAGGAAGAAGTCCCGGTTCCCCTCCACGTACGAAACCCGGATTCCACGCCGCCTCAGATCCCGGATCACGGGCGCGAGCAGCCGTACTTCCGGCGTTTCGAAACGACGCGAACCGATCCAGAGATGGAACAGGTCGCCCAGAAACAGCACCCGCGTACAGCGCGCGGGCGAAAGCGCCCGGAGCTGGTCGGCGAGCTCCTCGCCGCTGCCCCCCGGACCACCCAGGTGCGCGTCGGCGACCACAACGACAGGCATTCCGCGACCGGCTCGCTCTAGACGATCGTCAACGTCGGTCGAGCGGACGCCAGCTCCACGAGCCGGCGCTCAACCGCGCCCACGATGTCCTGGAAGATGCCGGCGTGCGCGCCGTCGGGCGCCGAGACGACGATCGGCACACCGGCGTCGCTGCCGCGCACCAGCGCGGCGTCGAGCGGAATCGTCCCCAGGACCTCGCAGTTCAGCAGGTCCGCGGTGCGCTCAACGCCTCCCCGCTTGAAGATGTCCGTCACCTCGCCGCAGTGGGGGCAGACGAAGGTGGACATGTTCTCGACCATGCCCAGCACCGGAACCTCGACCTTGCGGAACATCGCGAGCCCCTTGCGCGCGTCGATCAGCGCCACGTCCTGAGGCGTGGAGACGATCACGGCTCCGGAAAGCGGCAGCTTCTGCGAGAGGGTGAGCGCCGCATCCCCCGTGCCTGGCGGCAGGTCGAGCAGCAGGTAGTCGAGATCGCCCCAGTCCACATCGCCGAGGAGCTGGCCCAGCGCCTTCATCACCATCGGCCCCCGCCAGATGACCGGCGTATCGGGATCGAGGAGGAAGCCAAGCGACATGACCCGCACGCCATGGCGCTCGAAGGGCTGAATCTTGCCGCCGACGATCTCGGGCCGGCGGTCGATGCCGAACATCAACGGGATGGAAGGTCCGTAGATGTCCGCGTCGAGCAGTCCGACCCGCAGCCCGGCTGCCGCCATCGCCGCGCTCAGGTTGGTCGCCACGGTCGACTTGCCGACGCCGCCCTTGCCGCTCGCCACCGCGACGACGTGGGAGACCCCCGGCAGCAGGGAGGGGTCGCGTGCCGTGGCCGGAGCGGGTGCCGTCGCCACCTCCAGCGAGACCTGCACGTTCGAAACCCCGTCGAGCGAGCCGACGGCATCGACGATGCGGCGCCGGATGTCCCTGGCGGCGCCTTCGTCGCGGGTCGGCACCCGCAGATCGACCACCACGTCGCCTCCGCTCACGCCCACCCGCTGTACGAAACCGAATGAGACGATGTCCCGTTTCATGCCGGGGAACGTGATCGTCCGGAGGCACTCGCGGACCCTGTTCTCGATCGCTTCAGCCATCACCTTCTCCCGCCGTCCCCAAGTCCGCCAACTCACCGACCCGCCGCTCGACATCCTGCATGAACGTTCGACGCCCCCGCACTCCCACGCTGGCCGGATCCATCACCTCTCCGAAGAACACCTCGACCGTGGCCGGCCGCACGACCAACGCTCCCTTGCGCCGGATCCGCCCCGTGCCGCGGATGCCGACCGGAGCGACCGGCGCCCGTCCCTTGAGAGCCAGCAGGAACCCGCCGCGCCGAAACGGCTTCATCCGGGGCCCGGAACTCCGCGTCTCCTCGGGGAACACGACCAGAGAGACGTTCGAGCCCAGCAGTTTGCCGGCGACCGCGAACGTCTCGCCCGCCCGGCTGCGATCCTCACGGTCCACCGGCACGAAACCCGCCGCCTTGAGCCCCCAACCGAAACCCGGCACCCGGAACAGGCTGCGCTTGGTCAGGAAGCGCACCGGCGATTCCAGAATCGCGAGCAGGGCCGCCACATCGTACAGGCTCCGGTGGTTCGCCATGTACACGAGTGGACGGCCGGCCGTCGACGCGCGCCAGGCCTTCCGGTCGCCGCCCGCGTAGTCGAGGCGCAGGCGGACGCCGCCTGTCACCAGCAGCCCCCGGGCCCAGTACCGCGCCACCAGTCCGGCCCAGTCGCGGCCCGGCAGCCAGGAGGCGATCGCCGCGGCTACCCCCATCACGACGCTGCCTGCGACCAGATACAGGTTGCCGGTGACGGTCGCGACCGCCATCGCCCAGATCGGCGGCCGCGCCGACGACCCTCCACCGTCCTTCCCCCCAACCGGGCGAGAGTCCCCGTCCAGGTACGGGTTCGGGCCTTGTTCCGAGCTTGCGACCGTAGCGCCCCGAAACCCCTCACAGGCTCGCTGTTTCGGCCCATCCCGTCCTCCCCCAGGAACTTTCGCCGTAGACTTGCTGCGCGGCGTCCTGCGGCGCAAGTTACTGGGGTTCCGGTTCGACAAGGTTCTGCTCAGCGCTGTCAGGAGGGGAAGCTAACACCAAGAACGCGCCGCGAGCACAACAAGCGAAGAAGTTGCCCTGCGGGCTGATGCAACAGGTTGCACCCAAGATTCTGTTCGATTTCGTGACCCCATTACGCCATATCGGCGCCCTCTCTGTCCTCGCCGGGCGCAGTCTCACCGCCCTGGTCAGGCCGCCCTACGAGTTCCGGTCATGGCTACATCAGATGGAACATCTCGGCGTCAGCTCACTTGGAGTCGCCGCGGTCACCACCCTGTTCACCGGCATGGTGCTCGCCCTGCAGACCGCCTACAGCCTGCCGGAGCTGGGCGTCAAGTACTACATCGGAAGCGTGGTCTCCAAGTCGCTGACCAGGGAGCTCGGACCGGTCCTCGTCGCGCTGATCGTCGGCGGCCGGATCGGTTCCGGCATGACCGCCGAGCTGGGCACGATGAAGGTCACCGAGCAGGTCGACGCGATGCGCTCCATGGCGGCCGATCCGGTGAAAAAGCTGGTCGTACCGAAACTTGCCGCCAGCCTGATCATGCTGCCCGCACTCACCATCCTGGGCGACTTCCTGGGCATCCTCGGCGGCCTGTTCATCGCGACGAACCAGTTGAATCTGTCCTACGGCCTGTATGTGAACGACGTCCTCCAGGCCCTGACCCTGGGTGATGTGCTGAACGGCCTGGGCAAGTCCGTCTTCTTCGCCGGTTTCATCGCCGTCATCGGCTGCTACAACGGCCTGACGGCGACCGGCGGAGCCGAGGGTGTCGGGCGCGCCACGACCAGAACCGTGGTCTGGGCATCGATCATGGTGCTCGTATCTGACTTTTTCCTGACGAAGCTGTTCCATGTCCTCGCCTGAGCGGCAGCCGCACCCGAACGGTGCCGAAACGCTCTTTGCCGTCCGCGGGCTCTGCCGTCGATTCGGCGACCGGGCGGTCCTCGACGATCTGAGTTTCGACGTGATGCGCGGCGAATGTCTCGTGATTCTCGGACGTTCGGGTTCCGGAAAGAGCCTCACCCTGCGGCAGCTCAACGGTCTCGACGAAGCCGAGGCCGGCGCCGTGCTGTTCGAGGGAACGGACCTCGTCCAGTTGACGGAGCGCCAGTTGTACCCGCTGCGGCGGCGGATCGCGATGCTCTTCCAGTCCGCGGCCCTCTTCGACTCGATCGACGTTCTCGAGAACGTCGCCTTCCCTCTCCGCGAGCACGACCGGTTGAGCGAGGAGGAGATCCGCCAGCGCGTCGCCGGCTCCCTGGCCTGGGTGGGCCTGTCCGGCATCGAGGACCGCATGCCCGCGGCCCTGTCCGGCGGCATGAAGAAGCGGGTCGCACTGGCGCGCTCCCTGGTTCTGAACCCCGAGGTCATGCTCTACGACGAGCCGACCGCCGGCCTCGATCCCGTGACGTCGGCCACGATTTCGAGTCTGATCCGCAACACCCAGCGAGAGTTCGGCACGACGTCCGTCGTCGTCACCCACGATCTGCGGCTGGCCCGCGACGTGGGCGACCGCGTGGCTCTCCTGGACGGAGGCCGGTTTTGCTTCATCGGCACCTGGGAGCAGGCCGAAGAGAACACGGACCCGGCGCTCAGGGCATTCCTGGAAGGTCGACAACCGACCGCGGAGGAGAACATCGATGCAGCGTGACTCGAACACAGCCAAGGTGGGGCTGACCGTGGTGGGCGCCCTCGTCGTCCTGGCCGGCTTCATCCTGGCCATTGGCGATCAGAGCTTCCTGTTCCGAGCCAGCAACTCATACCTCATCATGTTCCCCAACGCCGCCGGTCTGGCCGAGGACAACCCGGTTCAGTTGAACGGCGTGACCGTCGGCAAGGTGGACCGCATCCTGCTGAGCGAGCGGCCGGAAAGCGAGATGCTGGAAGTGCGCATCAGTGTCGAGCGCCGCTACGCGAATCGGCTGCGCCGCGACTCCCTGGCCAGGATCAAGACCCTGGGACTGCTCGGTGACAAGTACGTCGAGATCACATCGGGTTCGCCCGGCGCCGTGCTCCTCAACCCGGGCGAGGAGATTCCTGCCGCCCTCCCCACCGACGTTGACGACCTGATCGCCAGCGGCGCCGACGTAGTCGACTACGTCGTCTCCACCGCGCAGTCACTGTCGACCATCCTCGCCCGCATGGAGAGGGGCGAAGGGCTGCTCGGCGAGCTGGTCGCCGGGCGCGAGGACAAGAGGATCACCGACACCGTGATCCGGACTCTCGAGTCCTTCGAACGCCTGACCAACCAGGTCGAGGCCGGCGAGGGCGTGCTCGGCCGCCTGCTGACGGACGAGGAGATGGGCGACCAGCTCGCTTCATCCCTCGACACGATCGACGAGACCCTGACCGAGTTGCAGGAAGGCGACGGTCTGGCTTCGGCCCTGCTCAACGACGCCGAACTGAAGACCCGGTTCGAATCGACGATGGCCGACACGGAGGTGGCCGCTGCCGACCTGCGCGCCATTGCCGCGGATCTGCGCGACGCAGACGGACTGCTGCCCCGCCTGCTGACCGACGAGGAGCTGAGTGAATCGCTGACGACCGAGGTGGAGGAACTCCTGGGCCGCCTGAACTCCACGCTGGAGCAGGTCTCCGAGGGCGACGGGACCGCGGCCAAGCTGATCAACGATCCCGCGATCTACGAGGCGCTCGACGATCTCGTCGTCGGCATCAACGAGTCGAAGCTGCTGCGCTGGCTGATCCGCAACCGCCAGAAGGCGGGGATCAAGAAACGGTACAAGGACGCGCAGAACGCTGCAACGGACGCCGGGGCCGGCGCGCCGGAGGAGGGCCGATGATCGTCTGCGCACGACGGAAAGCCCTGGGCGATCCCCCGTTCCCCGGTTCCCTCGGCGAGGAGGTCGCCGCCCGCGTCTGCGCCGGCTGCTGGGATGAATGGATGGCGATGGAGATCAAGGTGATCAACGAACTCCGCCTGAACTTCATGGAACCGGAAGCCCAGGCGACCCTCTCCCGCCACATGAAGGACTTCCTCTTCCCCGCCGACGCCGACCCCGCGGGGCGGCTCGACTTCGACGCGATCGGCGAACCGGCGTAGCGGGCTGCCCCCGCCCGCGGCGGGCTGCCCCGCCCGCGGCGAGCTGCCCCGCCCGCGGCGAGCTGCCCCGCCCGCGGCGGCGGGCTGGCCCGACGGCGGCGGCGGGCTGGCGTGACGGCGGCGGCGGCGGCGGCACCCGCC